>NZ_CAWOOJ010000005.1:0-117505 GCF_963883145.1 Escherichia sp. E4385
GCGTTATAAGTGGCGCATACCCTATATATCGGCGTGAAAATAAAGAGGCTAAAGCGTGTAAGATAAAAACTGAAAGCGCTTCGAAAATGTAACGGGGTAGATTAAAAAGAGGATTAATAATTTCACTCAGGTTTTGTTGGGGAAAAGTTAAATATTTATCCAGCCTGTTTTTATGCCGATATAAGGTAGAGATTCTTAAAAATCATAACCCCCTCGGGAGAAACTACATGGGTATATCATCACTGGGAATCGGTTCAGGGCTCGATACCGCAACAATGCTTGAGCAACTTAAAGCTAGCGAGCAGCAACGTCTTGTTCCCTATACCACCCGTCAGAACAGCTATAAAGCGAAGGTTTCCGCTTGGGGATTGATCTCCAGCCAGTTGGCTACACTACAGAAATCGGTAAAGTCATTAAGTAGTGAAGCGTTCAATACACTGACAGTCAGTGAGAATAAAGCCTTTACCGCGACAGCGGACGCAACTGCTCTGGCGGACACTCATGAAGTTACTGTAGAACAAATTGCCAAGGCACATAAACTGAGAACAGCAGCGCAGACCACTAGTGATCAGCCGCTGGGATCTACAACCGGAGCTACCAGAAAGGTCACCATCACTCAAAAAGATGGCAAAACCACAGAGGTTGAGCTTAAAGATGATGAGACTTCGTTAGACGACATTGCCAAAGCGATCAACAGGCAAAATGGCGAAGTCAGAGCCAGCGTTCAGCGTTCAGACGACGGTTATCAACTGGTTCTTAGCTCTAAAGATACTGGCACTGATGGCGAAATGACTGTTAAGGTCGACGGTGACCAGAAGCTGGGTGACATAATGAACACCTCGGCGGGCGGTCAGCATCTGGACGATTCAGGGAAACCTATCGCGGGTGATCCCGGTGCTGGCGATAAGATGGTCGTGGTGTCGGATGCTGAAGACGCTAAACTGCGTGTTGATGGCACTGAATTTACCCGTTCTTCTAACAGTATTTCTGACATCATTGAAGGCGTGACGCTGAATCTGAAGTTCGTTTCTGAAGCCGATAAAAACGATCCAAGCAAACTTCAATCAGAGCAGTTGACATTAACAACGGATCCGTCGGCCATTAAACCCGCTATTCAGGATTTTGTTAAGCAATACAATGCGCTGCTGAAATTGACATCTGCAGCCAGTTTATATGTCAAGAATGATAACTCCGGTCTGGGTGATGATGATGTCGCAACGCCCAACAGTAAGTGCGGGCCGCTGATGGGCGATTCAATGCTGCGGGGAATAGTGAGTCAAGTTCGTTCTACGACAAACGGCGTTTATGGTGCTCCTGGCGCAGAGTTTGGCGCGTTGGCTGATCTGGGCATCAAAGTTGATTCTAAATCCGGACAGATGACGCTGGATGAAGATAAGCTGGATAAAGCTATCGCTAAAAATCCGGAAGAAATAGCTGAAATATTTCACGGGCATGGTGGTAGTGACGGAATGGCGGCTAAGCTGGATGATATCATCACTACCTACGTTGGTAGCACTAAAGATGATATAACCAAAACCGGGCTGATAAAGACGACAACTGACTCCCTTGATTTGCAAACCAAAGCGCTTCAGGATCAAATCGATAAAACCCAGAAGCTCATTGATGCTCAGGTTGAACGTTATCGTATCCAGTTTCAGAATCTGGATACCGCGATGTCAAAAATGAACAGCATGAACTCGCAATTATCTTCTCTTTTATCAACTATTTGATAGAGAAAAAGTTGACGGAGGGTAACTCCGTCAATCCCACAGGAGTCTGATATGTACACTTCACAGGGCGCAGAAGCCTACAAACAAGTTTCACTACAGAGCAAACTGGCAGCGGCAACGCCACATCAGCTTATTTCTATGCTGTTTGAGGGTATTCATAGTGCCATCCAGAAAGCGATTATCTATTTTGGTCAGGGTAATATTGCTCGTCGCGGAGAGATGATCTCGAAAGCAATTAATATTATTGATAATGGTTTACGAACATCGCTCGACCATGAGAAAGGTCTGCATATCGCGGAAGAACTAGAACAACTTTATGAATATATGTCGCGTACATTGTTTCAGGCTAACCGGACGAATGATCCTGAATTGCTGAAACATGTCGACCAACTATTAATGCGGCTTGCCGATACCTGGGAAGAAATTGGCCCCAGGAAAAGCCGTGGACGTCGAGGTTAATATGATTTCAAATTATGACAACTTGTTCGATATGAACCAGTCAATGTTGACGATGGTGCGTGAAGAAAAATGGGAGGACTTTTTAGCTCTGCTGGATAAATTTCTGGCGAAAGCGGACAGTTTAATAACTGGTACGAGTGGATTAACCTTGTCAGAAAGTGAGCGCGAACGTATCAGAAGTCAGGTTCGTGGACTTATTAACGGCACGGAAGAGCTGATGAGTAAAGTAAAAGTCAGACTCGAAACACTCAAGAAGAGTATGTCTTCTCTGCATCAGGGAGCAAAAGTCAGTCAGATGTATGCAGGTTTTAGTATGGCAAGACGCTAATTTAAATTGGTTATATTGTATTTCCTGGATGGCAAATGTGCTGATCCGGCGTTGGTTAATGTCCATCGGAATAATGGGCATTAACAATATTTATTCCTCTCATCATTTATATCACCACTTTTTCTCTTTCATCTCCCGAATTTTACGTTACGCGACATATTGTAACGTTGTTCTCATTATGATTTTACTTAACTCTGTGAAGTCATTAGCAGAACATCGTTCTTCTTGTAGTAAAATAGCTGCTGAAGTATTCAATAAATGCAATGGAGCTAATGTGTTTACGATACGTTGGGACATAAAAACCATTGACCGTATTTCGATGATAGAAGACGTTTTAAAAGTATTTTCGTTTTACAATGTTAATATTATATCGATGAAGGTGATAACTAGACGTATTTTGATTAAGTCAATATGTTATAATGTAGAGGATGTTAAAAAAATCATAAAACGATTGAATAACCTTCATGATATTATTGATGTAGGGCATTTTAGTATTGGCCGCACTATTATATCTACATTAACGAAGCAGAATGATTATTTTAATGAAATTATTGGCGAGAGCCAGCATATGCGCTTACTCATTGAAAAAGCGATGAAGTTTGCGCAAAGCAATTTTACCCTATTAATTCGTGGAGAAACGGGAACGGGCAAAGAATTACTGGCGCGAGCTATTCATAATTGTGGACCACGACGTTTACACGCTTTTATCCCGGTAAACTGTTCGGCAATTCCGGAAGAACTGATAGAAAGTGAGTTTTTTGGATATGAGAAAGGAGCATTCACCGGAGCTGATGGAAAAGGGAAGAAAGGACTGTTTGAAATGGCAGATAAAGGGACTCTTTTTCTTGATGAGTTTGGCGAAATGCCGTTAAGCATGCAGGCAAAAATGCTACGGGTTTTGCAGGATAGTTGTATCCGGAGTATAGGTAGCTCTCAGATCGTCTCTTTAAATACACGGGTTATCGTAGCCACCAATGCCAACCTGGAGGAGATGATATTGAACCGTCAGTTACGTGCCGATCTCTATTATAGAATTAATATTCTATCTTTAACGATTCCACCGCTTCGGCAGCATCCGCAAGATATTACATTATTAATTGACCATTTCTTGAAAAAGCATGTCTGCGAATTTAATCGTGCTCTGGTATTTGATAAACAAAGTCTGGAAATTTTACAAAATTACGCATGGCCAGGCAATATCCGGGAGCTGGAGAATGTGATTATCCGCTTGATGCATATGTCGGAAAGGGGAATAGTGACAAAGGAAGAACTGGAATGGATGAATTATTCTTGCGAGGACAGTCTGCAAGGTCACAATGGGAATAATAGTCCTTTAAAAGAACAAGTTCGTTTAACTGAACGTAAAATTATTGAAAAGATGCTGGATTATAATGTTTCTGCACGCGGCATAGCCAAAGTGCTGGGGGTTTCTCATACTACAGTTTTGAATAAAATACGTAGCTACCAGGAGGACGCGGTAAGTTAACGCATCCATTTGAAAGATGGATGCGTCAAAAATATTACTCAATGAGTTTTAATAGTGGTGACAGGCAAAGCAAAATACCGTAGAGAAATATCAGCCAGCTTCTGAACCCACGCAAGTTTTCTAATGCTTTGACACTGTAAATTAAAAACACAGGGATCAGACAAGAGACGATACCATACAATGGGCTACCAAGCTGGAAAAACACCAATACAGATATACGAAACGATACCCAGATAACAAGTGTTGCAACAATAAAAACACCAATTCCTGTTGTGAGAATTTGTGGACTGATTTTCTCAATATTGAATTTTCGGCTTAGAACATTGAGTATAATTCCTTTCAATGCCTCATGAAAGCCGAGATAGATACCGAAGAAAGCCGTCAGCACTGCAAAAATATTTAATATCGTTGCAGCAAGATGAATAATGTTCCCCGGTATCACCTGAGTTGCCAGTGCCAGGGCGGAAATATTCTGCTCAAATGCGGAAACAGCTTCTTCATGGCTGATAGAAAAAGTGAATGAGAATGAAAAGAATAATATAATGCTTATCAGTGCAATGTAGCTGAGTCGATGCGTGCGGATGGCCATTCTGGTTGCCATAACCCTGTCTTTTTCTCTTCGTCTATATGCGATATTCATCGGATTCAATACCTGAATAAAAACGGCTGAAAAGAAACAGAACGGGATGGTTAGTAGTACATCGCGTAGAAAGTCACTCATCGGGGGAAATGCGCTGATATTATTAAAATTCCAGTGTGGGATCATGATGAAGCCAAGTATAACAATAATCCCCACTTTGATGATTACCATTGGGCCGGAAATTTTGAATAATATTTTTTCTCCACGAGAGGCAATGGCAACTAAAACAGAAAAGACAATGATCTTATAGATAACAGAATGAGATAAATCGCTATCAGTTAACCCAAAATGTCTGATGTACGATGCGCTGTCAAAAATAACTGAAAGAGAATAAATAAAAATTCCATGTACAATCATCAAAAAATAAACAACACCTAAGAAAATGCCAAAGTTTTTCCCCAGATAGTGACTTATAATATCCGTGTAATCATTGCATGTTTCACTTTTAGATAGTGTTTTAAGATACATATCCTGAACAATGTAAGTCGCAGGATAGGCAATAATAAATGCCGTAATAAAAACCCATATGCCTTTTAATCCAATCTGCACTGGCATTAATACTGTACCTGCACCAATTGCCATACCAATGCATAACAAAACCCAGCCAAAATCATAGCGTGTAAAGGGTAACTTGTCGGTTTGTGTCTGAGAAATATTTATATAATTATCCGATTGCTGCGTGGTGACTTGCATAATGCGCCTCCATCCCAATCCCTCAGCCAATAAGACAGAGGGCGGGAGTTGATTTTTATATGCTGTAGAATTCTCACGTTGATAAAAACTAATTTCAGGCAATGGCTTTTTCTATTGCCTGTTGAAGGTCCTCAATAATATCGTCAGGATCTTCAAGACCAACGGAAAGTCGAATTAATCCATCAGTAATCCCCGCTTTCAACCGTTCTTCCGGCGGCACGGGAGAGTGAGTCATGGATGCCGGATGCTGGATCAGTGTCTCTGTATCGCCAAGACTTACTGCCAGCAAACATAAATTGACAGCGTTAATCATCCGCCTGCCAGATTCAAAACCACCGGTTATTTCAAAGCTGATGACGCCGCCGGGCAAACTCATTTGCCGCTTATATAAATCGTACTGAGGGTGAGTCTGTAATCCAGGATAATAGACATGGGTAATCGCCGGGTGTTTCTCAAGGAACTGAGCAATTTTCATGGCGTTACTGGAATGACGTTCCATCCTGACGCCGAGTGTTTTGGCGCCACGTAAGGTCAGCCAGGCATTAAACGGACTCATACATCCGCCTGTAATATCCTTAAGTCCAACGTAACGCGCTTGATCGATAAACTCTTTTTTACCGATAATGACACCGCCAATCACATCACCGTGGCCATTTATATACTTAGTGACGCTGTGTACAACAATATCCGCCCCAAGACGTAACGGTTGTTGGCCATAAGGCGACATAAAAGTGTTATCGACAATCAACAATGCACCGTGCTGATGTGCAATACCTGCCACCGTTTCGATATCAACCAGTGTTAACGTTGGATTGGCTGGCGTTTCGATATAAACAACTTTCGTCTCTGGCCGTATTGCTGCTTTTAGTTCAGCAATATTTGTGGCGTCTACAAAGCTTGTGTTAATGCCAAATCTCGGCATGCTATGGGAAAGAAAGGCGTGTGTGCAGCCATATATTGCATTGGCAGAGACAATGTGATCGCCTTGCTGACACAGGGTAAGCAGAGCTGTTGTAATCGCAGAAATGCCAGACGCTGTTGCCAGCGCGGCCTCACCACTTTCAAGAACTGCCATTTTTTGTTCAAGAGATTCTGTGGTGGGGTTACCCAGGCGGGTATAAATATACCCAGGTTCTTCAAGCGCAAAACGTGCAGCGCCTTGTTCAGCATTATCAAAAACAAATGTTGATGTCTGAAAGATTGGGGTACTCAGTGATCCTGTAGATGGATCGGGGTGTTGCCCTGCGTGAATAATTTGGGTAGCAAATCGATAATTGCGATTATGAGACATACTCTTTCCTTAATTTTATAAACGACTCGAGAATGACGAAGCAATTGCCATGCCAGATAAATAATTATTTATATTCAAAGCGTTATGTTATTTTGTTTTTTATGTGTGTTCTGAATATTTCCACCATGGCAATTTTCTTGCCATGGATGCACGTTTTTATAATTAGTTACAACATGCTTTTTTATATGTTAACTTCAGCGCAAAATTCAAAATCTGAACATGCTTTTTTGTCTGACAACAATTGAGGGGCACCACCACTTTCACAATGTCCTTCTCTGAAAAAGCCAATTATATCCGGATACTATGCTCCGGATATTTCTCAGAAAATTTTTCCGATATCTACGGTGGGGGCTGCCTGCGTGTTAATATATTCGGTCCCGTATTCAACGGGACGATAAGGTTATCCCTATATTTATCAAGTGACCGTATTACCCATTGAATACTTGATCAGGGGGCATCACTGTGGTTCTTGATGTAACTTCTTGTGTAATTCCTGCCATACTGAAATATATGACTCCGTCATCTTGCCTAACGTAAACTCCGATCGATTGACACTATTGCGGAATTTATTCTCTTTCTGGTCTTTACGCAGTTGTTCCACATCCGACAGATAAACAATTATTCGCCCTTGTATCGTGGCGACCGTCGGTTCGCAAGCGTATTCTGGCTGCATATAACTATCCATACCTAATCCCGGTGTGGCTATCAGCGCGCAATTTGATAGCAATGCTTCCAGGCCAACAATACCGTAGCTTTCCTGCGTGCTTGGGAAAACCACTATATCGGTTTCCGCCAGTGCCCGCCTTTTCTCTTCTCCCTGAACAAAGGCTAAACCTTTAAAGCCTTCTTTTTCCATATAATCAGGGATCTTTTCAGGACCATAAACCCGGGCTTCAACACGCTGTCTGTAGATTGGCGGAAGTGTGTTGATTGCATCACGGAAAATCTGAAAATTCTTCACAACATCGGTAAAGCGGCCAAAGAAGCTAATTACCACTTTGCCTTCTGGATGAACAATTTTATCCGCCGGATAATCAGCAAAATTTACACCAATAGGAAAAATATGAGGAGAAACGATATCCGCCGAAACATGCTGAATAACAGAGCGGTTAGCCCAATCGCTATGAAGAACCACCGCCCCACTTTGTCGTACAGCGATCCTTTGTTCCCAATAATGCTGCATTCCTTTTTGCGTACGAGTCAGATAGTGTTGCATGCCGATATAGCTTGAGTGCAGAGTAAACTGAACCCGCTTTAGCTCAAAAAAGAACGGTAACAGCGCTGAGTTTTCATGCACTGAAATTACGTCGGGTTTGAACTCATTCAGTATCGGCTGAATTTTTTGTGATGTACTCCAGGCCACATTAAGGCTAAGTGACTCCAGCGATAAATCAAAGGGTAAGGCTGGTTCTACCGCAATTTCATAATCAGCTAACTGAGAACGTGCCGTCTTTTGATTATTCAGATACAAAACTTTAAAAGGATAATTACGACGGTTCAGTTCTGCCCAAAAGTGCTCATTAAAAAAGCCAAGACCACTAAACAGTACGTCCGGGGCTTCCGTTGTAACAATTAAAACTCGGGGTTGCATGCCAGATCCTATTATCAAACGCAACAGAAAACCTGCCGGTGAATAAAATACTGGCAGGTTTTTATTTAATGATGACACTCAGCTAGAATCGGTATTTAACACCTAGTATAGCCACTGTATCACTATAACCACTGTACCCTATTTGCTGTGCGACGTTACCCCAAACATCCAGATGATGAGATAACTGACCTTCTAGACCGATTTTCACTTCACAAATATTTTGGGTGCCATCAATATTATCGCTATAGCCATTCATGGTTGCACCAAAGTTATGAGTATTGTGGACCCAGTTGGCTTCAATAAATGGCTGGAAATTACGATCTTTACCTTTATCTCTATAACTATGGCCGTTAGCATAGGCTCGAATACCAATACGACTTTGAATATTACCATTCCCCTCAAAGGAAACCCGGGAACTGCCACTACTCGGATGTTCAATATGGTCATTAGCCCGAACGTTCATCCAGGTTAATTGTCCCTTAGGCTGTAGATAATATTTCACACCGTCAGAGATTTTTTCTCCCAGTTTGAACGTATAACCAGCTTCGAACGATGCCGTTATACCACGGGATTTGTATTTTTCCGTCGCTAGTTGGTCGCCTTTAACTTCATTATCAAACCAGTTATATAAAGCCCAGGTATCAAGATAACTCCCGGTTTTATCTTCTTCATTGGCATACCATGTACCATAAAATCCTGCACTGTAACCTTCAACAGAACTCCTGGATTGATATCCGGAATATTGCGACTCCGTTTTGCCGGTTTGTCTGGCGTATCCTGCCATTACTCCCAAGTGCCAACGGTCGAAGCCATTACTACTCCATTGAGCAACATCTCCGCCTATTTGGGTGACGTAACGATTACCTTTGTTTTTTAACTGACCGCTAACATCACGAGAGCGGTTAAGACCGCCAACCTGACGTAACCACAAACTGGTAACCTTTTGCTCACCAGTCAATGCATCAGTATATTGAGTTTCACCCATACGATCGTGAAGGCGCATCAGGAACAGGCTGTTGGCCGCCATGTGGTTAAACATGTAGCTCCCCGGTTCAGGTCGATTGATATTTTCTGGCGCTGGCACTGGTTTGGGGTCTGGGTCCGGTACAGGTACCGGTGTCGGTACTGGATCTGGAGTGGGAATTGGACTCGGATCGGGTTTTGGTTCTGGTTCTGGGTCGGGATTTAGCCCTGGAACTTCGGAAATTATTACTGGAAGCTTTGAACGTAGATACCAGTCGCCATCCTGATTATTCACGCCATTTTTATGCAAATAGTATTCATGTGCACCACCAACGATACGGCCTTGCTGGATGAAATCACCCGTTGAATCACCGTTAATTTCGATAACTTTAATCCCTTCGCTGGTTTTCGCCCCGGTTCCGCCAAGATTATCAACGACCAGATAACTCTTACCGGAGGTTGAGCCATTAATAATGACTCTGTCTGTGAGAGAAGTATCATCCCCAAGATATGTATCCAGCTCGATGGTGCCATTATTACCCACATAATCACCGTCAATGGTAAAACGGTCGCCTACAACGTTATTAGCGAGTATTAAACGTCCCTGGTTTTTAAATGTGTGCAAATTTTGCAACAGCGCGCTATTTGCGCTGCCATCAATATTGGCCGTCAGTACAATTTGCCCGCGGTTCTCTAATTCCGTCGTTCCACCACCAAAATCACTGGTTGCGACAGAAGCAATGGTGTCCCTGACACCATCCCGATCGGTATCTGACCATTGACGAATATTCCAGACGCCAGTGGTATCATTTACGATATTATCCTGACCACTGGTCAATTGGATAACACCGGTAAGGGTTCCTGCATTAGTGATGCTGGTAGCAGCCCCAGAGTATTGATATGTATTTATACCAGACGGATTATTAGTATAGTTAAGATCATAATAATCATAACCAGTGGCACTAATCGCTACGTCAGACAATGCGTCCAGCATTGCACCTTCATCAATAGTAATATTAGAGGTTGCTCCACCGATAGTTTTAATTCCCGAACCTTCAGAGCCACCTTCAACGTGACTACCTGCCTGCAGATGAACATCAAAAATACTCTGCGGGTCGAGAATTATGTAGCCACCGCTGCTATAAGAATATTGAGGACCAGTATCCTGTAAACGAACCGCATCCCCAACCTGAGAACGAATAACCCCCGAGGTGGTCACCCGTGATTCCAGTGCCTGAGAATATATTGCGGCAGTATCCTTACTGTTGCTCTTGTTAATAATTTGGCTATCAGAATTTTGAATTACGGCACCCAGCGCCAGAAGACCACCGGATGCACCTGCCAGATAAATGCTGGCGTGTTGTGTCTCTCGTACGTTCGTATTCTCATAGATAATTCCGCCAGATGGCCCACTTATCGGGGCCTGAGGATCTTGTGCATCAATATCGGTTGTTTTACCGGTATAAATATTGCCAGAGGTACTCACTTCTATTTCAGTATTATCATACCCCAGTGATTGAATGCCTGTTGCAGCCGAATTAATTGTAGTACCTGCTTCTAAATTGATTACTGATTTATCTGTGGTCGCATAATCTGTTTCATATTCATAGGCGGGGGTATTGTTTGTATTATTTATATCAGTATGAATATGGATGTTTATTTTATTATCAATATAGACACAACTCGTCTCAGGTGTGGTACTTACATAATCACAAGCATCTGCAGCATGAGCTGTGTTGATAGCAAGAAAGATAGAACCTGCAATCAGGGTTTTATTAAAGGAATTTTGGCTGGCGTGATAGGGTGAATGTTGTATCGCTGGTTTAGGTTTTGAAGAACGCTTTCCTGAATGACAATTATTATCCATAATGGTTTATCCTGATGACATTTGTCCATTTAATAAAATCGATTAAAACAATACAACAAGTGAAGCGTTTTATTTAAGTTTCAGATTCTATACATATCATTAATTTTGTAAATAAGAAATGTTGAAGTTTTCAGCAAAATTAACCTTAATCTTATTTAGTGTTAAAGACCACTATGCTTTAGCTAAAAAAATCATAGATTCATATGATGTATAATAACTAACATATACTTTTCAATAGGTTGAGATAGATGATTGTCATATTTAAGTGTACGTAACTAAAAAACTAGCAGCGTAATAATATGTGTGGAATATAATGAAGACTCTTAACACCCAAAGATATTTATACACGACAATCAGAAATTATTAAAATAAACTCGGATAATTTTTTTTATTTAAAAATAAAAAGTGAACGAATATCCCATATGGGTGACATTGGTAACGTCTTGTGCAAGTTAGGCTGAATGACATCTGGATTTGCCTGCTTCGGCATAACCTCCGTGAATGATGGTCCTTCACAATCACGTCTACTTATTAAAATGTACCTTTGAAAAAGTAGATTTTCCGAATGGTGCTTGTGTGGCACACTATGGTTAACTTTTTACGTAGCGCATCTGACGTTTTTCGCTGTTGTGAGGTCCTCTATGACCCATCTGTCCGACATTGATCCTGAGATGAATGACTTTCAACCTCTCGTGCCCTCAGAGATCGAGTTATGGCCAACATCTGTAGAAAGTGGCAATCCCCTTAATCCGGCAAGAGCATATTTACTCTCTCTAAATTCGCCACGCAGTCGGCAAACGATGGCATCTTTTTTGGGAATAGTTGCCAGAATGCTCGGAGCCGCCAATGCAGAAACTTGCCCGTGGGGAAGCTTACGTCGCCACCACATCATGGCGGTGGCTGAATTGCTACGGGATACGGGGCGGGCGACGGCGACAATCAATACCTATTTGTCTGCACTTAAAGGCGTAGCGAAAGAGGCCTGGATGTTGAAGCTGATGGATGTTGAAAGCTTCCAGCACATTCTTGCAGTACGTAATTTTCGCGGTAGTAAACTTCAGCGAGGACGCGCGTTGCATCGAGAGGAGGTCCGGCAGTTATTTCAGGTCTGCGAAACCGATCGTAGCTGTCGTGGTCCGAGAGACGCCGCGATGTTGGGGGTGTTATTAGGCTGTGGATTGCGTCGTTCCGAGGTGGTAGGGCTTGATTTAAGTGACATTGTCACTTATGAACGCGCATTGCGTGTCTTAGGAAAAGGGAATAAAGAACGGCTGGCTTATATGCCGGAAGGGACATGGGCAAGATTACAGACCTGGATTGAGCAGGTAAGGGGAGAAGCACCGGGACCGTTGTTTACGCGCATCCGCCGTTTTGATGATGTGACCTGCGCAAGACTCACTGACCAGGCGGTTTACCACATTTTGCAGGTAAGACAAAGTGAAGCGGGAATTGAAAAATGCGCCCCTCACGATTTGAGAAGAACGTTTGCTACTGCGTTGCTTGAAAACGGCGAAGACTTAATCACAGTAAAAGATGCGATGGGTCACGCCAGTGTCACAACAACGCAAAAATACGATCGCCGTGGCGAGCAACGGCTTCGTCGCGCCCGCGACAAACTGAATTTTGATTAGCGAGGCCCCCGTTTTCTGACAACGTGCATTTTGTTCATGCCGGATGCGGCATAAACGCCTTATCCGGCCTACAAAGTCGCGCAAATTCAATACATTGCATTTATATGTAGGCCTGATAAGCGTAGCGCATCAGGCAATGTTAGCGCCAACTGTACTTAACCCCCAACATTCCCTGAGTGTCACTATAGCCTTTGTCACCTGTTTGTACACCAACGTTGCCCCAGATGCTCAGGTTAGCATTCACTTTGCCTTCCACCCCGGTACGGATTTCGCCCAGATTACGCACGCCGTCACGACTGATGCTTACGCCATCCATCTTCACGCCAAAGGTTTCGGTATTGTGGATCCAGTTTACTTCCACAAATGGCTGGAACTCACGCTGCTTACTCTCATCCATTTTGTGGTGACTGTTCAGGTAAGTTCTCACACCCAGGCGCGTCTGGATGTTACCGTCGCCCTGGGTTTCAATACGGGTCCCGTCGTTTCGGTTGTGCGCATTGTCCTTCACGCCCATCCAGGTAACCTGCGCCTGCGGCTGGATATACCAGGTGTTCAGCGTGCTCCGACTGCCGGAAAACTCTCCGGCTTTCAGGGTATAACCCGCTTCCAGTGAGGCAGTCAGTCCTTTCGAACTGTAACTGTCGCTGGCGCGGTTATCTGCTGCCACACTGTTATCAAACCAGTTGTACAACATCCAGCTATCGACATACACCCCGATTTTATCCGCCTCATTCTGGTTCCAGGTGCCGTACAGCCCGGCGCTGTAACCATTGATACGCCCGTCAGAGCCGTAACCGGCGCGGTCGCTGCGGGTATTGCTGCGCGCGTTTGCATAACCTCCCATCACCCCCAAATGCCAGCGGTCGGTGCCGTCGGTACTCCACTGTGTGATATCCCCACCCAGTTGCAGCACATAACGGTTGCTCTGCGTTTTCAACTGACCGTCACCGGCAACAGAGCGTTCATGACCGCCGACATGGCGCATCCACATGCTGGCTGCCAGTCCGTCCTCTTGCAGCGCATCGGTGTAGTGCGGTTCACCAAGACGATCGTGCAGACGGTGGTTAAACAGCGTGTTGGCGGTTGCAATATTGCTGATATAGCTACCCGCTTCCGGGCGCAGCGCGTCTGGTGCCGTCGGATCCACTACCGGTGGTTTGACCGGAGCCTCCGGTACAACGGGTAGAACGGGTCGAACAGGTAAAACGGGACCTTTCCACTTACTGGTGAGATACCAGTTTTGCGCCGCACTGTCAGTGCCTTTCGCCAATGTATAGACATAAGCACCAGCTTCCACAGTGCCAGTGGTCAGGGCGAAGTGACCGGAAGAGTTGCCATCGACATGGACCAGTTCAATACCATTAATGGTCTGCGCTCCGCTACCGCCGACATGATTCACTGCAAGGCGGGTGTTACCGACCGTGTCGCCGTGAACGATGAGTTTGTCGGTTTGAGAATCGTCGCCCCTCAGTTCCGAATTCATCACAATCAGGCCGTCGTTGCCAGTGTAGTTGCCTGCCACGGTCAGGGTTTTGAAATCATTATCGGTCGGTGTGGAAATCGCGATCGTCCCGGCACTGCTCAGATGGTCAACCAAAGAATCAGCAGTCATACTCCAGCGGCTGACAGCATCAATGTCGACATTCGCCGGGTCGATCCACCCGGTCAGTTGTGCGCCGTTTTGTAGAGTCAGTCGGCTGCCGTTATTACCAATAATATTGCTGGTCAGTTGTGCGCCACCGTTGCCGCCATCAAGGACAAGCTCACCCGCGTTCAGTTCCGTATCTGTAGTCCAGGCCGTCTGTCCCGCCAGCGTCAGGCTGCCATCGCCGTTCTTGATGAAGCGGCCGCCAGCCACATTGCCATCGATGATGTCACCGTCAAAACGCGAATTATCACTGTCCGTGGCGTTAACGGCGGTCAGCGATGCGCCGTTGAGCATCAGAATGCCACCGCTGCCGCTCAGGCGGTTAGCCTGCTGATTGTTGCCGTTCAGATCGAGTACACCACCGTTGACGATAATATCGCTGCTGCTGTTCAGTGTGTCGGCGATATCGGTCCGCAGTGTGCCTTCATTAACAGTCGTGCTACCGGTATAGCTGTTGATGGCGGAGAATATCAGCGTACCGCCACCTGTTTTGCTGAGGCTTTTGCCGTCCCAGCCGAAACCATACGCGGTGGAGTTCAGATTATCTTGCAGCGCGTCTCCCAGGGTAAAGCTGTGACTGTCCGTTACGTTGAACGTACCGTGAGCACTGGAGTCTTCGGTGTTTAACCAGACCAGACCAAACTGCGCAATAACATTTTTGCTGTCGTCATCTTTCTTCGCCCATCCGATCAGAAAATGGTCTGTATCGACATAATCCTGCAAAGCCTGTCCTGCGACGGTATAGCTGAAATCGCCGCTAATCCCGTTCCGGGTGCGGATAAGGGTATACTGATTCTCATCGGTAACGGGGGCATAGCCGGAGATATCCAGCGTATTATTCCCGGTAAGCTGGAGAGTATCGGCACTTAGTGCCGGGTCACTGGCAATATCAACCTGCGCTGTTACACCGCTGCCAAAATTTGCGTCCGCAGCGACAGTCAGCGTTTCACCGGAATCAACTTTCAGCGTACCGCCAGACATATCCAACCGGTTAGCGCCTACAGAATTAGCAATCTGCAGCTCTCCACTGCCTGATTTGTTCAGCGTCTGGACGTTTTCCAGCGTACCGGCAATCATGGCGCGATCGGTGATCGACAGGTTTGCGCCGCTGTTGCCCATCGTCATCAACGCGTCATGCTGGATATCCAGCGAACTGAAACTCTGCGCCATGTTCTGCGCGTCCAGTGTCCCTTCTTTGACATTGAATCCACCTGTGTTGAGGAACTGATTGGCGTTAGCCGTAGATAAGGTCCCCGCACCAATCTTTTCCAGCTTACCAGGGCCGGACAGGACTCCGCCGAGTGTCAGTTGATCGGCTCCGTCGGTTTCAATCGTTACCGTGTCACCTGCTGCAGTACCAATCAGCCGACTACCGGCATTCAGATTCAATTTGCTGTCGCCATTGCTCTTAATCAGCGAACCATCGGCAAAATTCATGGTGCCGGATGAAAGCACATTCACGGTATTCGCCGCCGTACTGGTTGACAATAAAGTGGCACCGTCCCGCAATGTAAACCGCGTGCTGCTGGTGTTTATGCCATACTGAGCATTATCTTTAAGCTCCAGTACGCCACCATAAACGGTGGTATTGGCATAAATCCGCGATTGTGTATTTTGAGAACCGGGCGTGAAATCTTCGCCACTAAAAGTCACTTTCCCATCGGTAGCATCGCTGCCGTTGGTGGTATTAATTCCAACAATGACATTTATTGCCACGCCAGTGGAGTTGAAACTGGTTATCGGATCACGAAACAGAATCTGACGCCCAGCGTCAGCAGCAATATTCAACACACCATTCGGCTGGCGGATATTAATCGCATTGGCAACCGCATATGTCATATTGGGCGTTAAGAGATTTCCGACTCCGGTGAAATTATTATAGAACTGAATATCGCTATTTTTCGCATGTAGCAGACTCGTGCCGGTAAAATTCGCGCTGTTGCCGATAAGAATAGCGCCTGCATACTGGCCATTGGAATAGTTTCCATGCACTTTCATGCCATTGATACCGTTCGTCTCCATCACCAGTCCGGTCTGTGCAACGATAGCTCCCGCAGTATCCCTGACAGCCCGGTTACCATAGATATCAGCGTTACCATAAAGCTGCACACTTCCGTCAGAAAATAGTCCGCCGCCCGAACTTATTGCACTGTTATTACCGATAATAATGGAGGCATCTGTACCACTAAAAATCAAATTGCCCGAGTCATGTAACCGAATAACGCCGCCGGCAATAGCGTGATTGACATTATTGGTCAGCGTGACGTTGCCTTCAAATATAATGTTGGCGTTAGTGGTATCTATCGCGGGGTCATAGGAGTAGGCGCTGTTATTGTCAAAAACAACAGTACCGTTCGCACCACGGAAAAGCACATCTGAATTTGAGATGATAAGGCCACGATAGCCATTATTGGCACGGTTATCGACAAAACGGAGCTGACTGCCATTGCCGAGTTCATACACAATTCCCGAAGCAGTCCCGGAATTATAAACAGCTCCCCCTGTGGAGTTGCTTATTGTCATATCAATACCGTCCAGCAGCTTAATCACTGCTCTTCGAGTTCCACTCAGACTAATTAAGTTAACGGCATTACCGGTGGCATTAAACAACCAACTGTCTGTCCCCAGTGGCGTATTGCGGTCAACAATAAGCGTTGCCGGTGAAGAGCTGGTACCATTAAAAATAAGATCAGCTAAACGCGTTGTCTGATTTGCGCCTGTGCCATAGATTTGTGACAGATAGACACTCTCTCCCGGCAGGATCGACACTGTTGCGGCGAGCGACGATGTAACACAGTTCAGTGTCAATACGAAAACAACCAGCATCATCGCAGAGCCAGCCTGCACACGACGTCCGGATCGTTTTCCCCGGCTCTTTGCAAACTCAGATACCGCAACCCAGACGCCAGTAGATTCGTTCCGGACAACACGGAATACGTTGTTCATGTTACTCATCCTTTAATTATATGAACATCTCCATCTGGTACATTATTTCTATAGCATTTTACTTAAGGACTACAGATTTATTTTATAAATAAAAGGAGCAATATTCTTATTTGCAGGGATAAATACCTGAAGATGCCAGACATGACTGAAAAATGAGAACTCAGTGACACGGAATAGTAAAATCATCGATAGCAACTGTTGGATAAACAAAAAACGCCCTCCGACATCACTATAAGAATATAATTTATTTATAAGTAGTCATTTTAATAACGGTGCGCTATTAATTACCCACGCCATTAACCGGTGTTATAACGGCAAGCAGGAACAGACGGAGTACGAACTATTATTTTATAGTTCCTTACCATGTATTAATAATGAATAAAACAAAAACAGGATATAACAATGTCACTTTATGTAATTAATACTACATACCAAAAGATAGAGAAAGATGGACTGACAATGACTATCAGTCAACGGAAAGGCCCAGAATCTGCAACCATCTATTCAACAGACGGAAGCAACCTTGAAAATAATCCAGTAAAAAAAAGCCCATTTAAATATCATGTTAATGTAATCACCAAAAATGATTGGGCCTTACTTGATTACGACCCAATACTAATAACATCCTATGAGGGTGATGCAAAAAAATTACAACCGGATAGTTATGGTTTCTATAATGCAGAAACAGATCAAAATGGAGAATTTTTATTTGGGGTTTTACCTTATATCTTTCTGGATAACGCAAAATCTCTGAGAACAATAACAACCGTACCTTACGTGCAAAGTATAACTCTTACCGTTTATCTTGATGATGTAAGTACCGATCTCGTCGTTGAAATTCCATTTATATCTGAATTATGTTCAAATAAAGAATTAGACATCGTTGTCAATAACACAGGTGATTTCCATGATTTAACCGACACGGTCATGTTGATCCCCGGAATAAATAAATTCTGTGGCCGTGTCGTATGTTTTTGTTTTAGTGGGGAACTGGAAATGGAAATGCCACAACTCAGGGATGATGTTATTGTTGTTGGTATCGATGAAAATAATCGGGCCACGATGCCCTTTACAGAAGAAGAAATTGCCAACAGAGAGGTTTGGGCATATACAACTTATGTTGGTTATATGTTCTCCCCACTGCGTATCCGCGAAGCCAATTCATCCCGACAACTGCATATCAGCCCGCAAAACAACAGTAATATCTTTCCCGGACAGACGGTTTATGCCACTTTTCAGTATCAACTGAAAGCCGGTGAACATTTTTCCGGAACGGGAAGTCCCTTTAAATTAAACCGGGGGAATTTTTATCCTCCTGAAATCTCCTGGTGGCAGGACGGCAATACCTTATATGGCGGCTGTTTACTGACCGTGGATGACAGCCTGATGAAAGGTGATCGGTTGTCGTGGACGGTTTCTTGCTGCCTTGATAATACCGGAGTTCCGGTGGCCTCTGAAACGGTGAACTGGAATGTGGCCTGGGATGCCGATATCGATGTTGAGGTCACTTTTGTTGCCGATACGCCCGCGTTAATTGATTACAGCAATGATGACTCGCGACCATTATCCTCACGCCCCACCATGACCTGGCGGCTGACTGTACCGGGGCTGAGCAACACCCAGGCCTGTTTTTATCCCCTCGTGACCCGCATTACCGAAGACGCCATCATCAGCGACGCCTCGTTCAGTGAAATTGCCCGCTGTGCGGTAGACGAAATCAGCGGAGATTATTTTTACATCATGCTGGACGACCAGGGGAGCGCTGTCATTAACGTGCAACCCCGGGAAAACCGCACGCTGCTTACCGCATTCAGCGCCGGGATTTACGGTGTCGGGACGATGATTAGCACCGCGAACTTTTTTATTAACAGCGCCTGGGGGGCCGCGAAGATGCCAGCTGTCAGCGTGACGGAAGGACAGAATCCTCAGGCACGCCCCGCTGATGTTACTGGGAAAAATGCAGATCCCGCTTAAAGCCGATGGTGGCGCGCCCGATATCGCCCTGTATTTTACCGAGTCTAATTTCGAGGCCGGAAAGACCTATTACATCCATGCCTGTCTTGTCGAAAACGCTTATCTGCACAAGGGGGTGAATTACCTTCGTCTGCAGGATATCAAATTTGAAATTCCACAGGAGCAGCCCGCCGTGCCGGAAGGGGTGAAGCGGACATACCGGGCGCCGGAATTTGTCTGTAAAGACGGCGCGGTAATTGATGAAGATGACGTCCTGCTCGGGCGCAATGAGATCGGTTTTCAGGGGCTGGAATACCGTATTCCGTTATCCGGCGGGCAAAAACACCTGGTGGCGGGCGATCAGATAATGGCCACGGCATATCTGCACGCGTGGAATAAGCAGACGCAGGAAATGGAAAACAGTAACCCGCTGTTGAAATTAAATCAGCTTCATACCGTGACAGAAGCCGATATAAACCAGGGCTATCTAACAGATATTATTTCCTCAGATGATCTGGCGGGCTGTGACACGCCGCCGCAGGGCGTGGATCAGAGTACGCTGAGAGTGGAATACTATTGCCAGAATAAGCAGGAATACTCTTATCTGCGTGAAGTGTTCATTGATATGTATCCATAGTCATCGGAAATACCCAGCCTTTCTGGCTGGGTATTATCACGTGTGACATTAGCATGAACCATTACACAATATATCAAGATCCAGGTTCAGATTTCTGTTTCCGCCATTTCATCATCACTGATTGGCGTAGCTAACCCGTAACTTATTCAACGTCATACAAATCAGATTGTTTTTAAAACGAAATACCCTCCATTACTTACAATGTTTTTCCTATAAGTCCGCTTTCGGATTTTTATCACAACGACATGTAACAAAAAATGTAACTGTTACAGTGAGTTATCAGTGCAAAGGCACGCATCCGCACCAGGCAGCCATCACACTCATTGCATTGATCTTAACCAATAAAAGATCACATACGAAACATTCAACCGCCAAGGCACCTACTTATAGTTAATCCCCCTGTAAATGACGACATAAGCAGTGAACAAAAAAACCTTTACCCCAATACTTAGAGATGCGCCCTGTTACATAACAGATGAAAATTCTTAATAAAATTCTAATCATAGATTTTTGATCTGCGAAGTTGATATTTTTTAGCAAAACGTTCTATCATCGCTTTGTAAAGATACCTCGTGATAACTATCACCACTGCCCAACAAAGGGAATGATATGGCAGATTCCAGCTTCCAGAATGAAGTGCCAAAAGCACGCGTCAACATCCAGCCTGACCTGAACACGGGTTCTGCCCAAAAGAAAGTAGAGTTGCCCTTAAAACTTCTCGCGGTGGGAAATTTCAGTAACGGCAAAGAAACTCTCCCGCTTTCTGAACGCAGCAAGTTAACTATTTCAAAACACAACTTTAATAGCGTTCTATCCGAGCTTAACCCAGAGGTCAGTATTGATGTTGCGAACACCCTGAGAGGGTATGGACGTCAATCTGTCGCGGGTATCTCAGATGCCGAAAGCAAAAGCATAAGGCAGGCGCAGAGATGAAAATTTATCGTCCATTGTGGAACGAGGGGGCTTTACTGTCCCCTCAGCAGTTCCAGCAGCAGGCAGAATGGGAGTCTTTTCGCAGCGCCGGTGCAACCGCACTGGCATCTGCATTCCCCTGGGGTGTGGAAAAGATTGAGTTTAACGACAGTCTTCTTTCATCGGGTCTGATCCAGATTACGCAGTTACGTCTCTGGCTGGAAGATGGAACGCTGATTGATGCGCAAAGAAGCGATCTGCCTCCGGCGCCACGTGAGTTAGATGCCAGTCAGCTGGCAGGTCTTGATGCAGTAACTGTCGTTATCGCACTGCCTCATATGCAGCCGGGTGTTGCCAACGTTGAGCAGGAAGGCATCTTCCCGGATCGACCGCTTCGCTATCGCGAAGAATGGGTGACGTTGCCGGATGCATTTGGGTCTGAAGAAGAATCAATGGCAGTTGCCCGGTTCAATTTCTCCATCCGGTTTGCCCATGAAAGTAATGATTCCTGGAAAGTCTGCCCTGTAGCAAGGCTAATCCGGGACGGACATAATGCGTGGCTACTGGACCCGTCTTTCATTCCTCCCGTTGCGTCATTTTCGGCAAGCCCGGTTCTTCGCGAACGTCTGGCGCTGTTAAATCGCCAGTTACGTTCCCGACGCCAGCGTCTGATGACAATGCGTCGTGAGAGCAACGAGAGACTTGCCGATTTTGCCGTCGCCGATGTTTCCCTTTTCTGGTTGCTGAATGCGCTAAATTCCCACGCCAGGGTGCTGACGGAATACGAACGTTTTCCTTCCCGTCCGCCTGAACAGGTGTGGGCTGAGCTTGCTCGCCTGGCTGGAAGCATGCTGACCTTTTCCCTGGACCATGATCTCGACGCCATACCGGGGTATGACCACGAGGATCCCGCCAATACGTTTCCTCCGCTGTTTGACCTGATCTCGGGGTTACTTGAGGCAAGTCTGCCATCCCGGGTCATTGCTCTGGAAATGTCCCGTCCGGACGGCCAAACCTGGAAAGCAAACCTTCATGATATTCGTCTGCGCGAAGAGGCGGACCTCTACCTCTCTGTTCGCTCAGACATACCGACCTGGCAGGTTGCCGATAAATTCCCGGCACTTTGTCAGGCGGGTTCACCTGATGACGTCAATGAGATCTATGGTGTTGCACTCAAGGGGATCCCTCTGATCCCTGTCAGCAGGGTCCCGGCGGCTTTGCCTGTACGCATGGAAAACCAGTACTTCGCGCTTGATATGGAAAGCCCCGCTGCGCATGAAATGCAGGAGCAGGGCGTGTGTATGTTCTACGTGCCTGAAATGCTTGGCGCACTGGAACTTGAACTGTTTGCGGTATTGCGCTCATGAAACAGGATATCGATATCGACCAGCTGATGACAGAGACCTGGCTCACCGTCACCATGCTGAAGAAAGGCGCCGTCACGCTCAATGGTAGTGCGCTTTACGACAAGTGCGTTAAACAGGTTGAAAGTGTGCGGGAAGCGCTGGAGCGTGCCGGTTATGACGAGGACAGTGTCGGGCATATTTCCTACGCACAATGTGCCTTGCTGGACGAGGCGGTGATGAGCCGTAAGCCTGAAAAGTGCGAGGAAGGAGAAGAGCCGAAAGTTGATGAGGGCCAGGTGGCATGGCGTAAAGTCCCGCTTCAGGCACGATTTTTCGGATCACTTCGAGCAGGTGAGGCTCTGTGGGATAGCATTGCAGAGGTCCTGCGTCAGCCCTCACCGAACCCGGCCGTTTTGACGTGTTATCACCGGGTAATTGCCCTGGGTTTTCAGGGAGTGTATGGACTGAAGGCAGTCAGTCAGTCGCAGCGGGATGAAGTCGTCAAAGCTCTGTCTGAGCGATGCTCTCCGCCTGATGCAGGCCTGTCTCTGATTGTTCACCGGATGGGGAAACATCGCTGGAGTCTGATGCGTTCAGTCTGGTTCTGGATAGCGCTTGCCATCATCCTTACCGGTGTTATCTGGTGGGGCGGTCATCTGTGGCTCCAGGCACTCTTGTCAGCACAAATACCGGAGCTACGTAACTAATGCGTAGATCAGTCATTATTCCGGTTGCCCTGCACACCTTTGCAGCTGTTGCCACATTGCTGTGGTTGCTCTGGTATTTCATCCCAACAGGGAACGTGTTTAAAGGCCTGACCACGGTGCTGATCCTCCTGCTGGCAGACTGGACTGTTTTTAATAACTGCAGCCGGGAGCAGTCGGTATCCGACACCTCTGTTTCAGCTGCAGACCTGCCACTACTCGACACCCAGGGCCCCGTTGTACTGGTATGCGGTGACGGGCTGGGTGCGCTGTTTCAGGGGAGTCCTCTGCGTAAAACAGCTCAGGGTTGGTGGCTCCGGGCCGATGACGTCAGCCGGTTAACGGATGTTGTCCGCAGCATACAGACGCAGTTCCCACGCCAGGTCGGTCAGCTTTCGGTTATGTACCGTTGCCTGCCAGACCATCATCAGGATGAAGCTGTTCTGCGCTCCACATTAAAGACGCTCCGCCAGCAGAGTAAACAAATCAAAACTCTGACGGGTTTCACTCTACCGGTTGTGGTGAGTGCCGAATTCTCCGGACCTGAGACTCCGTGGATAATCGTTCGTGGTGACAAGCCGATTGTATGTCCGGTAAATGATTCGCCGCAGGCTTTCATCGACTGGTTGCAGGCTAATGACAATATTACGGCGCTACCCGTGATCAGTCAGGCATTTTCATTTATCCGTAAAACCCTGACTGATGAGCTTGAGAAACCTGATCGGTTAACTCCGCCTGAACGAGCGTTTTCCGTGGCACTGCGCCTCGGTACCGTCCTTCCCGAAACCCAGTCAGTCTGGGCCGACTGGCTATATTCCCGCACCTGTTTGCAGTTTTCCCGAAAGCCTGGGCAGACAGATCCGGTAAGTTTATTTCCGGATGCGGTTCTGCCGCTGCTGGCACCTTTTGCATCAACGGTGCAGGGGGGGCACCGTACCCGTCGCCTGGTCCTGCTGATGTGGGTGTGTGCTCTGACCGCATTGGGTATTTCTGCGCTCAATAACCGTGACCTGATCTGTCAGGTGAGCACCGATTTGCAGCGCTGGAATGCAATCCCGATGAACCACTATCGCCCTAAAGCAGAATCACTGGTCGCCCTGAAGCAGGATGCGCTCCTGCTTGAACGCTGGCAGCGTCAGGGAGAGCCTTTGCGTTACAGCCTGGGCTATTACCCGGGGCTACGCCTGTGGCTGGCCTTGCAACAGGCTATCGATACCTGGACTCCACCACCAACACCTAAACAAAAACCAGCATCTAAACCAAAACCAGTACCGAAAATTGTTCGTCTCGACGGCATGTCGCTGTTTGATTCCGGCAAATCGGCACTCAAAGACGGCTCTACCAAAATACTCGTCAATGCACTGGCGGGGATCAAAGCCAGACCAGGCTGGCTCATCGTGGTCAGTGGCCACACAGACAATACCGGCAGCGTTCAGCTCAACCAGACCCTGTCTTTACAACGAGCGGAGGCCGTTCGTGACTGGATGCGTGATACCTGGGACGTACCGGAAAGTTGCATTGACGTGCAGGGTTACGGTGACAGCCGACCGGTTGCATCAAACGACACGCCTGATGGCCGTGCGCATAACCGCCGTGTCGAGATCAGTCTGGTACCCCAGGCTGACGCCTGTCGTCTGCCTGGCGCGTAACACACGTCACAGGATGTACGTGACGTTTCAACTAAAGAAATGGAGAAGTAAACATGGCAATCCCAGTTTATCTGTGGCTGAAAGACGATGGCGGCGCTGACATCAAGGATGCCTCCTTCGAGAAGTATAACCACCTTGAGCAGGTCGAGCTACGCTACGAAAAAATCACCTGGGCCTACAAAGACGGCAACATCATTCATTCCGATTCCTGGAACGAACGCACCACAGCATAAGACTCTGGCGGGCAGATCCTTTCTGCCCGCCTTTTTTTGCTCCGCACAGCGCCTGTCAGACGGGCGCTTTGCAGAGCAGTCTCACAATTTATCGGCATGAACCTTATAGGCATCGGTTGACGGCCAGGGGCGGTAGCGTGCCTGAACAAGAGGGAACGACATGGAACATCATTCAGCACTCCTGCTACGACGACTTACCCCTTATTGCGCCAGAGCACTGGAGGGGGCGGCTTTTTTATGTCAGACCCGTGCGCATACAGAAATCACGCCTGAGCACTGGCTGCTGAAACTGCTGGAGCAGGGGCTACCACTGACCTGGGATGATGGAGAGGGCATTATGCTGGCGTTTGATGTACAGGCAGAAGGAGAGCCGTCATGAGCAGTTCCCTCTTAAACAAGGCTACCAGCCTGGTACATCAGCTTTTAGGGCAATCACGGTACCGGGTTGAAGTGCATGAATGCGACCATTTCCTGGATGTGTTACGTTACAACGCCGTTGAATCACTCAGCCAGCCCTGGCGCTATAACGTGGCGGTCACCTGCTCTTCTGCGGATATTGCCTGTGACTCGTTACTGCTGAAGCCCGCTTCATTCACTTTCCAGACACCCGTATTTGACGGAACTCCGGCCCTGCCGGTCAGGACGGTATTTGGCGTAGTTGAGTCCTTTCGCCGCGTGTCCACCTCGAATGATGAGACCCATTACGCGCTGACGATCGTTCCCCGTATTGCCCTTCTGGACTATACGAAAGGGAGCGAGATCTACCTCAATCAGTCAGTCACTGAAGTGGTTGAACAGGTATTGCGTAAACACGGTCTGGAAGGGCCTGATTTTGAGTTCCGGCTCTCCCGCGAATACCCCTCCCGGGAGCTCATCACCCAGTGGCGGGAAACCGACCTTGAGTTTATCCAGCGTCTGCTGGCAGAAGTGGGCATTTACTGGCGCTATGAAATGGACAGCCGTCTTGAACAGGACGTGGTGATTTTCCAGGACAGCCAGCAGCAGTATGAGTTTGGTGTCACGCTACCGTTTCGCAACCAGGCCGGGATGAGTGACAGCGGGCAGGAGAGCATCTGGGATATTCAGACCGCATATAACGTGGTTAGCGGAAGTGTGGCCACCCGGGACTACAACTACCGTGAAGCGCTACAACCTCAGGACAGTATCGAGAGCATTTTCAGCAAAGAAGGGATCACCACCGGAGAAACGTACCATTATGCTGAACCCTTCCTGACAGCAGGTGACTCTGAAAGCCCGGAGACCGGGGCATACTTTGCCCGTCTGCGTCACGAACGCATTCTGAACGCGCAGTATCGCGTCAGCGGGCATTCCTCCAGTCCTCATCTGGCTCCGGGTCAGGTACTGGAAACTAACGGAACGCTTCCCGATACCGTAAAAGAAGGCATCGTCATCACCACGGTGCGCACCAGTGGTTCACGTAAAAGTAGCTTTACCCTGACCTTTGAAGGCATCCCGTATAGCGAATCCGTTTGCTACCGTCCGGCGCTGCTCAATCGCCCGGTGATATCCGGCTCGCTTCCGGCCCGGGTG
The DNA here is from genome assembly GCF_963883145.1 of Escherichia sp. E4385. Classification (NCBI taxonomy): domain Bacteria; kingdom Pseudomonadati; phylum Pseudomonadota; class Gammaproteobacteria; order Enterobacterales; family Enterobacteriaceae; genus Escherichia; species Escherichia sp. E4385. The sequence continues at coordinate 26,259 of NZ_CAWOOJ010000005.1, forward strand.
GAAAGCACACAGAAAGGTGACACCTGTTCCTGGCTCGACCCGGAAGGGCGCTACCGGGTGAAACTGGACTTTGACCGTAACAGTCTTGAACAGGGTTATGCCTGTGTGTGGCTACGGCTGGCTAAACCGTATGCCGGTGATACGTACGGCTTCCACTCACCGCTTATCGACGGAACGGAAGTAGCCATCATTTTTGATAACGGGGATCCGGATCGGCCCTACATCGCCTATGCCCTGCACGACTCAGAACATCCGGATCCTGTCACCAGTGACAACCATACGCGAAACGTGTGGCGCACTCCTGCGAACAATAAGTTGCGGATGGAGGATAAGCGCCAGGAAGAGCATATCAAGCTCGCGACGGAATATGGCAAAACGCAACTGAACCTGGGACACCTGGTCAACAGCCAGCGTGAAAAGCGTGGTGCCGGTTTTGAACTGCGAACGGATGAACATGGTGCTGTACGTGCGGCAAAAGGGCTGTTCCTGACGGCTGATGCCCAGGCCAAAGCCCAGGGACCGGTACTGGAAATGGCACCTGCGATAAGTCAGATTAACCAGGCCAACAGCCAGATGCAGGCGCTGAACAGCGCCGCTGAAGCCGCTGGAGCCCTGGTCTCTGATATCAATACTCAGATTAGTTTTGTGACCGACAAAATCAGGGACCTCCAGTCTGCGGTCCTGCTGGGTAGCGCTCCGCAGGGGGTGGCGTTTACCTCAGGTGAACATCTTCAGCTCAGCAGTACCCGCAATACCATGATCAATGCCGGTCAACATCTTGATATCGGGGCGATGAAAAATCTGTCGGTAACGGTGGAAAAAGCCCTTGGTCTGTTTGTCCATAAAGAAGGGGCGAAGCTGGTTGCCAACCAGGGAGACATCGAGATTCAGGCTCAACACAACACGATGGCCCTGTTTTCTGAAAAGCAGCTGACGGTGACCAGCAGTAAAGACGAAATTATTATCAGCACCCCGGAAACGCTGACGCTGAACGGTGGCGGGTCTTACCTGAGGCTGAGTAAGAACGGGATTGAGCATGGTTCATCTGGTGAGTTCATTATGAAAACATCGAACTATCTGGTACCAGGCTCGGGCGCAAATCTTCCCAACGAAACACCCAATTTCAGCCTGACGGATATCACTCAGGAAAGCAAAATCAGCAGTAAGTCATTTAATGATTGAGGGGTGAAAATGAAATCATTAACTCACAACTTATTTTATGTTTTTATTTCTGCATTCCTGATTGCTTGTTCGCATTTAGTGTTTGCTGCTGAATCAATAACACCTGAAGATATTGTACATGACTTTTACTCTGAGTATCTTAAGAATGACGCTGAAGATAATGACATACTGGTCAAAAAATATGTTTCTGATCAGTTATTAAATAGTATTGCCGATTCTGCGATATGTAATTACGACTCTGATGATTCGATATCAGCATCAGAATTAAAAAAAATATGCTCACAGGAACGCGAATGTAAAAATCATAAAGGGAATTACATTTGTAACTGGGGCGGAGTATGGATTGAGTCTGACGTAGATTATTTTACGAAGTCTCAGGATATATATCCCTCCTGGAAGTTGAATATAAAAACCAGCACTATTATGAAAGATGAAAGTAAATCTGTCATTGAAGTTGTTCTGGGGAATGGTCCTGAACCTAAAAATACACTTAAAGTTTACCTTAAAAAAATAAATGCTGACTGGAAAATCATCAGTGTAACGGAATAAAAAGGCTGAATTCATGTGGAATAGTAGTGCATCAGTTAGTTACATAAATAGCCATGCTGAGCCAGGAAGTCTTGGGAAATGCGCTGCATATGTCAGAAGGGCAGTTGAAGCAGGTGGCGTAAAAATAAAGATCCCACCACCAAGGATTGGAAACTCCGCATCAGCTTGTGATTACGGCCCATCTTTAGAGGCTGCAGGTTTTAAATCTGTTTATTCTTATACAGGTTCTGGTCTCACAGATACAGCAATCATACCCGGACAGCAAGCAGGTGATATTGTTGTAATTCAACCTGTTGCTGGACATCCTCATGGTCACATTGCTTTATTCAATGGAACTAACTGGGTTTCGGATTTCATTCAACTCAGAGGGTTTTATCCTGGAAAGAAATATCGAGATATAAAACCCGCATATATTCTTTATCGTTTCACTGACGATTCTGCTTCTGACAGTAATGTTGGCGGGAAAAAACAACCTGTCAAAATTGTCTGGCCGCTCCCTTCCAACAGTCGGGGAAGTGAGTTCAAAAATCAGGAAGAGATCCTCTCTCATGTCGGGGGGGAATCCACCGGGCAGTATATGATTGGCCGCAGTGGCATGTGGCATGGCGGGCTCCATATCACCGAAGCAACGACCCCGTGGTGTGCGCTTAGTGGCAAGTCTCCTCTTGAAGCAGTGGATTTCCCGGTTCCCTTTAAAGGTGAGCAGGCAATTCGATGCATGGCTGACGGAGAAGTGATTGCTTACCGCATCTGCAGGGATTATCTGACGATTGCATGGGAATCCGGTCCGCTGAACTTTTCCGGCTCATTTGTTCTGGTGAAACACTATATCCAGCCGGGTGAGGAAGAAATCAGCGGACTGCATTTCTATACTCTGTATATGCATCTTGCGCCGTATTCAGCTTATGAGGCTGAAGCAGAAAATCAGTGGGTTATTCAGGATACTCTAAAAGCATATTCTGAAATGGACTGGCTGACGGCGAAACTGACTTCAGATAAAACTTCTCCACAAATTGCAGGGCACATGCCTGAAGGGGCCAGAGTGGAGTGGGACCCGGCAGACAGCAATCTTAACGCCACAGGAAGTAACAAGAGAAAATACGGTCTTGTGACGCTAAAGGGGTTACCAGAAAAAACCAGCAGTACCCTCACACCCGGCCAGCGCTACTGGATTGTTGTGGATAACAACAATGTTAAGTCAGCGCCGGGGGCCGGGCCCGACTGGTGGCGACACTTGCTTCCTCCCGCAAAGGAAGCCATGGTATTCGATAAAACAGTAAGTCTCAGTTCTCCATTGGCTATTAAGGCCGGTGACCCGATTGGCCACATGGGCTACTATCAGGCACCAAAGGACGGGGGATATGAGGCGAGATATCAGGTGCATATTGAATGTACCAGCATGGACGATAACCTGGAAAAATTCCTGACCAATCCAGAACAAGTGGGGGAGAAAAGCCCGCTCTGGTTGAAGTATTCTCCTGGCCTTGCTCTGTACACAAAAGACGTAGCGAAAGGCACCTTCACAAAGGGGGCGACGTCAACAACGCGGACAGGCATTCTACCGTTGAGCAAGATCACAACTGAAACTGATAGCTCAACAAAGCAAAAATACTGGCAGCTACGGCCGGAAAATGCCTATGTGCCCAAAGGCCAGGCGGAGCCACAACTGTTGTCACAGTATGATTTGGCAAAGTTGGGTTTCAGAACTGAAACCGCAGAGCCTGCCAGCTTTGATTACCTGGATGGAAAAAACCAGCCCACTGGATTCTTCCGCAGCCTTATCAACTCGCTCTACGAGGCTGCGACCGGTGATACGCGAACCAGTCATGCCCTAGTTAAGCATAATTATCAGCGCCTGCTGGATAAAATTGATAGTGGAAGCGACCGTTACTCTCCGATGGAGTACTGGAGAGCACTTCACAATCCCGACTATCGTGACGTTATTCAGAAAACAATAGTAAAACATCCCAGCGACTGGTACTTCAAAAAGGGCGATGCAATCTGGCAACCATTTCTGAATGCGCTGAAAAAAGATGCTCCGGAATGGAAGAAATACAGTGAGGATTTCTTGGACAAGATGGCCTGGATGCAGGATGTGACCACGGAGAAACTGGGCCCTTCGTTGTGGCATATGCATCCAATAATGTTTTTAGCCTCCCTAATTCAACCTAATGAAGATATTAGAATACTTCGTTTACGTGCATTTCTACGAATGATCCGCATCGGTGAGGGGACAATTCAGGAAGACGGATACAGAACGATGTTTACTGGTGCAAAATTTACAGATTTTAGTAAACACCCCAATATCAGACATGAAGCTAATGGTGTTGTTTCGACTGCTGCTGGAGCTTATCAATTTTTATACGGAACATGGAGAAATTTGCAACGTAGATATTCATTTCCAGATTTCAGTCCGAGCAATCAAGATCTCGGTTGTATAGCGCTCATTGCAGGTCGAAAAGCATTAGATGTAGTAATGCAGGGTAAGATTAGCGAAGCCATACATTTATGTCGTATTGAGTGGGCCAGTTTACCCGGTTCACCGCATGGTCAACCAACTGCAAATAAAAAAATGATTATGGAAAAAAATGAACTCTACTTAGCTGAAGAAAAAAAAGATAAAACAAGTTTACATGTCACCACAGAAAAAATAGTAAAATTTATTGAAGATAATTACCCAGAGTACCTATGAAAAAATTCATTTTCCTGTTACTAATTCCAGTGTTTTGTAATGCAAACACTCCTACTGTTTTCAAGTCTTCTTGCAGTGGTATTCAATACAGTATCGAATCATTTTGTAGTGTAAATAATCTCAATGGTGACCAGGATAAACTTGCCATACCAATTTGCAGCAAACAAATATTCATCCTTGGTAAGGAAAACCATGACCTATCAGAGTCTACAGGTTTTGTGGAACGTATTAACATTAAAGGCGAAAAAATAAAAATGATGAATTTCGTTTTCTACGGGGCCACATGTAAAAGTGATAGAATCATTTTATCCGGCGCAGGTGGCTGTAATTCATGTGGTGAAACGTTTAAGACATTTAACCTTTCAGGGAAAGAAATTAATGAGAAATCTACCATGCTAGATTTGGAACCTATGCAGGATATTATTCCCGATCTTTATTAGACTAATAATTGTCATGTTGGGAAAGGATTTAGTAAAGAATATTTATTGTATTCATAGGGAAATAATGAAAATGGAAATAAAACTCTCTTTGACAGCTTTAGTTTTAATGGCATCGACAACATATGCTCAATGTTCTCAAGGCAAAGATGTTGATATTCTGGTAACTGCAAGTAACCTCATGAAATCTGGTTTTGTCGACGGACAAACAGGTCGCGTGATTACTGACTTAAATTGCGACGGTAAAAATGATATCATCGAGTATACATTTGTTAGTTCAATGCCACCAGGAACCTGTGTTCAGGCAGATTGTATGTCTGATCTCGACCACTCTCCTGCTTTAACTTTTCAAATAACAATGCATGGTGGAGAATCAATTGACGCACCATATATGTGCAAATCAATTGGAATATCAAAAGAAATTCACAAGGGATTGAAAGTTATCTTTTGTGGGCTTAAATATACTTTGCACTGGAATGGGGAAGAGTATGATTCAGAATAAACAATTAAAGCCAGACATACGCTACTGAGTCCAGTGTGAATTTATTTAATAATAAAACACGGCGCTGTTGGTTGAATTTATTCATCTGTACTGTCACCAGAATCTTTAAGAGAAAAAAATGAAAGTTAAAAACAAAGCATTAGTTTTGCTTCTGTTAATCCCTTGTTTTACAAATGCCACACTCACCGACTATACTAAAATTGAAACAGATTGTCGTAAAGGAAGTCAAAATATAAATAACTCAGTTGTAATGGGGTGTGCCGATCTGGCTTCAGACGCAGCTAAGAAAGACATGAATATAGTTTATCAGAAAATATACAAAATCATTCAGATACGTGAAACTCCTGACATTACTCGTAAATTCGAGGTGTCACAAAAAAACTGGATTACTTTACGTGAAAATTGGTGTGACGTTCAAGGGTTTATAATCGGCACACCTATGTATAGTGTCTGCCGTATGGACATGAATATTTCAAGAGTGAATGAGTTAAATGACTTGCTGGAACAGATTCAGGAGTAATTATTGTTACGGCTAGTTACTCTAATCTAATAATTATTAAACGATATAGGTTTTTATTAATGCTCCAGATTATCCGTAAAGGCGATAAAACTACTCATGGCGGCTCGGTACAGACCGCTTCCGAAACGATGAAATTCGGTGGGATCGGTGTTGCCCGAAAAGGCGACAAAGTGTCATGCCCGGTTCTGGGACATGGCCTTACAATCATCGTAGAAGGCAACCCTGATTACCTTGATCATGGTATCCCGGTTGCGTTTCACGGTCACAAATGCGCCTGTGGTTGTACGTTGATCAGTTCATTTGCCGCAGCAAAGGTTGCCTGATTATGCCTGTCTGGCTGGATGCCATCCCTGAAAAGGCCCCAAAGATAGCGCGTCCCGATACCCGCCTCTGGCTGCTGTTCATGGCATTTATCATGCTGGGAGGGATAGCGCTCACATTATGGTGCTGGACATCAGAGCGAACCGGATTTGTCTTCTGGTTCACCGCTCTGGGCCTTCCATTTTGCACATGGGGGCTTATTTTCGGTTTACGCAGGGTTGCCTATAAAGCAGAGCAGGTCGGAGCTGAGTCGCGTAATGTCGACCGTGAAGCTCTTATTGACAGTGAAATTCTTCGCGGTCAGCGCTGCGCCTGGATCCTCGGTACATACATTCAGGCCCCGGCGGGAAACAAAACCGATGAGCTGCTTGAGGCAATGAAAGTCGCAGCACCCGCTATCGACTTCTCCCGCCCAAGAGGATGCGACAAACCGGTCAGATACGCAGCATTAACAGAATACCAGGCAGATTTAACAAAGGCCATGACAGCAGCGGTGACTAAACTGACCGCGCGTGTAGAAGGGATCGTTCAGCCGCTTCCGTCAGAACTGCCATGCTGGCTGGTGCTGGATTGTGATAACGACCTGTACCCCTTGATTGAAGAGCAGCTTAAAGCCGATCTATCACTCAAGACCGGCAGGATTTTTCGCCTGATGTCCGGAAAAGGGCTGAGCGCATTTGATGCCTGGCTGGACAAGCGATGGGACAATCCGGGCATTCTGGTTGCCATCACGCTGTCGTTACCGGCATCTCCCCGGGAAGATGACGCAGATGCCGTCTCGATGGTGGTATTGAGCAACCGTAAAGCCCACGCCTGGCCGGATGCACTCCGACTCCATCGTCCCGAAAGGGGAGCAGAAACAACGCTCACAAAGACACTCACCCGGGCGCTTCTCTGGGCGAAGACCCGGCCCAATGAACTCAAAGGAAGCTGGATCTCCGGTCCAACATTGACCTCTGGAAGCGGCTGGAATAATGCCTGCGAGCTGAGCGGGGTGGAATTTAGCCTTTCAGAGGACAACTTCAGTATCGATTCAATTCTGGGATACACGGGCCATGCTGCTCCATGGCTTGCCATCACGCTTGCCAATGCTGACGTTGAACAACACGGCCCGCAGGTTATCGCCGCCCAACCCGCCGCTGACAAGGACGACATCTGGGTCGCCGTCATCACCAAAGAAGAAGTTCGCAAGGAATCGCCCAAGAATGTCTAAGGTAAAAGTAAAAACACTCATCGGCTCCGTTGTAACTGTCGCCTTTTTCCTGACAGCCATCGTGGCATTTTTGTTTTATGCCTTTCCTGAAAATGTAGCCTCGGCCACCGGCTTCGGTCCGTATGACGGTCAGCGCATACTCACATTCTGCGCCATACTGGTTGCCACGTTGTTTTTACTCGGCTGGCTGACGGAGAAGGCTTTCGACTTCGCCGGTAAATCTGGATTGTATTTCCAGTGGGGACGGAAAAAGGCGGAGAGCGTCACTCCGGTAATGAACACCATTCCCGGTGAAGAAGACGACGATGAACCGGTCTTCAGCGAAGACGCTGTATCCGAACACCTGCGCTTTCGCTATGGACGTCGCTGGAAGCATAAAGTGCGACTCCTTCTGGTGATGGGCAACCAGGACGACGTCCACAAAGCTGCCCCGGGCCTGTGTAATGACCTCTGGCAGGAAGGCGACGGCAATGTGCTGATTTATGGCGGTGACACGCAGTCACTCCCGGATGAGATCTTCCTTTCAAAACTGAAGCGCCTGCGATCCGGGCAACCGGTTGATGGCATCATTCAGGTGATGAGTATTTCAGCACTCCCGACGGATGGCGAACGGGATGCCCTCCTGCGTTACCGTCAGAAAGCCGACCATCAGTTGGGCTGGCAGGTGCCTGTATGGCTGTGGCTGACTGACAACGCCACCGATGCTCAGCAGGGCGCGGAAACGGCTGCGACAGGGGTCATATTCGGGCCTGACGGCACCGTGAAAGGCGCGGGTGAAGGGTTTTCTACACTGGCACTGCATCTGCAAAAAGCAGGTATGGCACAGATACTGAATAATCCGGCTGATTTCGGCCTGCTTCAGTTATCCCTCCGACTGCGGCAGGAGCTGAAAGCCAGTCTGGATGTTTTGCTCGGCGGGCTGATGCAGGGATCTGCGGCCTTTCGTTTACGAGGGGTCATGTTCAGTCCTGAAGTGGCCGTTGTCGGTTCGGTCCCAAACACACGCCCCGACACACTGACCTGGAAAGCCGTCATTGATGACTGTGATGCCGTCAGCGGCAGGAAGCTGGGCTTCGACTGGCTGAAGATGATGCGGTTAATTCTGCTTTCCCTGATTGTCCTGTGGGGAGCCGCTACACTGCTGTCTCTGAGCGTTAACCGTACCCAGATTTTTCAGGCGCAGGAAACGGCAAGACAGGCAGCGGATACTGCAAAACCACTGGCTGAACGTCTGCACAATCAGCTCGTACTCCAGCAGGCCATTGCCCGTCTGCAACATCGTGAGACGACCGGCGCGCCATGGTACACCCGCTTTGGTCTTAATCAGGACAGCGATACGCTGGCTGCACTCTGGCCGCTGTATGCGAAAAATAACGCACAGCTGATGAGGGATGCTACAGCAGACAGTCTCAGGCAGAAGCTGAATGCCTTTGTGCAACTACCTCCTGCCAGTGATGCCCGTACGCAGGGCACACAGCATACATATGACATACTCAAAAGTTATCTGATGCTGGCGCGTCCGGACAAAGCGGACGCCGGCTGGCTGGCAAAAAACGCGCTGAAAGTCTTACCGAAACGCCAGAATGTGCCGGCTGGCACATGGCAGAACATCGCACCGAAACTGCTGGGTTTTTATGCGCAAAACCTTCCGGCTCATCCGGAATGGAAAATTAAGCCTGACGCTGAATTAATCAGCACGGTCCGTCAAATTCTGCTTAAGCAAATTGGCCAGCGGAACGCTGAGTCCGGGTTATATCAGGAGATGCTTAAGCGCGTGGCCAGCAACTGGCCTGATTTAACGCTTGCGGATATGACTGGCGACACCGATGCCTCAACGGTATTCAGCACTGACGAAGTCGTCCCGGGAATGTTTACGCGTCAGGCCTGGGAAGAGCAGGTACAGGATGCGATTGACGAGGTCGTGAAAACCCGCCGCGATGAAATTGACTGGGTACTGTCGGACAAGACACATCAGACAGGGAGCGATATCTCCCCGGAGGCGCTGAAAGCCCGCTTGACTGAACGCTATTTCACCGATTTTGGTAACGCCTGGCTCAACATGGTCAACAGCATACAGTGGCAGGAAGCCACGTCACTGTATGAGGCGATTGCCCAGCTCAGTCTGATCGGTGATGTCCGCCAGTCCCCGCTAGTGGCACTGATGAACACGCTGAACTACCAGGGGAAAACGGGGCAGAAAGGTGAGGCTCTGGCTGATTCGATAGTGGACTCAGCGAAAAAGCTGATCGGTCAGAAAAAAAATGCCAGACAGTTTATTGAACAGGCACAGGGCCCTAAAGGTCCGCTTGATGGCGTGTTTGGACCGCTGATGGGGCTTATGGAAGGTAAAGAGGGTACCGGTGCCAACGGTAACCTCAGTTTCCAGTCCTGGCTGGCCCGCGTAACTCAGGTGCGGCTGAAGCTTCAGCAAGTCACCAGCGCCCCGGATCCGCAGGCTATGTCGCAGATGCTGGCCCAGACAGTATTCCAGGGCAAAGCCATCGATCTGACCGATACCCGCGACTACGGCAGTCTGGTTGCGGCGAGTCTGGGGCAGGGGTGGAATGGATTTGGCCAGTCGTTATTTGTGCAACCGCTTGATCTGGCCTGGCGGCAGGTAGTTGCCCCGGCTGCGGGTAGCCTCAATGCTCGCTGGCAGACAACCATTGTCGATCAGTGGAATAAGGCCTTTGCGGGACGGTACCCGTTTAAAGCCACTGGCAGCGATGCCTCCCTACCGCTACTGGCTCAGTTCCTGCGTAGCGACTCGGGTCGAATCACTACCTTCCTGAAAACTAATCTCGGCGGGATCCTCCGCCAGGAAGGGAATCGCTGGGTCGTTGATCCTTCCGCAAGTCAGGGGATGGTTGTTAGTCCGGATTTTCTCCGGGCGATTAATCAGCTGGCGGAACTGTCAGATATCATGTTCTCTCAGGGCGATGCGAGTGTTCACTTCGAACTGATGGCGCGTCCTTCACGGGATGTTGCCAGAGTGCAGCTTACCCTCGATGAGCAGAACCTGGATTACTTCAATCAGATGGAAAGCTGGCAGAGCTTCACCTGGCCGGGGAATACTTACTATCCAGGTGTGTCGCTCATCTGGCGTAGTGTAAACAGTGGTATGCAACTCTTCGCCAGTAACCAGGGTAACTGGGGCTTCATTCGCCTGCTGGACAAAGCCCGGATCACTCCACTCGATGCCAGCCGTACACAACTGGTGTGGATCACCGCCGATGGCAATCCTTTGAAGTTCATCATACGCAGCGAGTTGGGCGACGGTCCGCTTGCCTTACTGAAGCTACAGGGATTTACGCTGCCAGCGTCCATTTTTAACGTTGCCGCTGGCACTGAAGGCGTTGAGTAACCTGCGCAGGCCTTTGCTAAACAGGTAGATGGCTGGTCTTCAGGTGTATTCAATCAGGTTGATAAGTGGTGGGGGACCGATTCACTTGCCCCATGGCGGTAGATGACGTTTCGCCAGTGCTGACGCTGGAAGACTCGGAGCTCGCGCTGTTGTTTGAAGTCCTGGCCCGACGCCTGAAGCTGCTACGAATGAAAGCCGATCACAGTGAATCTGATAAAGCCCGTTGGCGGGTCTGATCGCCATTGACCCGGCCAGTGCCATGGTGCTCTGTGGCTAATATTCTCTTTAATAATTTTCAGGAATGCCATGCATGGATGATTTAACCCTTCGTTATTATGAAGCTGAGATGCGCTATCTGCGTGAGGCGGGCAAAGAGTTCGCCCGTGCCCATCCGGATCGGGCAGCGATGCTTAATCTGGATAAACCCGGCGCTCGCGATCCTTATGTAGAGCGACTGTTTGAAGGTTTTGCCTTCCTGATGGGCCGTTTGCGTCAGAAGCTGGATGATGACCTGCCGGAACTGACCGAAGGGCTGGTGAGTCTGCTGTGGCCACACTATATGCGGACCATCCCGTCGCTGGCCATCGTCGAATTCTCTCCTGACTGGCGTGGCCTTCGTCAGGCTGAACTTCTTGCCGAAGGTTTCTCCGTACAATCACGCCCTGTCGGGCCGCATAAAACCGCCTGCCAGTACCGGACAACTCGCGATGTACCTCTGCAACCACTGCATCTTGCGGATGCCCGCCTTCATACTGAAACTGATGGCCGCTCTGCTATTCGTTTGCGCTTCGAATGCCCTGAAAAAGTGGACTGGAGCAAAGCCGGGATCGACAAAGTCGCCATATTCCTCAACGCAGAGAGTCCGATCAGTTCAGCACTCCACCTGGCATTGACCCGTCGCGTTCACGCCATGTACGCCCGCCATTCAGGGACATACACCGAACGTCATCAGTTTGATGGCTGGTGCAAACCCATGGGCTTTGACGACAATGACGGCCTGTGGAAGAAAGCCGATACTGCCTTCAGTGGTTACCAGCTGCTGCTGGAGTATTTCAGCTTCCGACCGAAATTTATGTTTGTTGAGCTGCGTGGCCTCGACACCATCGGGCTAACTGAAGCCAGCTCCTGGTTTGAAATCGACATCGTGCTCAGTGAAGCCTGGTCATCCGATCTGCCTTTTGAAACGGAAAACTTCCGGCTGCACTGTGCACCGGTCATCAACCTCTTCACCCTGGAGGCCGATCCGCTGACGCTTAACCCGCTGGATAACGAATACCTGCTCAGGCCGTTACGTCTTCAGGATGGTCACACCGAGATTTACAGCGTCGATGATATCCATGGCGCGGTAAAGAATGGCAAACACCCCTATGTACCGTTCACCAGCTTCCGGCACCGGGGCGGTATGATGCGCCACGATGCCCCTGAACGTTATTACCACACCCGCGTGAAACGCGGCCCCTCTGGCCTGTATGACACCTGGTTGATTCTCGGGGGGCGTTCGTTCGAGCTGGAGCAGCTGTCCGATAAACCAGAATCCCTTTCGATGCGAATAACCGGTACCAACGGGCAGTTTCCGCGCACTGCGCTGGAAAGTACGCTCCTGGACAGGGTGGCAAAAACCGGCAAAGTGCCCGTCAGGGTACTGAACGTCACAGCACCGACGATACCGCTGTATCCCCCTGCAAACGACCGTTTTCACTGGCGGGTGATGAGCCACCTCGGCTCAAACTTCCTCAGCATGATGGACAATCCGGAGGTCCTGCGGGGAACGCTGGCTCTGTACGACTGGACCGATGATGAAATGAACCGACGTCGGCTTGAAGCTATCGTCGCCGTGAAGCACACCCTGATCCGCCGTTTTGAGAAGGGCTTTATGCTCCGGGGCGTAGACATAGAGGTCACGCTAAACATGGATAATTTTGCAGGCGAGGGGGATGTGAATCTCTTCGGCGAAATGCTGCACCGGTTCTTCGCGCGCTATGCTGATATTCACCTCTTCAACCAGCTCACGCTGGCGCTGCAACCGACAGGAAAACGACTGAGATGGCACGAGAATCACAGCCAGTACGTACCGGGCTAACACTAGTCCTGAGCAAAGATATCTGGCGGGCCAATTTTTATCGTTTCTGCCAGCTGCTGGAGCAGGAAAATCCGGACGCGCCGAAACTGGGCGCCTCCAGCCATCCAGCCAACGATCCGGTCCGCTTCAGGCCCTGGCCTGGTATGGGTTTCCCGGTCAGTACCCTCAAAGCGGTGGAGACTGACGAAGACCACCCGGCATTACCCCCAACGGTCCGTACGACATTTTTGGGGATATATGGCGTGGACTCCCCTCTGCCGACGTCCTGGCTGGACGACATTGCGCAGCGCCGCGAAGGGCACGAGGCAGTTACCTCGTTTCTGGATATTTTCAGCCACCGCATCACCACCCAGTATTATCGGATCTGGCGGAAATACGCCTGGCCGGCCACCTTCGAGGCAGGTGGCCGCGATGCCACATCACAGTGTCTGCTGGGGCTGGTCGGCCTTGGTATACCGGGCACCGCTGAACAGGTGGCAACGCCGGTTTCACGCTTTCTGGCCTTGCTGGGTACCATGCGATTACCCACCCGCAATGCAGAAGGCATTCGGGCCCTGGTGAGCCTGCTGGCACCGAATACCCGGGCAATTATCACCGAGCCAGATCCGGTTAAGGTCCATATCGATAACCGTAGCGGGTTGGGTACCGGGAACCGCATCTGTCTTTCTCAGCGAGCCACGCTGGGTAAAACGGCAAAGGAAGCATGCAGTCGGGTACTGGTGACGCTGGAGACAGAAGATCCGGAGGAAGCCGAAGGGTGGTTACCTGGTGGTTTTATCCATACCGATTTACTGGTCCTGCTGCGCGTTTATCTCGGCTACCGCAGTGACGCCCGACTGCGCCTCACCGTCCCCGTACGATTGCTGCCTGAGCCACGCCTTGGCAAAGGCAGACGTATCCAGCTGGGCCGCACCGGCTTGCTGGGCCTGAAAGCAGGCAAGCTCAGCAATAGTCGGGGGAGTCTGACCGTCAGTCTGGGCTGCTATGAAGGGTTGCAATGTTCTGCGCTACAGTCCGCTGAAGACGGGCACTACCGCTTCGAATAATCACGTACTCCCACTCTCAATAAAGGAACTTTTGAATGGCAACAGTAACCCGTTGGTGGGCGCTGACGCTTATTGCCTGTAGCCTGCTCGCTGGCTGCGGTCTGACTCAGACTGTCACGGACGGTACGGTCAGCATCACGAAATCCATCTTCTACAAGAAAATCAAAACGCTGCATCTGGATTTTACCCCGCGCACGGCCATTAACGCTGATGGCGCACAGACACCGCTGGCGACGATGGTGAGAGTTTATCAGCTCAGGGATCGTAAAGCGGTTGATGCCGCCGATTACCAGACACTGCTGCGCAATGCCGATACGGTACTTAAAGACGACGTACTGGCGTCTAAAGAGCTGCTGGTGATGCCAAAAGGCAGCATGACACTCAATATGCCCATGGATGAAGACGCTCAGTTCGTGGCGGTGGTGGGATTATTTAACCGCCCGGATCAGAAGGACAACCGCTGGCGCCTGGTGCTGACCCGTGACGATCTGGACCCGGACACCCCACGCACAATTGAACTGGGTGATGGCTGGCTCAGCCTCGTGCCGGTGAAGGAGTGACGTGATGGATAACTGGTTAGCGCTTTTTGACGGACAGACCCGATATTTTCTGGATATTTTTGACAGTTCAGTGAAGCCGGATGTTCTGCGCTTTTACGGCAGGGAAGCACTGAGCGAACCCTTCAGCTGGGATATCGAGTTCACAACGCTTCAGGCGAATATCCCCCCGGAACAGGTGCTGATGAAATATGCCTCTTTCCGGATGCGGAGCGGTAAAAGTGTCCACGGCATGGTGACCCGCCTGGAATGGCTTTCCACCTCAAAGGACCAGTCTCACTACCGGCTTACGATCAGTTCGCGCCTGGCGCTCCTGGGATATACCCGACAGTGCGCGGTCTATCAGAACCAGTCCGTTCCTGAGGTGGTTGAGCAGGTGCTGCGTAAACACGGTCTGGAAGGTCCAGATTTTGAATTCAGACTGGAGCATACCTACCCGCCGCGTGAAATTATCACTCAGTGGCAGGAAACGGATCTGCAGTTCATCCAGCGCATTCTGTCTGAGGTGGGTATTTACTGGCGCACGGAGATGGACGACGTGCGTGGTTTGGACACTTACATACTGGCCGACAGCCAGCTTAACTATCAGTTTGATGTGCAGTTGCCCTACAGCGAGCCATCAGCCCTGTTCGACGGTGCGGCAGAATCGGTCTGGGATGTGCGGACCTGGCACAACATTGCCACCGGCACTGTCACCACGCGTGATTACAACTACCGGACAGCCACCATGCCGATGGATGCTGCGGTCAGCGTGCGTAATGATGCGGTCACCACCGGGGAGCATTACCATTACGCGGCACCTTATCGTGAAGCGGGAAACGATGCCAGCCCGGAGCCGGAAACCGAATCTGGCGCGTTCTACGCCCGACTTCACCACGAGCGGGCGCTCAACAAGTCGGCCCGTATTCACCTGTTCAGCAATGCTGCACACCTCACACCCGGGCAGGTGCTGGAGCCGCAGGGCAACGTCATTACGGCCCTGCAAGAGGGCGTGATCCTTACGCTGGTGACCTTCCGGGGCGCCCGTGATTCCCGTCTGCATGTGTCGGTCTGGGGCCTGCCTTACACCGAACGTTACTGCTTCCGTCCGGAAGAGATCCCACGCCCGGTCATCGCGGGTACGCTTCCGGCCCGGATCGAAAGTCGCGAAAAAAATGATACCTACGCACACCTGGACGAGCAGGGGCGCTATCGGGTGAAGCTGGACTTCGACCGGGAGGGGACAGAACCCGGTTACGGTTACCTGTGGCTGAGAATGGCGAAGCCTTATGCCGGTGAAACGCTGGGCTGGCATACGCCGCTCATCGATGGCACCGAAGTGGCGATTGCGTACAGCAATGGCGATATTGATCTGCCGTACATCGCCTGTGCTCTACATGACTCCGGACATCCCGATCTTGTGAACCGGGACAATCACTCCCGGAACATCCTCCGGACTTCTGCCAACTCAAAATTGCGCATGGAAGACAAGCGTGGTGAGGAGCACATCAAACTCGCCACGGAATACGGTAAAACGCAGCTCAACAACGGGCATCTGGTGGACAGCAAGGGGCAACTACGCGGTAAAGGTACTGAGCTGCGCACCGATGAGTGGGGAGCCCTGCGAGCAGGGAAAGGACTATTTGTCGCTGCGGATGCCCAGGCGAAAGCGCAGGGTGATGCTCTGGACATGGATGCCGCGCTGAAGGAAATCGACAGGCTTAATCAGCAACTGCAACAACTGGAAATGGCCGCAGAAAAGGCCCTGGCGTTGAAAGGTGATGTCGACAGCCAGATACAGATGTTTGAGCAGCGGCTGAAACCGCTCAATGAAGCGGTGCTTTTCTCGGCGCCGGAAGGCATGGCCATGACCAGTGGGGAAGATATGCAGCTGGCCGCTGGCCGGAACCTGGCGCTTAACGCCGGGGGCGATATCAGCGTCGGAACAATGGGCAATACGACCCTGCTTACCGGGGAGAAACTGGGGCTCTTTGCCCGCACCGGTCAGCTGAGCCTGAAATCCGGAGAAGGGCCAGTGGATGTCCAGGCGCAAAACGCTAACATGCGGTTGTTTGCTGAGAAGAAGCTGACGCTGAGCTCAGCGAGTGACATCTCCTTTGCCGGAAAAAAACGTATCACGCTGATTGGAGGCGGAAGCTATCTGAAGCTTGAGGCCGGGAAGGTCGAGTATGGTACGACAGCGTCGTATGTACGGAAGGTGAAAAGGACGATGGCGGCGGGGGCGGCAACTATGCCGGTTAAAGCCGTGACGGGCGGAGGTATCTGTTTGAGTTGCTTGATGAAGGCGGCGATGAATGGAAACACTTTTGTCGTAAGAGGCGAATCATGAGCAACCTCAGCTTCAGTCTTGCTGTGCAACACATGCTCCACTCATCAGACGTTTCAGTCTTTGCTCTGGTGGATGGACTGCAATATGAGCGCTTTACTGGTTATGAACTGAAAATAAACCAGGATGTTGTGTTTCCTTTATTCAATACCTGGCCGGATTCACGTATAGCTTTTGCCGGACCGTGGCTAATCAGGATGAGTGAAGGGATGGAAAGGAGAGAGCAACTGGAAGCACTGGAAATCGCGCTCCCCGGCGTATCCTGGATAGTGTCAGGCTCCATGCCGGAGGAGCTGGTTGCGCATTTACAGCGATATATGAACGCAGAACTTCCGGACGGGCGGGCGGCTTTACTGCGTGTTCAGGACCCACGCGTTCAGGTTCGTCTGGGGACGATGCTGAATGACCTGCAACACCAGGAGCTGACCGGTTTAATGCAGGAATGGCTGACAATAGTGGACGGGAAAGTCTGGTCATTTAAACAAAGGGAATTCATATGCTGAAGCTGTCTGAAGAGCAGTGTGCCGGTGTGGACAAAATGGAAGATGATGATTTTGTTCGTGATACCACACAGAGGCTGAAGAAGAAATTTCCGGGGATTAACGAACCGGATGACACGTTCCGTGTTCGCCTGAGAAAAGCCCTGGATTATGCGAACACGCTACCGTTGAAAGAGAAGAATGTGAAGCGGGATTTTTTGTTCCTGGAAGCGTTCTGGCCGGGTTTCTATCTGAATCCTGAAGTGGATAAATGGCTAAGAACACCGAATGGTTATTCAGTTGATCAGCGTGTTGAAGATTATATGCATGTGATGATAAACAGGGAAAGGAGAGGACTCTGATGGTGATGATCCCACCAGTGATAACAGGGGGAATGGGCGGAGCCGTAACCGGAAGCGTCGGTGTAGCCGGTGGCACAAGCGGAACAGCAAGATTTCCCGGAGCAGGAAGCGGCCATGGAGGCTGGGAAGATGAGGATATGTCTTATCCGGGGTCAGAAGGTGCGCAGTCCCGGAGTCAGGGAGGATTTGATTATCAGGGAAAACAGTATGATCCAATTCTGAATGAACCGATGGCCGTAAGCGCAGAAACTCACGGTGATTTCTGGGAAGACGATATGGATCACTCAGAAACGGTAAGTTATGAGGGAATCGAGACCAGAGCAGGAACACTGACGAAAACAGATGAAAAAACCTGTGAGAACTGCCCACCAGAAGGGAAAGTGATGCCGATGGTGAGGCGTTGTTCGCGCTGGAGTGAGGTGACGATTAATTACCAGACGAGAATATGTGGCACGTTCTATAATACAAAAACTAAACAGATACAGGAATTTAAGTATTGTGGTGTATCGTTTGATGGCTGGAAAGACAAGTTGTGTCAGTTCTGGGAGGCAAAGGCGCGGTATGATCAGTTTTTGATCAGCTCTCAACAAAAAAAACATTGGTGGAAAGGTGACAGGAGTGCAGTGAATCAGGCTGCCCGCCATCAGGCAGTTGCAACAATAAATCAACCATTGAAAGTGGTTTGGATTTTTATGCAGCCGATTAGTTTTGCCTATTTTCAACGGATGTTTATAGGATTTAAAGACATAATAGTAAGGTATCAGCCATGAAATTAAATTTCAGAATAGAGCATGAGTTTGGCCGCAGCGAATCAATAAAACCAGTGGAGCTTGCAACTCTTTTTCAGGGAGTCACAAAACAATTGGATGAACTTTTAGGGACTAAAAGATCATGGTATGAACAAGGATATTCAAGAAAGCAGGCCTTGCAATACAAAATATTTACCGAGGATGGGTTGCTATCCGAAGATGTTCTTGGCCGTTGGGAGAAAGAGTATAAAAAAGACTATCCGAGTTGGACCACTGGTATTTGGGATGGTGGGTCTGATGAAGATAGTGCAGGAGTGGATTGCTATCTGTCATATTCTAGTACCCACCGCAGGAAAACCCCTTTAAGCTTGGTTATCAGTTTTTCTATAGAGTTGGATCAAACAAGACTGAACGCTGAGAAAATGATTAATTTTCTAACTTTTTTGTTACATTCAACCGATAATTGTACTTATTCTTGTGTGGAGTCTGGTGGTTATAGTTTCTCCGAGATAATCCCTAAAGAAAATGGATATGACGAAGTATATAAAAAAGTATTTCCCGATAGAATATCTTGCGGATGGATGTTATTCATACCCGCCATTGTTTTACCTGACTTGATTCCAGAAGCAGCCAGAGTTATTCCTGTTCTAAAGGATAACAAACAGATCGGAACAATCGTTGTTTCAACTGAAGAAATATTTGATGGAAATAACAAAGAACACATAGGCAAAGCTAACGACATTGAAATTAAGTTGCTAGATCTTGGTTTGTTACCGTTGATGACAGAGCTTTAATTCAGACAGCCACAAAGTAGGAATTTACTGGCGCACGAAGATGGATGGAAGGACAACCGCTAGCGCCTGGTGCTGACCCGTGACGACCTGGACCCGGACAAACCCCGCACGATTGAACTGGGTGATGGCTGGCTCAGCCTCGTGCCGGTGAAGGAGTGACGTAATGGATAACTGGTTAGCGCTTTTTGACGGACAGACCCGATATTTTCTGGATATTTTTGACAGTTCAGTGAAGCCGGATGTTCTACGCTTTTACGGCAGGGAAGCACTGAGTGAGCCGTTCAGTTGGGACATCGAGTTCACAACGCTTCAGGCGAACATCCCCCCGGAAGCGGTGCTGATGAAATATGCCTCTTTCCGGATGCGGAGCGGTAAAAATGTTCACGGCATGGTGACCCGCCTGGAATGGCTTTCCACCTCAAAGGACCAGTCTCACTACCGGCTTACGCTCAGTTCGCGCCTGGCGCTCCTGGGATATACCCGACAGTGCGCGGTCTATCAGAACCAGTCCGTTCCTGAGGTGGTTGAGCAGGTGCTGCGTAAACACGGTCTGGAAGGTCCCGATTTTGAATTCAGACTGGAGCGCACCTACCCGCCACGTGAAATTATCACTTAGTGGCAGGAAACGGATTTGCAGTTCATTCAGCGCATTCTCTCCGAGGTGGGGATTTACTGGCGCACGATGATGGACGACGTGCGCGGTCTGGATACGTACATACTGGCCGACAGCCAGCTTAACTACCAGTTTGATGTGCAGTTGCCCTACAGTGAGCCGTCGGGGTTGTTCGACGGCGCGGCAGAATCGGTCTTGGGCCTGCCTTACACCGAACATCCTGAATACTGGTTCAAAAATGATTCAATGTCTGACGTCAATTTAACTAATGATGAGATTTTGGGGTATTTAATGAAAAAATCAGGCCGTTGGTTACCAGACGTACCCGAAATTGATTTTCCTTATCCATTACCAGCATAGAGTGTGGAAAAATCAATATGGGCCGAAAACCATCACAATAAACCTATTGAGGAAGGGGGCGGAGTGTATGATATTGACAATTTAAGAATCACGCCCCTAAGCAACATAAATTTATTCACTACGGTAAATAGGAGACACTAAATGATAATTGTAACTGAGATAAGAGAAAACATTTCCGATTATACAGAGAGCGAATTTACCGAAATTGTAAGTGAATTCTATCCCGAGCAGGTATCAAAAAAATCATTAAGCAATACAGAATTAGAAAATTATTTGAACGAGCTTTTGGATAAAATCATTTACTTAGTTGGCTCAGTTACTGTGAGTGATTTTATATATTACCCAAACACCCCAGAAGAAGACAATCCAGAATCCGTAATTAAGGGAATAAAAAAATTAAGAAAAAACCAGGGATTGGCTCTTTTTAAAAATTCATAAAACCCCACGAAATGTATAGAAGGTGATTTATGAAACTTAAAAACTCATTTTCAGAATATACACAACAAGAATTTTTGCTTTTTTTGAATGAATTTTTTAAGGATTCAAGAAAAGCAAATCCAAAGGGGGAATCACTTAGTGATTATTTGACAAAATTATCGAATCACTTTGACAAAATCACGGAGCATCCTGAAAAGAGCGATTTAATATTTCACCCAAAGGATAACTCAAAATGTACTCCGGAAGGATTGATTGAGGCAGTTTTAAACTGGAGAAAGTCCCAAAGCCTTCCTCTTTTCATAGATAATTAAACTAGAACGTTATAATCCTATGTAATTCCAAGAGAGAATGACACTTTAAGAATACCTATAACTACAGGCAGGAAAAGATGTTTGAATTTAAACATACACTTAATGATTACACTGAAAATGAATTCCTCGAATTCTTACATGAATTTAGAAGGGAAACCAGGAAAGATAAATCTCTAAAAGGGAAAAAATTAGATTCTTACTTGGATAAACTCATGGACCACTTCATAAGTGTCACCGAGCATCCTAAACAAGGAGACCTAATAGCCTATCCTGAATCACCAGAAGACGGCAACCCCAAGAATATTATCAAAATTGTGAGGGTGTGGAGAAAATCTCAAGGCCTCCCGCTTTTTAAAGACTCAGAAGCTGAGTCGTGAGGTCAAAATGCCAGATAGAAAATCCGCATCTTTATATGAAATTCTTACGGGCAACTTTACAGGGGATCTTCCCCTTGAAGCAGTAAACGAAGAAGACCAGGTTATTTTATCCGTGCTGGATAACATCCAGCGTATTTTGAACGCCCGGGCCGGGGCTATATCCCATCTACCAGATTATGGTTTGCCGGATATGACCAAAATTCTGCAAGGCATGCCCGGGACAGCCCACGAACTGATCGATACGTTAGCCGGTGTCCTGCTCAAGTATGAACCCCGTTTGCAGTCCCTCAATGTAACTTTACTCGAACAACAAGTGCCCGGGGAGTTGCGCTACACCATTGATGCCGAGCTGAGAGGTATCGGACTTGTACGGTATGGGACCGAGTTTATGCCAGAGGGAAAGGTTATGATCAGGCATTTGAAACAACAGCAACATCTGGAAAACCAGCAGCTTATCTAATCAACTCTTACCCTCATTTCCATATTCTCGGCTTAACCGACCGTGCAACCTCAACACATTGGTTTCAATTGCCGTCAACACGTTCTCCGGAAAATCTGCCGGTAATGAAGTCTTCACCTTATCCAGTGCTGCGGGAATCATTCTGGCAAAGTCACTCAGGATTTCATTCATCTGCACTTCCGGGAATTTCAGCGCCTTTGCTGTCGCCAAAAAATGTCGCGGATATATTTTATCGATTGCCGTTTTTCTGCCTTTGGATGCATTAAGCCCCATTGCCAGTTTGAGATCGCTGATGTGTATTCCCGCGCCACCCAATACCGGAAATGCTGAAATGATATCGTAAAATGGCGTGAGTCGATAACTGCCGCCGGCCTGGATAAAAACCGAGAAATTTTTCGCATGGCCGTCCGTCGCGCCAATCAACCACTGGAATACCTGGAATTTCATAAAATCATAACGATCGCGAAGCGCCTCGCTGGCCCCCATTAAAAACGCCATGATCCGCGCGATGCCTGGGCCTCCGTCAGATTCATATTTCACCGATGAAGGTAAACCAAATGTCTGACACATATCCTCCTGCGGCAAGCGAAGTAAAACCGTTCGTTCAGTATTCCAGCGCCTGTCAAAGCGTTCGACCGCTAACGCGCGCACCTTTCCCGCTTTAATGATTTCTGCGTCGGGAACATTCAACCCGAATTCTTTTGCCAGCAGCAGACAGTAATACTCATTATCAACACTCTGACTGAGATCGAGCGTCGCATTGGGCTGTCTGATTTCACCAATCGGCAATTTAATGATATGCGTCGTCGGCGTTATTCCTTTCGGAATGCACCAGTCATTGCCCATTCTGAGCAGCGCGGTCTTCTCCTGCGCGCCAGCAACCGAGATGCGAAAGTCATCTTCCTCCCTAATCATGCCTAGCGGGATATCTGCTTTATAAGCCGTTAACACTTCTTCAAGTCTGGCTTCAGTAAGCTTTTCCCATGCCATTATCGGGCGCGTTACGGTTTCGTCTTCTGGTAATAACGTTACGGCGCCAACGCTGTCTCGCCCGATTTCTGACAATAAATCAAACGGTTGTCTGGATTTAGCATGATAACGTTTAACGATCCGGTCGCGTACAATCGGGCTATCGGGTAACAGGTTATCGAAGAAGTTAAATACGGCATCAGAGGTGATATTCCCCCTCTGCAATGGCAGCGAAAGCGACAATGGCCTGGCATAACGGTTGGCTAACCACTCCGGCGCATACTTAAAGGTATGGGCACCGTTGGCCAGCTTCGTCAACTCGCCTACCCGCTGGTTGTTCATCCACGTGACAAGTTTAGGCATTACCACTCCAGATCTTGCTGATCAGTTGATTCTGGCGAGGCATTTTTCGTGTCGCATAGCGTCATTGATAGCTTAAGCGACTGTAATATCTTAAAAAATGTTGTTAGCGTGGTGTTGTCAGGGTTGTTTTCGAAATTGGAAATGGTCGCCTGTTTTATACCGATTTTTTCGCCAGCTCGCTCTGCGTCCAGCCATTTTGCTGACGAACCAGTTTCATTGCATTTGCTAATTGCGTTGGGCTATAGATCATCGGAAAGCTCATTATGCCATACGTCCACAAGAAGTTTATCCGCTTTAGGGGATATTTTCAGTTTTATCCTTTAGTTAGGATAAAGTCAATCTGCAAACGCATTTTATCCGCTCTACGGGATAAACACTGCGATATCCGCGATCGAGGATAAAAACGACCATACAGGTATAGTGCATCTCCACTACACCGGGTGGCGTCAGCCCCATTACCCCGATGCAGTCCATTTTCTTCTGACTTTCCTGTGTGTTTTGTGTGTATTTTAGCCAAGAATGTGATCAGTACCCGGTATAGTGGATCACGTCATTGCCACCATACCTGATAGCGTGACGGCACGGTTAGGAAACTTTACCTGGTACAGTGTATCGTGAATGATGATCGGCTCTGATAACGCGATGATACTGAAGTGAAAACTGTACCCTGTGTAGTGGATCCAGTGAAAGTGCGCACCCGGTATAGTGTGCTTCATGGCTGAATCGGAGTTTGCCGCAGGTAGCCCTGCATCCATCATCATGACAGACACTGGTCGCAGGACTCGTGAGCCGTATGTAGGTAATCCACTATGCCGGGTGAATGATATGTTGACCCATGCTGACGGACACCTGGTTATCCACAAAAACGGAGCATAACCTTGTGACCGGAATCCGGATAAGACGAGATAATCATCATTACTGCGGCATCACCAGTAAGGGATAATCCTGCTCATCTTTTACTTCAGTTTCTCTATATTCAGCATAAATTCAGACGTTCCGCTGATGCTGGAAGTCGACGGAAAGATCGGGAAGCAGCGGCTGTCACCCAGACCCAACTGAATGTGTAGGGGTCCGACCTTATGACACTGGCGTGTCGACTTGCTGTCATGGTGGTGTCGTATACGGTGCCGGACTGATGTGCAAGTATTATTGTCACAAACATTGCAGAGAACGGGAACAATGATGACTGTTGCTGAAAAGGTGAAAACATATCGTCTGAGAAAGGCATGGTCGCAGGAACAACTGGCTGAAGTCGCCTCTCTTTCTGTAAGGACTGTGCAGCGAACTGAAAAAGGCCAGAAGCCGAGTCTGGAAACACTCAGTGCGATCGCTTCAGCCTTTGATATAAATGTTTCTGATCTCTCGGAAGAGACTTACGTTGCCAGCCAGGCTCTTGATGAACGCATCAGCGAAGCCAAAATTCAGGTAGGACAGGAAACCCGGTTTTATCGGATTCTGGTTACTGCTGTTCTGGTATGCACAGCATTAATGATAATTAACTATCTATTTACCCCGGAAAGTTACTGGTCCGTTGTGGTAGCTGTTATATGGGGAGGACTTGTCATACTCAGGGGAATACGCGTGTTTATCATGCGAGGGAAAATCGCCTTATGGCAACAACGCAGGTTGCAGAAAATTCTTCGGTCAGGAAATAAAATATCGAATAACAATACCACTGAAAAGTAATGGTGTGCCGATTGACCTGTACTGAAAAAGATTAACTTTCGTAACTGGGACAACTTATGAATATTGCAATCTTTTTAAGAGATACACCTGTCTGGGTATGGATCCTGCTGGCTTTTTTACTGCGACGCGGCTTTGCTGCTCTTTATGTCCGGGAGATGACAATCAGGCGGTTGTTTTTTCTCCCAGTGCTTTTTCTTGTCTGGGGGGCATATGGTGTTATCACTGAGACAGCACTTGCTGGCGCAAGCCTTTCAATGATGGCAGCAGGACTGCTCGCAGGTACCGCTCTTGGATACAGGTTGTGGCGCTTACAGCCACCGCTGAGAGATTCAGATAATCCGGGCATGATTATCAGGGCTGGGACGCCGCTGACCCTGGGGCTGATTGTGATTACTTTTTGCATGAAGTTCATACTTACTTCAGCCATTTATCTGCAACCGGGATTACGGTCATCCGCAAGTTTTTGTATGTTATTTGGCGGTGTAACAGGACTTATTGATGGCGTATTCTGGGGAGGAACCCTGAGACTTTTCATCCCTTGGTACAGCAGAAGATGATTAACCGTAACTACCTGTGATCGAAACCCAACGGACCCGCTATCCATTGTTGTTGGCTCACGCCAGATGAAACTGAAATTTTCGCTTGTGGTAAGCGGTGGTCGCACAGTTAGGGTATACCCCAAGGCATAAACGCTATAAGCGTTGTAGGATTGCTCTTGGATCTGTGACAATTGATAACTTACAAAAAGCTTTGCTTAAAATCCGGAAACCGTGGAGAACGAGCAATATCGTTAACCCGTCATTTATTTAATTAAATGTCTGCTTCACAGCAGACACTCAACAGCGCCGTCCGCGTCTATAACTGATCTATCGCGCTTAATGTTCTATATTGCTGTTCTGTTAACTGACTGGGGCCGAGTGACATTTATCGCAAGCCATGCCTAAGTGCGTACAATGAATCGCATAAATAAGTAACTTATTGATTTTAAAGTGCACACAACAAACATTATGTTAAATACAGTGTCTGATGAACTTCGGTATGCATATTTTCTGCCCCCTCTGTCGGACCTTTTACTCTCCGATATTGCCCTTTCCCCGAGTTAAAGAAGCCATTATCACGGCAGTCGGAGAAACAACGTTCTCTCCTGCGTTTGTGATGCTTTAAAACCATGATGCAGGTAAAAACGTCGGGCAGTGTCAGTAAGTGCATGAACCATAATGGCTCGAACACCAATATTTTCAGCGACTCTGTAGCATCGCAACACCGCATCATGAAGCAGATCGGCGCCCAGTCCTTTACCGTGGAACGAAAGATCGACCGCCAGACGAGCCAGGATAATCACCGGTATGGGGTCAGGCATATTACGGCGAATATTTCCCGTTGCTTCGATGTGATTCACACTACCGGTTGCGAGTGAGTAATAACCAACTACACGTTTTGTCTCTTGCTTGCAGATAACAAACGTCCGCGCAGCCCCAAGCGCCTGATTCTTTAACCCCCGGTGTTTTAACCATTCATCCAGAACAGCCTCACCGCTAACAAACTCCGCAAGTTGATGAGAACTAGATAAAGGTTCAGGCTGAGTTACAAATCCCACTGTGGTTTCCTTGCCAGAAGTTTTTCTAATGCTGGGTTAGATTCCACCGGCGCATCGATCATATCGATAAACTCGGCATACTGCTCCTCGTTCAGATTAAATACCCTGCGTTCAAGAATGACATTCTCTGCGGCCTGGCAAGCCATTTCGAGGATAAAATCCGTGCGCGACTTATGCAGAATTTCTGCTGCCGTATCTATCAGCGCCCGCTGGGATTCTCTGGCGCGAAGGTTGAGTTGGACATCTGATTTCATGGTAACACTCCGTATAGCATTTGCTATACAGCATAGCAGATTATTGCTGTGTAGCAATTGCTATACATAGCGGATAACTGAATTTTTCACCGGAGTGTTACTGACTAAAGGTACTTAATGTTGGCAAGACGACTGCTGCAACGGATGGGTAAATTATCAGGATGTTGTAACTACGTAATTTTTATTTAAATTCGGGGGCGTTTACTGCCCCCCGAAGACGCATTTAACCATCAGAAGCAGTACTCAATCCCTGCGCCAATGGCGTAGTTATAATTTTGAATACCTGCAGCATCATTGTAATGTTCAGAGTCACCTGTGACTTTATCATGCACAGTTGAGTCTCCCCTGCCTTCAGAGAAACGCGTCCAGCTCAATTCAGTGAAGACACGAGCCTGGGAAGTAATGTTATATCCCGCGTTGATAGTACCTGAGTAATAGTTTGAGTTACTGGCACTTTCGTTAAAACTCAGGTCACGCATGTAATGCTCATCGTGGTCGCGAGCTTCTACCCACTGACTGAAACATATTTCCCCGTCAGCCCTAAGTAAGGCACCCGGTATTTCTGCTGGTAACCAATGGTATGACATTCGCGCCGAAGGGTATTTATCCGTTTATTTACTGGAGTTATTCTCTGTAAATAAAAGGTTCTGTCGTACCAATGGCCTGCGCAACATTTATTGCGCAGGCTTTTTTTATCAAAAATACCCTGATATTACCGATGTTTTTGGGCTATAGCCCTGACGCGTATTGACTGAAAATAGTGCTATCAGAGTTCCATCAGGTTGAACGCAACGCAACAACGATATTATCCAGACGGACGCTTTATGTACGTCATCAGCACGACATAACTCGCCCTTCTGTCCCGCTCCGATCTGGCGAATAACGCCCAGAGACGCTCACTACTCAGCGGATAAGTGAGACACAACCCGCTATTTTTACCTTATTGCATCTGAAATGTTTACTTTGCCACTTGTATGTAGCATTCTTGACGAAATTCATCATTTCAGCATAAAGGCAGAAAATCATGGATACGCCTGTCCATCTGTTAAAAGTTGCGCAACGTTCAGAGAAAATGCTGTTTTCTCTTACCGAACAAATTCAGTCACAGAAAGAAGAGTTGCAGGAAAACAAGTTTTATCAGGTCTATGCCAAGGCGGCGCTTGCCCGGCTGCCCCGTCTCACGCGCGCCAGCGTGGACTACGCCGTCAACGAGATGGAAGAAAGCGGCTATGTGTTTGATAAGCGCCCCGCTGGTAGCTCCACCAAGTACGCCATGTCGATTCAGAACATTATCGACATTTACCATCACCGTGGGGTTCCCAAATATCGCGACCGCTATCCATCGGCATTTGCCGTTTTCATCGGCAACCTGAAAGGTGGCGTGTCTAAAACGGTTTCTACCGTTTCTCTGGCCCATGCGCTACGCACCCACCCTCACCTGCTTTATGAAGACTTACGCATCCTGGTGGTTGATCTCGATCCGCAGTCTTCAGCAACCATGTTCCTCAACCATACCCGGGCCATTGGCATGGTAGATGCCACATCCGCACAGGCCATGCTGCAAAATGTGTCGCGTGAAGAGTTGCTCTCAGAATTTATCGTGCCTTCCATTGTGCCGGGCGTGGACGTGCTGCCAGCCTCAATTGAAGATGCGTTTATCGCCTCACGCTGGGATGAGTTATGCGCCGAACACCTGCCGGGGCAAAATGTTCACGCGGTGCTGAAAGAGAATGTGATTGATAAACTGCGCAAAGATTACGATTTCATCTTTATCGACAGCGGCCCACACCTTGACGCGTTTCTCAAAAATGCTATCGCTTCAGCCGATCTGCTGTTAACACCGGTTCCGCCTGCGCAGGTGGATTTCCACTCGACGCTGAAATATTTAACCAGGCTCCCTGAACTGGTTGAAATTATTAATGAATCCGGCATGAAGTGTAATCTGCAAGGCAATATCGGCTTTATGTCAAAACTGTCGAATAAGGCCGACCATAAGCTTTGTCATAGCCTGGCGAAAGAAATTTTTGGCGGCGACATGCTTGATGTCGCATTACCGCGACTGGATGGCTTTGAGCGTTGTGGTGAGTCTTTCGACACCGTTGTCTCGGCAAACCCAGCCACCTATATTGGCAGCAGTGAGGCATTAAAAAATGCCCGCCACGCCGCCGAAGATTTCGCCCGGGCAGTCTTCGACCGCATTGAATTTATCAGAACCAATGGAGGTGTATGATGAGCGCCAAGAGAGTCACCATAGGCCGTACCTTCAAAACCCCTGCACTGCACGAGGATGATGGCGGACCATCTCAGGAGCAAATCTTTACCCTCTCCACTGGGCGTCATGTTACTTTTTCGCTGCGCACCATCCCGGCCAACGAGGTTGAAAATGGGACGTATGTTATTCAGGAGATCAATGGCCGCGATCAGACTTCGCTGACCAGCGAGTCCCTGAAAGACATTACCCGTACGCTCCGCCTGCAACAGTTTTTCCCGTGTATCGGCATTGAGCGGGAAGACGGCGTGGAAATTATTGATGGTTCCCGCAGACGCGCGGCGGCAATTTTGTGCCATACCCCGCTGAAAGTGCTGGTCACCACTTCAACGGTATCTGCCGATGAGGCCCGTAAACTGGCGGCAGATATTCAGACGGCGAAAGAACATAACCTTCGTGAAGTCGGGTTACGCCTGATGGCGCTTAAAGCGTCTGGTCTGAATCAGAAACAGATAGCCGCACAGGAAAAACTGTCACCGGCCAAAGTCTCCCGCGCCATGCAGGCAGCCTCCGTTCCGCAGGAGCTGGTTTCACTGTTCCCTGTGCAGTCAGAACTTCATTTTTCCGATTACAAATTACTGGCGGCGGTGGACGAAAGTCTCGCCGAGAAAAATGTCGAACTGAGCACGCTGATCGAACAAATTTCAGAAGATATTGATCTTATTCTGAGCGAAGGTGGCCTTGCGGAAGATGAGATTAAAAATAAGCTGCTAAAGCTTATTCAGAAAAAATCGTCTTTGCTGATCTCGCTGCCTAAAAAAGAGAAAGCGAAGGTGGTTTCGCTGTGGGCTTTTGATGACAAAGACCGATACGCGCGTAAACGCGTTAATGGCCGAACAATCTCTTTTGAATTTAATCGTCTGACAAAAGAAGTTATGGACGAGCTGGAGCAGTCAATTAATGACGTGCTCGCCAGACATCTTGAGTAGGTGTTTTCGCGCGGACATCATGAATGTGCGCGGTAATGGCAAAATGGCTATTTAGCCCGACGTAGTTTCCTGCCGGATGCGGCGTAAACGCCTTATCCGGCCTACAGATTTATGTAGATGTAAACGCTTACTTCATGTAATAACCTGATGTTGCTGACAATTTCATCAAAAAATATCCCGTTAACATCAGATAATTCAACGAACTGACGTGCAGGAAAATGAATTACCCTTCACATCAGTTATATCAGCAGTCAAATACCTGGTGGTGAAACGAAATACTCAGGCATTACTATGAATTATAATTGTGCCACAACAGAACTATTCCTGCTATGACAACAAAAAAACCGATAACGCCGAGTAACAAACTTATCGATACCTGATGACTAAACTTAATTTTTCGGTTGCTGAACATAATCTCATATCCTTCCATCTTGCTTCTCCTTTTTCTGTGCTGGTTAATAGCGGGTATATCTTTTACAGAGCAACATTTATCTACAATACTTTTCTGGGTGAAAAGAAAGTTTTTATCTTATTTCTTAATTATGTTTAATTTTCTTCTCGAAATTAACTTTTTTGTAGTATGCGCACTATCACATACTGACACTCAGCGTAAGAGAAAACCATCAGGATTTGGCCTTAGTTTAACGGCCAGGAGATATTGAGAATATTGCTAAAGAGGAATGAGCAGCGGGAAAAAATAAAGCCGGTGAACGACAGCATGTATTCACCGGCCCCTTCCAATGGATCGATATAAGACAGAAGGAAATAAACTGTTATATCAACTTGTCACTTTAATTACTTGAGTACCTTCACGGTATAACGACCATCGGCCTGACGATACGCACCATGAATATCGGTTTCAAATCCCGGATAATGCGCGCCAATTTCACACAGCATCTGCAGGAACTCCAGTACCGGACGGCTTTCAGCGGTGATCATTTCGCCAGGCATCACCAGCGGTACACCCGGAGGATACGGCAGGATCATATTGGCGTTCACGCGACCGACCATGTCATCAAGATAAACTTCTTCCACTTCGCTATGCAGTTCTTTCTGGAATGCACGATACGGCGTTACCACCATTTCTGGCAGAACTTCGAACGCGCGATACATCAGATCTGGCAAATTATGGTGAGAAATCAGTTTATGAATATTCTGCGCCAGCTCCTGAATACGCATGTCTTCATAGAATTCAGGATCTTCCTGATACAGTGACGGCAGCATGTTTTTCACACGCAGGTTTAAATCAAAGGCGCGTTTGAACTCGGTCAGACCACGCAACAGGCTCAGAGCTTTGGTTTTATCGATACCAATGCTGAAGAGGAAGAGCAGGTTATAAGGACCGGTTTTCTCAACGATAATGCCGTGCTCATCAAGGTATTTAGCCACAATGCTAGCTGGAATACCGAAATCGTCCATCGTGCCATCTTTCGTCATACCCGGCGTCAGCAGAGTGACTTTGATCGGGTCCAGATACATATGCTCGTTGTCAATGTTCTGGAAACCATGCCAGCCGTTGTCAGAATTGAGCGGCCAGCATTCAACCTGGTCAATCTGCTCTGGCTGCCAGACATCAAAGAACCAACCGTCCGATTCGCCTTTTAAGCGTTTAATCTCTTTACGGAACCTGATTGCACGATTAATAGAGCCATCAATCAGACGCTTACCGGCATTTCCTTTCATCATTGCCGCAGCAGTTTCCGTCGATGCGACAATACCGTAGTGCGGTGAAGTCGTGGTGTGCATCATATAGGCTTCGCTGAACGTCTCTTCGTTAACATCCCCTTTCACATGGATCATGGATGCCTGAGAAAACGCCGCGAGCAATTTATGCGTAGACTGAGTTTCGTAAATCACTTTACCTTCAACACGACCACCGCTCATCCCGCATTTACCTTTGTAAATTGGCGAGAAATTGGTGTAAGGCACCCAGGCGGAATCAAAGTGGATGGATTTTACGTCCAGCGTTTTCTTGATGTAGTCGGTGTTGTACAGCAGGCCGTCATAAGTCGAGTTGGTAATGACAGCGTGTACAGGCCAGGTGGCATTCGGAGTTTCTTTCACGCGTTTGGCGATGGTTTCATGCTGAAATTCGCTCTGCGGAATACCGCCTAAAATACCGTAAGCATTACGGGTCGGGCGGAAGTAGATCGGCGTAATATCGCTCATCATCATCAGATGGGTCAGCGATTTGTGGCAGTTACGGTCAATCAGCACGGTACTACCCGCCGGAGCGGAATACATACCGACGATTTTGTTAGCGGTTGAGGTACCGTTGGTGACCATATAGCTGCGTTCAGCGTTGAACACGCGAGCAATATACTCTTCCGCTTCTTTGTGCGGACCAGAGTGATCCAGCAGAGATCCCAGCTCAGATACCGAGATGGAGATGTCTGACTTCATGGTGTTTGCACCAAAGAAGTCATAGAAAATGCTACCGACCGGGCTTTTCAGGAATGCCGTACCGCTCATATGACCAGGGGTACAGAATGTGTACTTACCTTCACGAACATATTTGAACAGGGCTTTGGTCAGTGGCGGCAGAATGGTATCGATATATTCGTCAGTGTTTTGTTTGATTTTTAAGGCGATATCTTCTGCCGCGCCCAGCGCGTATTCGAAGAAACGCACCTGCATACGCAGCTCGTTCAGGCTGACATCCAGGGTAGAGTGAGTATTTGCAAACGCATACAGTGGCATGTACTCATTCATGGCGCTGATTTCTTCACACAGCGCAAGATTGTACTTATCCCAGTCGAAGATCACGCCGCAAAGTTGAGCATTATTTTCAATCAGCTTCAGCAGATCTTCACGGTCGTTTGGATAGACAACCTGGAAGCCCCGTTTTTCAAGGGCACAATGCAATTCACGGATAGGCTCTTCTTTAAAGTAAACACCCATCTGATTCATTATCGCGATAACGTTCATATTTATATCTCCTGATAGAGCTGGCTCCTCCCGTCTCGTTGAGGGAGAACGAGAGGAGCACAGAGAAAGGAAGGGAATTAGTGGGTGTCTACGCTGCTAACGTCGTCAGCAGCATGTTCGCGCTGGTGCAATTTACGACCGTAAAACATCAGGATTATCAGACTGACGATAAATGTACCGGTCAGTTCGAAAGACGTAGCGCCTGCCAGGGCGATAAAGCAGAAGACACACCCCAGCACCGAACAAATCAGACTGGCGCCGTTACGCAGGTTGACGCCTTCGAAACGAATCAGATCAACACAGGAGTAGAAGTAAGGGAGCATGGTCAACAGCACTGCGATCCCGGTAAGTACGCCAAACAGGTCAGAAGCCTTACCACCGGTAGAGTTCATCACGGTTATCAACACCATCAGGACGGTCATTTTCACCGCAGCAAGCAGCAGGCCCTTTTTAGGAATATTGTTACTGTCAACATCAGCATAAATTTTCGGGAAGTTGCCGTCGTTTGCCGCACGAACACCCGCCTGACCAACCAACATCATCCAGGAACCGAGAGACGTCAGACAGGCAAAAGCAGTAAACGCAGAAACCACTGGCGCGGCCCAGCCGCCAAACATCGTCGCGGCGCTAATGGCGAACGGAGCGCCAGACGCAGCCATGCGGTCTGCAGGGTACATCCCGGAAAGGACCTGAGTCGCAGCAATATAAACAATACCGGCCATTGCTGTTCCCAGCATGGTTGCCAGCGGAACGGTGCGTTTTGGATTTTTCACCATACCGCTACTCACCGCAGCAGATTCAACACCAACGAAAGCCCACAGGCAGAGCAGAATGCTATGAATCACAGCGCGGCTGTCAGTCGTACCGGAGGTGTTCCAGTTCGCCTGGTAAGTCGCCAGATCAAACCAGTGCCAGCCAATAACGGCAGTCAGTGCGACAGGAATCAGCACCAGCATCAGACCAATAGTTGTCAAACGACTAACCCACGCACCACCAAGCATGTTGATGAACGTAAAGATCCAGACAATAGCAATACAGGCAATACCGGCCGGAATTGGATTATTTAATACAGGGAAGAAGGTAGAAAGATAAGAAACTGCGGTGATACCAATAGCAAGATTACCGATCCAGTTAGCATGGTAATAAAGTACCCCTGTCTGGAAGCCTAATGCCGGGGAGATTTCTCCCGCATAAGCAATTGGGCCGCCTTGTTGCGGGTTTTTTGTCGCCAGGCGGGCATAGACATAAGCCAGCGACATAGCGCCAATAATAGAGATAATCCATCCCCAGATGGCAATACCACCAATGCTGGCAAGATTCGCGGGTAATAATGCAATCCCGCTTCCCATCATATTACCGGCTACCACGCCAGTACAGGCAAATAGCCCGATCTGTTTGGCAGAACTCATATTTTTATCTCCTGAATTTAATATTGAAGGTACACGCCAGCATATGAACGTCTCTGCTACATGACCGACTACAGAAAAGGTTACTGATTCAGGAAAATGAAGTCATAAAGATAAAATGAATAAATAATAAGTAATAAATAAGTGATAAATAAGTGATGTTTTTAGGCGAATACATGAGTTTTCATGATCATCTATACTTATCAACAAAAAATAAATATCTTTAACTATCATTGCTTTAGAAATGTAGCGGGGAAAGTAAAACCGGAATTATACTTACTCAAAATGGATTGAGATAAATATACAATATCGATGGGGAACAA
Source organism: Escherichia sp. E4385 (assembly GCF_963883145.1). Classification (NCBI taxonomy): domain Bacteria; kingdom Pseudomonadati; phylum Pseudomonadota; class Gammaproteobacteria; order Enterobacterales; family Enterobacteriaceae; genus Escherichia; species Escherichia sp. E4385. The sequence continues at coordinate 60,715 of NZ_CAWOOJ010000005.1, forward strand.
GATAAAAGCACCTTATCATATTCCTTCGGAAAAATATGATAAGGTTTTATTTATTCTGGAGAAGAGTAACTATCAAGATAGGGAACAATGCGTTTAATAGATGTCTGAAAGACACCATTTTTAATCCAGTACAGCGTGTTTTCACCAGGACGTAAATTAAATGCAGTAATGTAGGCATCAGCGGCAAGACGATTTTCACCTTTCATTTCGTAGACTTTACCTAACAGTATGTAATTTAACCAGGAGAGTTCATTCTTGATCCCAATATTAATCGTCCGATACGCCTCGTCCACGTTGCCCCGATCTAACAAATCGACAGTTTTAATCTGATAGTAAATCGACAACTCGTTGATTCCTTTGATGTTACTAATTTTCTCTATCGCTTCATACAATGTTTTTAGCTGTGTATCATCAAGCAACTGCTGCGTATGGCGGAAAATATCTATTAAGGCTTTCTCGGCATTGACATAGGTAAATTCCGGTGACTCTTTAGCAACATCTTCAAGTATTTCACTCGCCTTATTTAACGAACCGGCATCCCCCTGCATTAGCAACTGATGTGCCTCATAAAAGTGCGCCAGAGATTGACTTTTAATCGGCTGATAATGGCTTATCATTTCCGTCATTTTATCCGACCTGGGCAAAGAGAGCTCAAATGATAAATTGCTCAACAAATCATTCTGGATCGCAACCTCATTTCCTCCGGTAATGAAGTAACGTTTATCCAGCATAACCTCCCCGTTCGCATGATCGACCAGGCGGACAGACATAAAACATTGCTGAGCACGATAATGACGTTGATTGAGAAATTCCAACGTTAACGTTTTGCCGGAATTACCTGCAACATTGCCACTGTAGTTCATTTTGTCATGCACCATATAGTTAGAAAAAGTGTTCAGTGCAGATGTCACCAGGCTTCCTAAGCCAACAGCATAAAAAATCTGTAAATTCCAGTTATTACAGGCATTACCATTAACCAGGTTGATATCAATATCAAGTGGATTCAGGAGAAGCTGATTATTCATCGTCGTTAAATTAGCTTTAACTGCTGTTTTTGCAACCATAAATACACAGCTGAGGACGGCCAGTAAAAAGATGGCCCACACAAAAAAAACGCGGAAATGAAAATGTTTATGTGATTTATCTTCAAACAACCGGGGTGCGGTAAAGGAGGAGGAATTAGCCGGTGGTGGCGTATCTGAAACAATACCAGGCTGTTCAGGAGATAATGACGCCTTCAGCTCCCCTTCTTCTAAGCACCATGTAACCGGCGCTGTAAGTTTATATCCACGTTTGGGAATGGTAATGATGTATTCATGATTGTCATCTTCATTGCCATTTTTTAAGGACTTGCGTAGCTCCGAAACAGTTTGCGTTACAACGTGACTGGTGACGATATTTCGCTTCCATACATGGTCAATTAACTCATCACGCGTAAGTACCTCACCGGGGTGGTGAGCCAAAAAAACCAAAAGATCAATTAATCGCGGTTCGAGTGTTATCCGCCGTCCGTTACGACTTATTTGATTAACATCAGGACTGACTAACCATTCACCCACCAGAACGACAGGTTGCTGCATAAATTAGCTCCAAAAAACACTTGTTATATGCAGATATTAGCACCCTCTTCAATTGTTGTATCTGTTTCCATATTATTAATTATGAAATTAGTTTACGTTGTGGTAAAAAGAACCAGAATTAAGATATTTAACAAAATCAATTCAGGTGTTTACCTTGGGTAAATATAAAAACCTCGCATAAATCCGATCCCCCACTTCCATGGTAAACATCCACCCGAAACAAAATTCCAGGAGGAGAGTTTTAAAAGAAGAACAAAGCCATATTTATCACAAGACAGAAACAAGATGACAGAGATAATCTCTTGTCAGATTCTGTATCTGAATTTTATAATGTGTAATCAAAAATTATTAATCGGTAGTTTAAAGAATGAAATCATTTCCTGTAATTGTCTTACCTGATCATGCAGATCTAACGCAATGGTCTCAGATTCTCCCACCAATGCACTATTACGTTGCGTCACTGTATCCATTTCAGTGAGTGCATACGCAACCTGCTGAATTCCTTTATTCTGCTCTTCAGACGCCTGTGAGATATCATTCATAATGCTATTAACATCATAAATGGCACCTACCATTTCATTAATCGTCTTACCCGCATTGTTGGCAAGCGTATTCCCTGTCCTGACATGTGTAACTGCTGTAGCTATCAATTCATTAATTTCTTTTGCTGCACTGGCACTGTTTTGAGCCAGATGCCGTACTTCACTGGCAACAACGGAAAAGCCACGGCCATGGTCGCCGGCCCTTGCTGCTTCAACAGCGGCATTAAGCGCCAGAATATATGTCTGCCGGGCGATACCATCCACAACTTTGTTAATTTCAGATATTTTATTAACACTCTGTTCGATCGTGCGGATGGTTTCCGTTACTTCTTTCGCTGCCGTAACGCCTTCTTTTGCAGTCGTATTTGCGACACTGGCGTATTCATTAGCTTTTTTGGCGTTATCAGCATTATGCGCTACCGTCATACTGATTTCTTCCATATTGGCTGCCGTAAGCTGTAACGCACCAGCTTGCTCCTCTGTTCGGGTCGACAGGTCGCTATTTCCATGCTTCATTTTATCAGTACTGTCACTAATTAGCGTAATTGAATTTTTAAACGTAGTAATAATATCGCTTAAATTAAGCCGCATAGTATCCAGTTGTTCAATAACCTCGCCAATTTCGTTTTTCTGACCAATGATTAAGGTATGATTAAGTTCGCCATTAGAAATTAAAGAAAAACATTCCTTGATGTACTCAAACCGTGAAAATACATTATTTTTTAACCATGACCAGCATGCAACGGACAATATCACCAAAAATAAAAAAGAGATCACACTTACATAATAAGCGTTAGTTATCAGACTGTTAATAAAACCCTTAGCCTCTGGGACATCATGTTTATACACATAATCATCTGATGCACTTTCATAATCAACAAATTTATCCAGATTTTTTTGCACTTCACTTAGCCGCCCTGAACGAACTGCATCTTCAACTTTTTTAAAAGCATCACTGATTGGATTGATTTGTTTTACTCTTTCATGTGCATCAGCAACGATATTCATATAATCGTTAAAATATTTTTTTGCAGATTCCATGCTGTGTAATGATTTACCATTATCGCGGTAATCCCATTGTTCAACGACAAGCTCAAGTGCTTGTCGTGATTTGGACAATGTATTAATTTCTTCTACACCTGTCGTTAGCCTGAACACGTTATTCTTAATTTCAACAAAGTGATATAACATTAAGGCGTTCGATATGGTAAAAGCTATAACAATAAAAGAAACAGCAATAATAAATGTTGTTTTTAATGAGAGTTGTTCAAACAAAAACACGGGCTTCTTGTATTTTTTTAAGAAACAAATCATATGCACCTAACCTATAAGCATGAAAACGACTAAAGTACCATTTTCAGTCAACTACATTTTCTGCAGCACGTTCAACCAATTGCATTTCTTCACTATTGAGCAATTTTTCAATATCTACAAGAATCAGCATTCTGGAATCAAGCGTACCTAAGCCAAGCAAGTAATCTGTCGCCAATTTTGCGCCACTAAAATCAGGCGCTGGACGAATCTGCTCTGATGACAGAGAAAGCACATCAGAGACGCCATCGACCACTATTCCCACTATTTTATTGGAAAAGCTTAACACGATAACCACGGTGTTTTCACCAAACACGACAGTATCGAGATGAAATTTCACGCGAAAATCGACCACTGGCACAATAACACCGCGAAGGTTTGTTACACCGGCAATAAAATCAGGTGTATTTGCAATACGGGTAACTCGCTCATAGCCTCGAATTTCCTGTACTTTTAATATCTCGATTCCGTACTCTTCTTGCCCCAGAGTAAAAATCAAATACTCATTACCGACATTTTCTTTTGCCGTTTGTTTTTCGTTATCTGTGAATTTCATAATATTTCCCTTAATTGAGAATCTTACCAGAATCAGCTATTGCAGAGGATATTGCTTTTTTCGAATAAAGCGCAGCAACATCCAGAATCATAGCAACGCTGCCGTCCCCCAGAATTGTAGCGGCAGCAATTCCTGGTACCTTACGATAATTTTGCTCGAGATTTTTGACGACGACCTGATGCTGGCCGATCAGTTGATCAACCAGTAACGCATAGCGAATACCCGCACTTTGTACGACGACCGCAATGCCTTCATTTACACTCTGCAAATCACTCTTAATACCAAAAAGACTATTAAGTTCTATGAGCGCCAGATATTCCTCTCTGACCTTCAATACCAGCTCGCCGCCGGACATTCTGTTTAACGGCATTTCCATTAACATCAGCGATTCCATCACCGCGCCAAGAGGGAGAACATAAATTTCTGACCCAACGCGTACAGACATACCGTCCAGAATTGCCAGCGTCAGAGGCAATATTATCCGGATAGTGGTCCCGCGACCCTGCTCCGAATGGATTGTCACATGACCACCCATATCCTGAATATTCCGTTTCACCACATCCATACCAACGCCACGACCAGATACATCAGTGACTTTCTCTGCAGTGGAAAATCCCGCCGCAAAAATGAGCATCCAGACATCTTCATCACTGGGGTTATCGCCAATGGCAACCCCTTGTGCACGAGCGCGCTCAAGGATTTTTTTCCTGTTGAGTCCGGCACCATCATCCACGACCTCGATAACAATATTGCCGCCATGGTGCTCAGCCGACAGCGTCAGGCTGCCAGTCGCAGGTTTGCCATTAGCTCGTCGAACATCAACCGATTCAATACCATGATCCAGACTATTGCGTACCAGATGGGTAAGAGGATCGATAATGCGCTCGATTAAACTTTTATCCAGTTCCGCAGAACCGCCCCACAACGTCAGCTCCACCTGTTTATCTAATTTATTGGCAAGATCATGAACCAAACGAGGAAAACGGCTGAAGACATATTCCATCGGCATCATACGAATAGACATGACAGATGCCTGCAAATCCCGCGCATTACGTTCGAGTTGCGTAATACTGTTAATCAACGCGTCGTAGTGGGCTGGGTCCAGCCCCGCAGATAACTGTGTCAACATGGTCTGGGTGATAATGAGTTCACCGACCTGATTAATTATCTGGTCTACTTTTTCTACGGCGACACGGATACTACCAGATTCGGCACTTTGTTTACGGGATTCACTTGCACCACGCAGTTTTCTCGCAGGCGCACCACCAGTCGGAGAACTGGGGGGAGCAGAAAACCCATTATCTTGAGTTTCTTGTGGAATACTGTCTGCATCCAGACTGGCATTTTTTATAGAATCTTCATCACAAACATCAATAATGACTTGTTCCGGTTCCAGAATAAAACACAACACTGCCAAAATATCATCTGCAGTGGTAGTCGTAAGCATACAAGCCTGCAGGTTACTTTCCTCTATTTTAAGATCCTGTAACGTACCAAGATTTTTTAGTTCCGCAATAAGAGGTTCGAAATCCTTTTCATTTAGCTCCGTAAGGGTAATATTTAAATGATGTTTCCCAGGGCCAGTATCTTGTTTACTTTCTTTTTTCGGCTCGGATTGATTATTGCTCTTTACAGCATCTTCACTGGATTGAAGCGCTAACTGTCGCAGCGCCTCACAAATATATCGGTAGGTGTCCTCATCCGGCGTATGAGAAGATTTATATGCATCAAGTTGATCCTGCATAATATCCTTGCTTTCCAAAAAAAGGTTTATAATGTTCTCATTGAGTTGGAGTTTTCCGCTGCGGGCATCATCCAGAATATTCTCCAGAATATGTGTAGTTTCCTGTAAAATGGTAAAACCAAATGTCCCCGCACCGCCTTTAATCGAATGAGCGGCCCGAAATATAGCATTAAGCTTTTCCTTATCAGGCGATTGAGGATCAAGATCGAGCAAATGCCCTTCCATATCCGCCAGTAACTCATCGGCTTCATCGAAGAAAGTCTGATAAAAATCGCTGATATCCATCTTATTTCGTCTTCTCCTGAACCGGATTTACGGACTTAGGGTTTAACGGAAGATTTGCTATGTCAGGTTTAGCGGATAGTACAGAAATTTTATTTCCTGTCTCATCACTGTTAAGCAACTTATCCTCATTCATAATTTCTTTTTCTTTCTCTTCACTCATCACGAGGATACTGATTCGACGGTTAACGGGATCGTCTTTCGCAGTCCCGGGCTGATTCATACTGTCAGCATCACCAACAACCTGAAGGAATTTACCGATTTCCAGACCACGACTAATAAGTATCCTTCTCGATGCGTTGGCGCGATCGACTGAAAGTTCCCAATTGCTGTACCCTTTCTCACCGCCAGCATAAGCCAACGAATCGGTATGTCCGGTTATCATTATGTGATTAGGTAATTGATTCAGGATCGGAACCAATGCTTCCAGAATTCCAACCATATAGGGTTCTGGTGTCCAGCTACCGACTTTAAACATCGGATGTTCCTGACTATCCATTATCTGTATCAACAGGCCATTCAGGGTCAATGATAACCGTAAATTTGAACGGAAGTTGTTCAGACGGCTATCCGTTTTTATTATATTTTGCAGACTTGTCTCTGCATGCTTCAACGCTGTATTTCCCGTATAATAAGGCTGCTGTTGATTGTGTTGCGTTTGCAACAAAACATGTTGAAAAGCCTCCTTACCTCCGCCAGGAATAAAATTTTGGCTGAGATTACTTTTCTCACCATAGACAGTACTGACAGGCATTTTGAAATACTCGGCAAGCTGATGACGCTGCTCTGGCGTGGAAGAAGAAACTAACCACATAACCAGAAAAAATGACATCATGGCGGTCATAAAATCCGCATAAGCGATTTTCCATGAACCACCGTGTAGACCTTCTTTTTTATTACCTGACCGTCTTACTATAACAACATTACCGGTCCCTTTATTCTTCATGACGCCTTACCTGTGAAATGAGGTAGGATTATTGGCTGAATATTTAGCCTGGCGAACATGCTCCTCTAACTCGGCAAAGCCTGGACGTTCACTGGTAAATAGCGTTTTCCGCCCAAACTCAACCGCAATTTGCGGCGCAGAACCATGAATACAAGACAGCAACGTGGTTTTAATACACTGAAGCATTTTTATTTGTTCGGCACTTTTCTGGCGTAGCAAAGATGCCAAAGGAAGGATCAAACCATAAGCTAGCAGGATCCCTAAAAATGTACCAACCATCGCATGGGCTATTAAAGCACCAAGTTCCCCGGCAGGCTTATCTACTGCACTCAGGGCGTTTACCACCCCCATAACAGCCGCCACAATACCGAAAGCCGGTAAAGCATCACCTGCGGTTTGCAGACTATGAACCGTTGTTTCATATTCCATTTCACAGGTTTCAATTTCCTCATCCATTAAAGATTCCATTTCAAAGGCATTCATACTGCCACTGATCATCAACCTCAGGTAATCAACCAGAAAGTTCATCACAATTTTATCTTTCAATAAGCGAGGATAAGAAGAAAAAATATCACTGCTTTCAGGGTTTTCAATATCCTTTTCCAGCGACATTAGTCCTTTTTGGCGGCCTTTATTTAGCAGCAAAAACATCATGGCCATCAAATCCATGTACCATTCTTTCGGATAAAGAACCTTTGCACGAAATAAGACAGGAAATGTTTTTATAGTTGATCGAATAGCCTTTCCGTTATTACCAACAATAAATGCGCCCAGTCCTGCGCCAGCGATTATCAAAAATTCGGTAGGCTGATATAATGACATCAGATATCCTCCAGCGAGGACATAACCACCAAAAACAGTTACAAAAACAACAAAGTACCCTAATAAAACAAGCATGTTCGCTCCTTACTATCGGTCATACCTGATATGAAAAGGCTGACAAAGATGTTCACTACAATGAAAAACTACCGAACATCCCGACGGCAGAGTAAACAACCTCAATTAGAAAATCTCTATCGTGGTAATAATATCACGAAGGCAAATGCTCATGGCTGTATATCTGTACAGGAAGTACGACAATCACATTATTAGATAATACTGTAACTGGATGACCAGCCTTAGGACATCAAATTACTGCAGGTTGTTAATATCTGCATGCATTTAAAGCCTTGCCCTTAATCTTTTGATTGTCTGACTATGTAATTGGCTGACACGTGTCTCTGTAACGGATAACAAAAGTCCAATTTCTTTCATATTAAGTTCCTGCTGATAATACAGGTTTAATAGAAACTGCTCCCGCTCAGGTAAGTGCTGAATTTCTTCGCTAATTTTCTGCATAAGATTTTTGCGGAGAATATCATTCAGAGGATTTGCCTCATCTGTTTGAAATTCAGAAAGTTCAAACCCCTCTGCCCCATCCTCCATCAATTCATCAAGCGAACATATCAGGCTTGAGTTTGTTTCTTGTAAAATGGTCTGGTAATCCTGCAGCGACACTTCCAGTTCCGCCGCGACGTCCTGTTCTGTCGCTGCATTCCCGGTTCGTTGTTCCACACGGGCAATCGCTGCACTAACTTCGCGCGATTTTCGCCGTATGCGGCGCGGCGCCCAATCACTCTCCCGCAGTTCATCAATGAACGCCCAGCGAACACGCTGCGCCAGAAAAACTTTCAGTTTCACGCCCATACTAGGATCAAACTGATCAATTGCGTTCATTACTGCTATTGCACCGGCCTGCATCAGGTCATCCAGTTCAACACCAACAGGAAGTCGAGCTTGCAATTTAAGAGCTTCGTTGCGTACTAACCCGCCAAATTGCGCCCATAAATCACTCTTATCATATGTTACTGCCAAATTATATAACCCCTTCACTTTGCCATATTCCATATTATTTCAATGAAGGTTTATTATTCGACATTTCCCTGTAATCACATAGCTTGATAAAAGCGATTAAAGTGAAACATATCAGGACTTCAATATTCAAAGATAAATAAACCTTCTATCTACCAAATAATTATCCTGATATGTGTCTTACTATTATTTTAAATTAGAACGATTCCCACGCATCATCCGATTGAACGGGCGTTTTTTTCGTCATATCAGGTAATAAATGTTTTCTAACCTGTTTTTTAACATTCCAGGAACGTTTATCATTATCTTCTTCAATAACAAAAGAAGAAACCATATTATCGAGTTCACCGGCATTCGTTTCGACATCACTGGTAGTTTTAGCAGCCTGCTCTACCATCGCCGCATTCTGTTGCGTAACCAGATCCATTTCATTGATTGCCTGTGCAATCTGGCTTATGCCGATACTTTGCTCATCAGAAGCTGATGTAATTTCTCCCATGATATCAGTAACCTGAATGACAGATTTTACGATCTCCTTCATCGAGTCCCCAGCGACAACCATTTCCTGAGAACCGGTATTCATATTGGCGACACAGGTATTGATAAGTAAACGAATCTCTTTTGCCGCATCTGCGCTACGTTTAGCCAGGTTACGAACTTCACCGGCAACAACGGCAAATCCACGCCCTTGCTCACCTGCACGCGCAGCTTCTACTGCCGCGTTCAGCGCCAGGATATTGGTCTGATTCGCAATGCTGTCAATCACGCCGTTGATGTCGCCAATCTGACGGGAACTATCTGATATTTCACGCATAATCCCGTCTAACCTGTTCATCACATCACCTCCGCTGCGTGCACTAATACTGGCGCTTTCCGCAAGTTGCTTGGCGCTGTGAGCATTATCGGCATTCTGACGAACGGTAATTTTGAGTTCTTCCATACTGGCAGCAGTTTGCTGGAGCGCAGAAGCTTGCTCTTCCGTGCGTGAAGACAAATCATTGTTACTATTAGCAATTTCATGAACGTTGCTGTAAATATGCTTCACGCCGTCACGGATACCATTAACAGTTTCCGTAAGCGATACTCGCATTTTTTCAACTTCCGCCAGCATTAAGCCGATTTCATTCAGATTACCAATTTCTGTCTGATGGCTCAGATCTCCGCTGGCGATTTTTCTGAATGTATCTTTTGCTGTCTCAAGGCGATTAAAAACGTTACGTTTTAACCACATACGAGAAATAAAAAATATAAACAGGCCCAGTATTAGCGTGATCACCGAGATGGTAGTCATTCTTTGGGTTTCTCGGTCTGACTCGCTATTAAACTTGCTGGTAGTACTGGCGGCTTCATCCAGATAAGCCTCAATGCTGGCGCGTAATGCCTGCTGCACGCCCATATCGTCAGCAACGATATTTCCAGGATAATCCTCCGGATGAGAGATGTATTCCATTTTTTTGGTTTCTCTGTCCAGAGCATCATCAAAGCTTTTTTTGACAGCCAGTGCCCGGTTATGCTCTTCCTGAGAGTCGAATGGTTTATCCATAAACTGGCTAATTAATTTACGTGCTTTACTTAATACATCACGATAAGAATCCACTTCATCCTGAGTAATTTCTTGTTTGGTAAAATGATGCATCATCAGCGAATTAATTCCACTGAAACTATCCAGAGTATAGATAGCAGCCGTCATCAGGGATTCATTTCGTTCCTGAGATAAGACTGCCCGTCTAAAATTATCTGTCGCATTCCTTGAGCTAAAATAACTTAGACCGGATATCAGTACGAGAAATAAGATGAATCCACCCAACAGGATATTCATCCAGGTTGCAATTTTAAAATGTTTTAACATAATTTCTTAGCCAAAGTAAAAATACCCTTACTGGTAAATAGTTATCTGCAATAACAGCTATATTTAATCAATCTATAAACAAGTTATGCTTAAATATTTACGCAAACATTTTGAATATAGAAAGCTGTTGCATTGTCTGAAAGACGCTCATGGATGAATTTAAGGCAAATTCAGCCATTTTCGATTTAGTTATCATATCGCTCATGCTACCCATATCAGCACCCGTTGATTCTTCCAGTCGACTCTCGATGGTAATCGCCTGTGTATCTGCGCTGCTTCCGAGCGTTTCCAGTTGTTGCAGGCTTGAACCTACGCCAGCCTGTATTTTACCAATATTATCAATGGCTTTATGAACATCTGTATTGGTTTGCGCAAGGGTCGCTTCAAACGTTTTACGTTCAGCGTCCGTCGGGTTTTCCGGTAGATTATTTAACGCGTCAATGGTTTTCTGTAAGGATTGCATGAGATTATTCCCTGTTGCCGCATCAGTCGGGAAAAGCTCATTACCTGTCGTACTGACGTCCATTTTTGCACTGTCGGAGACATTCTGCGTCATTGCAGTCGTGCCACCCACGTAAGTACCATCATCTTTGAACGGTGCAGAACCCGTTTTATAGCCCGCAAACATGTACTGACCATCGCTGTTTTTGCTATTCCCCAGGTCAATCAAACGACTGCGGATACCGGCTAATTCTGTTGCCAGCGCTTCGCGGTCCGCTTTACTGTACGTTTCAGATCCCGCCTGAACAATTTTTCCGGCCAGATCGTCGGTCAGTATTCCTGAGATAGATGTCAGCTTGGTATCTTCTTGTCCAAGTGCATCCTGGGCATATGTTCTCGCGGTACCAAATTCGTCTATACGCGAAAGCTGATTTTGATACGACAGCGCCTGCGATGCCTTGTTCGGATCATCAGACGGTTTCAATAGACTCTGACCGGATGCAAGACGCTCAGAGATATCATTATAATTACTCATGGCTTTAGACATACTGTCTAACTGACGCTGATACAAAAAACTGGTGCTAAGACGCATAACGGTTATCTCAAAATAGAATATTGTCAGTTACGTATTATTTAAGGTTTAGCAATGTGTCAAAAAGACTATTAGCTGTTTTAAGCACTTCGGCATTGGCCTGATAATACTGAGAAAACATCTGCAAATTGACGAATTCCTCATTCATATCTACCCCTGCGACGGCCTGTTGCTGCAGCAGCCACTGGTCGTGGGCATTACTGGCGGTATCCTGTTCCCCTTCAAGGGTACTCACCGTCGACCCCACAGAGCTTACCAGGTCGGCATAGGCGTCTGTCATGGACTTATCACCAACAACGTCTTCATCTTTAAGATCCATCAACTTCTTGATATTTTCGTTGTTGTCCTCATCTGTCGGATCTGCCGAACTGGAAGCTGCAATACCATCACCATCGGTAATCGCCACCTTCATGCTGCTTGCCGCGCCGGAAACAGGATTCAAAGTGAAACTGTCACCATCCTTTGGTGTCCCTGTCGGCGTCACAGTGATGCCGTCAAATGAGAGAGCCCCCCCCGGACCCGCAGTTGTCGTAACAGATTTACCAGTACTGTCTTTAACTTCCCAGGCACCAGAAGTGCCATTCCAGGTAATGGTATAATCCTCGGCATTCACCGCTGAAGGGTTATCTACATTCACCCCCAGGAAAGCATTGCCACCATTGGAGCCATAACCTATTGCCTGCGGAGCATCAATACTAAAAATATCGCCACCGGCATTTCCGTTATGATCAAAACCGCCTTTATTGACCTCATTGAATTTCGACGCCATTTTCAGCGCTAACTCATTAAGCTTATTACGGGCATCCACCAGGTCGGTATTACGGAATTTAAACAAACCGCCGAGATTACCTGTGGTGGCATCTTCATCCAGCGGCTGAGCATTACCGGCTTCATCAATGTAATCCACTTTCATCTGAGTCGGATCTTTATCTGACGGACTGACTTTTAAATTGCTGGATTTGCTACCGTTAACCAGTGACATACCATTTTGCATCGAGACATTTACAGTCCCCGTCTCTTTATTTTCCGTTACTTTAATACCGATCTGCGTACTCAGTTTACTTAGCAGTTGATCGCGCTCATCGAGCAGATCGGAAGGCATACCCCCCGTCTGACCATGAATCTTGTCAATCTCCGCATTCAGTTCTGCTAACTGAGTAGTACAAGAGTTGATATCGTCAACACTTTGACTAATTTGCGTGTTGGTATTTTTATCAAGACCGTTCAGGGTTTTGCTGTTGGAACGAAACTGATTAGCAAGAGCATTAAATTGTGACAATACGCCCTGACGCGCAGCAGGATCGGTCGGATTTTTACTGACCCCTTCCATCGCCGTAAACATATTGCCAAATGTCGTGGAAATGTTATTTGTATCATTCCCTAACATGTCATCTATCTGGCTGACCTGCTGATAACGGCCCTGCAAGGTGGTAAATTCTGTTGTTGCGCCACGTACCTGATCATTCAGGAATCCATCGTACATGCGCTGAACACCATCGACGGCCACACCATAGCCAAAAAAGCCATAATTTGTAGACTTCCCGCCCGCTTCACCAAGCAGAGCATTCTCTCGGCTATACCCTGGCGTTACGGCATTCGTCATGTTGTTTCCAATGACATTAAGGGCACATTGCGCCGCGCTTAATCCGTTCTGAGCCAGATAGAATAAATTCATAAAGTACCTGCTATGTCGACGCTGATTAAAATGTTTAAGTTATAAAAACGCTGCTTTATTAATAAATCGGCCTGTAGGTAATTCCCTAAAGGCTGTATTTAAAATATTGATGAAAGGTCTGTGGTATATGCATTCACGGCATGCTCGGCCCGACCTTTAACCTGTTGAATAATGTTGATTAATTTATGTGCGTATGAAGGGTCAGTTGCATAACCTGCCGACTGAAGTGCTTTTGCCGCCGCCTCTGGTTTTACTGCATCACAAACATGTCGGTAACGCGGGTTATTAACCAGTAATGACGCGTAATCCTCCAGCGCCGCTGTATAAGAGGGATAAACCTTAAATCGTGCTTTAGTTTTATTAGCCACCCCATTTTTATATTCCGTGGTGGTTATTTCCGTTGTTTCACCGTGCCAGTCAGCCGACGCTTTTATGCCAAACAGATTATGGCTAGGTTTGCCGCTTTGCGTTGGAATTTCACGATTTCCCCAGCCTGATTCGAGTGCGGCCTGCGCAATAATAAGTTGATGCGGAATGCCACTTTTGCGGGCAACGGCCAGAGCAGGTTGCAGCAGGCGTGAAATAAAACCGCCCCCTTCCCGTAGCGCTGTTTCGGGTAGTTCCCGAACAGAACGAGGCACTAATTGCGATAGCGAGAAAGGATGCACCGGTGAATGAGGCAGCGCCGCATTAAAATGCGACGAGGACGGAACATACGGCTGAGAAGTGGCGGTATGCGGATGAAGACCGCCGCCCATCTGGGCGACCATCTGATCCGCAAAGCCGAGTTTCCCCGTTTGCGCGATATTCTGCGAAATTTGCTGATCGAACATCGAAGTAAACATCGAGGACTGTTGTGAATCCATCGCCCCGCTTCCCAACGAGGCATCACGCATACTTTTCAGCATCATCTGTACAAACAGCCCTTCAAGCTGTTGTGCCGCGGCTCTCAGACCATTTGCCGAATTACTTTTTACGTCCCGCTTAAGCCCGTCAAGGCTATGTTCATCAAATGCGGCACCATTAGATATCATTGACAGGCTGTTCATTAATTAACCTCCAGACGAGCATGCAGGCAACCGGCATCATTCATTGCTTGCAGGATCGCCATCAAATCATTCGGCGTCGCGCCGAGGCTATTCAGCGAACGTACTACGTGGCTTAAATCGGCACTGGTGTTGACGCGCTGCAGAGAGCCACCTTGTTCACGAATAGAGACTTGCGTTTGCGGCACAACTACCGTTTCTCCGCCACCGAATGGTGTGTCAGGTTGACTCACCTGGCTGGTATGGGAAATATCCACACTCAGATCGCCCTGGGCAACGGCACAAGTATCAAGCGTGACATGGCGGTTAATGACCACTGATCCGGTGCGCGAGTTAATAATGACACGGGCATCTCCGGAACCAGCCTGTAGTGACAAATCCATAACAGATGCCAGAAAACGGACTCTGCCAGCCGCATCACTTGGCGCATACAGTTTTACTGTCCGCGCATCTTCAGCCACGGCAGCGGAATAGAAACGGCGATTAATGGTATCGCTGATCTTCTGGGCAACAGAGAAATCACTCTCGTTAAGCAGCAGTTTTAACTGACTCTGGTTGGCATAATCCATCGGCACTTCGCGTTCGACAGTTGCTCCATCGGTAATGCGTGCACCATTAAGCTGGTTCACCTGTACGCGACTTCCCCGACTCTGCGCTCCGGCGCCAGAAACCAGCAAATTACCCTGCGCCAGCGCATATATCTGATTATCCGCACCTTTCAGCGGTGTCATAAGCAGGGTGCCGCCACGCAAGCTTTTTGCGTTACCCATAGACGAGACGACAACATCAAATTTTTCACCAGCACGGGCAAAAGGCGGTAGTTCCGCTGTCACCATTACCGCGGCGACGTTTTTCAACTGCATACTCGAACCGGGTGGGACTGTAATCCCCAGTTGCGAAAGCATGTTGTTCAACGTCTGAGTCGTAAACGGGGTTTGCATGGTCTGGTCGCCAGTACCATCCAGACCGACGACAAGGCCATACCCCATCAGAGAGTTACCGCGCACACCTGACAAAGAAACCAAATCACGGATACGCTCCGCCCTGACCGACAGGGAGAGCATAATTAACAATAAAAGGCCGGTCAGACGGGTAAATTTATGCCAAAAAAAACGATTCATCGCCGATACCTTTAGAACGGAGAAAGATTCAGGAACAGACGCTGTAACCAGCCCATTTGCTCTGCTTCGTTGATATAACCGTTACCAACATATTCGATACGTGCATCAGCAACCTGTGTGGAAACAACCGTATTACTGCCGCTAATCGTGCGCGGGTTAACCACACCAGTGAAACGGATAAATTCTGTACCCTGATTTATAGCGATTTGCTTTTCTCCAACCACGCGCAAGTTGCCGTTGGCGAGAACATCACTAACCGTGACGGTGAGCGTACCGCTAAAGGTGTTACGGGCTGCCGCCCCGCCTTTACCCGAGAACTCATTCTTGCCGCTGATATCCGCATTAGCCCGATCGCCACCGAACAATCCTTCTATGAAATGCGGTATTGTCTTGAAAGATAGTCCCGTTGATCCGCCATGAGAGGCATTGGCAGACGAGCTTTTGCTGGCGCTGACATTTTCCTGCAACACGATGGTCAATGTGTCACCCACATTTCTTGGGCGACGATCTTCAAACATCGGCTGAAAACCGTAATTCATCACGCCGCCTGGCTGAAAAATCGCGCCATTATTAGCAGCCCGAGAAGGGATCTGTGGCGTCGCAGACGTTGCACCGTCGACTAACGGCTTATGAGGGATATACGCGCATCCGGAAAGAAGCGCCACCAGAGCAACATGCGTTAACTGACGCCGGAATAAGCGCCCTGAGTCAATCGGATAGGTCATAACGATCACATAAGAAAAAAAAGCCGCGAAACCACCTGCGGCTTAAAGGCACAAATTAAAGCTGCGTTAAACGCTGCAGCATCTGGTCGGAAGTAGAGACAGCTTTGCTATTAATTTCATAGGCACGCTGGGTCTGAATCATGTTGACCAGTTCCTCGGCCACATTGACGTTGGAGGTTTCCACGTAACCCTGTCGCAGCGTACCCGCACCATTCTGACCTGGCGTTGATTCATTCGGCGCACCAGATGACTGCGTCTCGCGGTACAGATTTTCACCAATACTTTCCAGCCCGGAATCATTGATAAAGGTACTCAGAGTAAGCTGTCCTACCTGTTGCGGCTGCGCTTGTCCGTCAATTGTGACGCTAACAATACCGTCGTTGCCGATGGTGATAGATTTCGCATCCTGCGGCACGGTTATTGCCGGTTGAACCGGATAACCGCTGGCAGTCACCAGTTGACCGTTCTGATCAAGCTGGAACGAACCATCACGGGTATATGCGGTAGTACCATCTGGCATCATGATTTGCAGGAATCCATCCCCTTGAATAGCCACATCTTTTGAGTTGTTGGTCTGGGCCAGGCTGCCCTGGCTGTGAATTCGTTCAGTCGCCACCGGTCTTACCCCTGTACCTAACTGTAAACCAGAGGGAATAGTGGTTTGTTCAGATGACTGAGCACCCGGCTGGCGTAGTGTCTGGTACAACAGATCTTCAAATACAGCTCGCTGACGTTTAAAACCATTCGTGCTTACGTTAGCAAGGTTGTTGGATATCACATCCATATTGGTCTGTTGTGCTTCCAGACCCGTTTTCGCAATCCACAGGGAACGGATCATGTGTTATTACTCCTTACCAGTGATTAGCTGGCGCTCAATAACTGATTAGCATTACGTTCATTGTCATCAACCGTTGTGATGACCTTCATATTCATATCAAAGCTGCGGGCAGTGGTGATCATGTTCACCATCGAATTGACCGGGCTGACGTTGCTGCCTTCCAGCATACCCGGCATAAGTTGCAGATTCGTATCTGCCGCCAGCGAACTGGCATCACTGGTATGGAATACTCCATCATCGCCGTGCTGTAGTTCGCCAGGTTGCGCATTAACTATCTTGATGCGCCCGGCTTGCGCCATAGCAGATGGTTCTTCACCGGCTCCCAACGCAGAAATCGTGCCATCTGGCGCGATTGTTAACTGAGCCTGAGTTGGCACTGTCAGCGGACCGTTATCCCCCATCAATGGCAGACCACGGACTTGCAGTTGCCCGTCTGCTGTCATTTGAATATTGCCGTTTTTGGTGTAACCCTCGGAGCCATCTGGCAGTTGTACCGCCAGCCATCCCTCTTTCGGCAGCGCAACATCCAGCGTACGTCCTGTTTTTTCGACTGTCCCTGAGGAGTAGTCACTACCAGGGGTCGATTCTGTCACCAATGTGCGGGTCGCCATTGACGGGCCTTCTACTGGAACGGCACGATAGGCAGCTATCTGTGCGCGAAACCCTGGCGTTGAAGTGTTAGCCAGGTTATCCGACACTACTGCCTGGCGATCGAGGGCCGCCGTTGCGGCCCCCATTGCGGTATATATCGCATGATCCATGTTTTAAGCCATTAGCCCAGGTTAACCAGCGTTTGCAGGATTTCAGACTGTGTTTTGATAGTCTGGGAGTTAGACTGATAGTTACGCTGATAGACGATCATATTGACCATCTCTTTACTCAGATCCACGTTCGAGGCCTCCAGTGCGTTCCCGCGCAGCGTTCCAAGATTTCCGGTATCAGAAACCCCGATGACTGGTTGCCCCGAGTCCGGGCTGGCAGACCAGCAGTTATTCCCTTCTGACTGCAGCCCGCCTGGGTTGGTGAAATTCGCCAGAACAACCTGGCCTATTAACTGCTGCTGTCCGTTGCTGTAAGAAGCAACAATCTGACCATTATCACCAATAACATATCCGTTCATGGTACCCGGTCCATAACCCGTAGTTTCTGGGCTATCCATCGAGTTATCAGAGGCTTGCTGCGACAATTTGGATAAATCAAGATCGAAGTTAAGCGCGTTAGCACCATTGTATGGTTTACCCTGAACACTCAATTTAGCGGGAGTCGTCTTGAGTTTTCCGCTGGCATCAAATTCTATGTCAAGTTTTTGAGGTGCCGCGGCTGGAGAGGTAGAGTCATCAGAGTAGACGCTCCATTTGTTATCGGCCGTTTTTACAAAATACACATTAATTGAATGCTCATTACCCTGGCTGTCATAAGCATTCACTTGAGTGGAATAGTTATAGGAATCGCCATCGGTGGTGCTAAAAGGATGCGCGGTCTGGTCAATGACTTCATTACCGGAATCCAGGTTACCGCTCAGACTACCAGAATCCGATGCTTTAGCTGGCATCGCGCCCGTAGGGATCTGCATCGGTCCGACCGGTGAACCCGCCTGAATAGTCGGCGGTACACCCATTGCCATATAACCACTCAGGCGCATCCCCTGGCTGTTTACAATATAACCATTGGCATCTGTCTTAAACTGACCGTTACGGCTATAAAATACTTTGCCCGCTTCAGATTCCATACGGAAGAAGCCGTTGCCCTGAATACCCATATCCAGCGGGCTGTTGCCAGCGCCAAGAACACCATCACTGAAATTCTGACTCACACCGGCAACCTGAACACCCATACCAATTTGCGAACCTGCAAACATATCGGCAAATGAAATAGCGCCAGCCTTAAAGCCGACTGTTTGCGAGTTAGCGATGTTGTTACCAACGACATCCAGCGCTTGGGATGCGGCATTCAAACCGCTAAGACCTTGTGAAAAACTCATTTTATTTTCCGAAAAATAAGATAGTAAAAGTTATGTGAAATTGATTATTTAATGAGAAAGACGTCGTTCAACATGGCTGTCTCATCATTCTCTAACTGCAGAACAGCCCCTGAAGGGGTGAAAGAAACGCTATCTACACTTGTCTTCTTCAGCGGTGTGATGTCAGGATTGTTGCCATCAGTGTAGGTAGAGTCATATGAAACCGTAAAATTCGTATCGCTTACAGTGCGTGGATCAGAAGGCTCAAAATCACTGAGATCATCCAGGGTATATTCATGCACGCCGGCTTTAACATCTTTCAATTTTCCGGTGTAAGCATTTCCGGCATCATCAGTCAGCGTAACCGAGACATCACCCGCATCATTCGCGGCAGAGAGAGCAAATTGCTTATTACCATCCGGGGCGGTAGAAACGGTGGTATCACCTTTCACCCATATCTGCCGTCCTACCCACTCGGCTGCATTCATCTGCTGCAAACTCATGACTAACCCCCCGAGTTGACCCGTAGTACTGTTCAACTGCTGTACACCCGCCGCCGTATTAAACTGCGCCAGCTGAGTTGTAAGCTGGTTGTTATCCATCGGATTGGTGGGGTCCTGATTCTGCATTTGCGCAACCAGCAACTGCATAAAGTTATTCATAATATCTTCGGCGCTGCTGCCATTGGTGGCGGAGGCCGCGCTATTACTGGTTGCTTGACTGGCTTTATTAACTGCGGCAGAACTGCGTTGTGTCATGACGGGTAAAACCGACATTACTATTTCCTTACTGACCCAAAGTCAGTGTTTTGAGCATCATGGTTTTAGCGGTGTTCATTACGTCGACATTGGCCTGATAACTACGGGAAGCCGAGATGGTATTAACCATTTCGCCCACCACATCGACATTCGGCATATGGAGATAGCCTTTTTTATCTGACTGAGGATTGTCAGGGTCATAGACCAGACGATCCGGCGCATCGCTTTCCACCACATCACTGACTTTCACTCCGCCGATCTCCTGATCCGCAGCATGATCAACGCTAAAAATGACCTGTTTCGCTTTATATGGTTTACCGTCCGGCCCCGCGATACTGTCGGCATTGGCCATATTACTGGCGCTGACGTTCAAACGCTGAGACTGGGCAGCCATCGCTGAACCGGAAATATCAAAAATACTTAGAAGTGACATAATGTTATTTATCCCTGACTAACAACAGTCATCATGTTTTTAATCTGTGATGTCAGAAACGTTAAACTGGACTGATATTTCACTGAGTTATCTGCAAAATTAACACGCTCGCGATCCATATCTACGGTATTACCATCAGCGCTGGGCTGATCAGGTATACGATAAAGAGGCCGCGAATCACTCATTAAATGCGTACTGTCAGCAATATGTCTTTCAGAAGTGACCGTCATACTCATATTATTGTCAGTCGTCTGACTGCGGTTAACGGTTTCTTTTAACTGTTGCGAAAAATCGATATCCCTTGCGAGATATCCTGGTGTATCAGCATTCGCGATATTAGAAGCAAGGATGCCCTGGCGTTGCGTCAGCAGACTCAACGCTTGCTGCTGAAACCGGAATTCACTGTCGAGTTTATCCAGCATGAGATAAAACCTTTCTTGTTTATTAACAATATTGCGGTGCATTTTATGGTGAGTGGTCGAAAAAACCATAACGCAAATATGCGACAGCAATGACGTCAATTAACTAGATTGTTCTCCAAAATGGCATACAAAAAACACTTTGATATATTTTGAAATGTCTATCCTGCAAATAAGCGCTTTTATGGCATCACATTAGCGAGTAAAAATTTTGCTTATCAGGATATATTATTATGTATCTCTTAAGTCGAAAGCTTTTCTGACGAAAGGTCGATAACAAATGTTATTTAAACGTTTACCCCTCGTTTTATTACTTTTCTTGATAGTTTATCTTAATCTGACAATCCTGGCTCATGCCTCACAGTCACCCCGTCAGTCGCTGTCCACGCGTATCGCGTTGCTGTTGGCCCCCTATAGTCAGGGAATGCCACAACTGCAGGTTACGCTCCTGACCCCCACCACTCAACTGGCAACACTTTGTGGAACCCCGGCATTACGTTTACCAGGCCATTCAAAAAAACTAAGCGGCAATCACAGCATTATCGCCTCTTGTGGAGCACACCAGAAATTCATCCAGGTTTCCGTGAGTGCCTCTGCGACATACTGGCTGGCAGCACATGAACTTACGCCAGGGCAAACGGTAAGTCAGAATGATATCCAGTCACAGCGAGGGAACATTGACCATCTTCCAGCCGATCTCATCCTCGACCCACAGAAGATTATTGGTGCAACGCCAACCCGGTGGATACAACCAAATCACCCTCTGACTTTCAGCGAACTACGCCAACAATGGGTGATCCACACAGGTGAAAAAGTTGATGTTATGACTAAAGGCGATGATTATGAGATTCATACCACCGGAAAAGCATTAGACAATGCAACCCTCAGAGAGTCATTTCGCGTACAAATACACTCCGGGCAAACCCTGCTGGCTACAGCCGTTGGTAACGGTAAGGCATTTATCAGCCAGAACGACTGACTTCAGTTATTTCCCTGTACGCCGATATACATAGTAACCGTTCATTATTATTTCGAATCAGGATAACTATGAGTATCGAGCGTATTTGCCAGACCGCTCCTGTACAGGGAGCTGATATCCGACAATCAACGGACTCACGTCAGCATCAACCGCAGGATGGATCACTGCGATCCGACGATCAAGATGCCAGTGTGCATGTTGAATTAAGTCATCTGTCTGACAGATTTACCTCAGATGATTCCAACGATGTAGACCACGCCCGCCTCGCCAAAATCTCTGCGCAAATAGAAGCCGGTGAATTAACCCTGGACAGTGATCATATCGCCGCCCGGTTGGTTGATGAGATTATTCGATTTTCATAAACAAGGAGCAACAAAGTGAAAGATCAGTTAGAAAAAAATCTTATTAAATTACAAACACTGCTTGATGAACTGGAGGGTACTTTGCTGGAAGAAGTTTCCCAACTCAGTCGCGCGAGAATAAATCCAGTCTCGCTTCAGGTTATCTCTGACAATAAAAGTCGTTTGTTGGCTGCAATTAATTTTTATGATGAAGAACGTAAGCATGCAGAAAAAAATGCACAGCTTTATATTCCTTATAAAAATAATGCCAGACTTGCCACTCGTTGGGAAGGAATTACTTTGGTGCTACGTCGTGCAAGTGATTTGAATCAAAAAAGTAATCAGCTACTCGAAATCCATATGGAAAGAGTAACTGCTCTGCGAAAATTAATTATTCAAACAGGGAATATGACATCAATTTATGGAGAAGATGGTGAACATTCTTATCATCGCACTGGAAACAGTTACCGGATTTCTGTATGAGGATTAATAATCCAGAAAACCTCTATTATCCATATAGTTATAATCATCAACCCCCCTGCCATTCAGTGTATTTATAATCCACCAATGGCAGAGGATGCATGTTTTAGTTTTCATTGCTTACATATTCTAGTGATTGCTCTTTCATTTTTTTGCTTGCGCGAGAAGGCGGAAAGCAGAGGCTACAGGTAAAAGTGTGCAAACTGTATCCCGGTGTGGTGACAAAACGACCACCACAGCAGAAACAACGAGTCAATTCAACCATTCCACAGTCAATGAAGCGTAACAGAGTCCAGGCCCTGGTTAAGCTCAGAACAGGCTTTTCATCAGGTTCCTTCTGAATCTGGTCCAGATACAATCTGTAAGCTTTAAGCATAACTTCAACCGGACGTCCAAAGTTTTTCTTTTGCAAAAAACGATAGATGTTATAGAAAATAGAAGAATGAATATTCTGTTCCCATGACATGTACCAGTCAGCAGAAAACGGCAACATGCCTTTTGCAGGTGAACATCCTTTAATTTCTTTATAAAGTCTTAATAACCAACGACGGCTCAGGTTAGTTTCACTTTCCAGAACCTGCATCCTGGCACCAAGATGAATCAGTTCCATTGCAATCTGAGCATCTTTAACTTCATTAATGATACTTTTATCACTCATAATCTTAACCTCAGACAGCAATATTTGTTTGTTCAGATAATGAGTCCAGTAATTCTGTAGAAAGAATAATCCCGGTATGAATACGTTGTAGTGCGTCAATCCTTGAATCTCTGGTTAAACAATTAAGTATAATTTCACTATCTATACGTAAACGACAAATTAATTGTCCAGTCGACGACAGTTTAACCAGTTGGGGAAGTGATAATCCTACCAATGATTCCATTGTCACTTCATTCAATCCCAGTCTGAATCCGGCAGAAATTTTATCTTCCAGAATTAATCGTTGAGCCAGTAAAAGATAAGTCAGATTCAAATCATGGATTGCTTGTGACTGTTCAGAAAGTTCAATAGCATTCATCAGGTTCTTTCTCCAGACAGACTCTTATCGAGTCTGATTATTCGTATTTAGACGTACAATTAAACATCGTGGTACCGTCTGATTTTACTTAACCCATCAGGATAGCTTACATCTAAATATTTAAAGATGACTGATTCAACAATAATATCCGGATGTTGGTCAAACTTGAGTTTTGTCACTATTAAGTAAAAAACTCACCTAACATGTTATTTTAAAAGAAATAATCATATCCCCAGTGCCACTCGCATAGTAATCAGTATCGAATTGCATAGCACAGGTCGCCAGTAGGGTGAGGGTATTAAATTTCGCCTAAAAGACCATAACTATTAGTAATGGCAATAACTATGGTTATTATCAGAAAAGCAAACTGCCAGCGAGTTACTTCATTTGTTAGATTTTAAACAAATGAAATCACTATCAAAAGACCTTAGGAACACTCTGGTTATAAATATATATTAGAATAAAAACAACAAGTTAATCACATAACATAAAGTTATTCCTAACGCTATTCACAATACAATTCAGCATATTATATCGTAAAATATATTTATACAGTGAATAAAACTGGAAAAGAAGTTTTTATTTTTATTAAGTTGTCATCCACCTTTCAATCGAGTTATTAGACAAATACCTATATTTGTATGTATTGCGGATAACGGCTGCTGTTGATGAAATTCTGGAGTATTAACTTGTGCTCCAGCAGAGGTTTCAGCTCTTTGCGCGGAATAAACTTAGCAACTCGTCATCATTCAGGATGTGAAGCATCCCTGGTCAACACAGGGAAATATTCATGACAACCGAAAATAAGATGCCTGAAACGGCTAACAGAGTCGTTCTGACTAGACACCGATGGATGCAGATTGCTTCACTACGGTGATATATCATCTGACAAGATGACATGAAAAATAGTAAGCATGAGACAACAATAACGTTGCATATAGGGACAGATGCAAAAAGAGAAGGAAATAACCGCGGATGAGAAAAGGGGGAAAAATGTATGTGTAACGTAAGACTCCCCTCGAACATAGCTTCGCGAATGTAAACAGTATCGCAGTTACCATTGTTTCAGGGGAGCTCTCCAGTCAGCCCATACATAAGGATATCCTTAAGTTCTCCTGGTTTTGTATCGCCAGCACCCAGAACCAGAATGCCTCAGGAAATTATCAAACGCCTGGCCCCCAGATAATGGCGGCGATAAAAATCCTTTTCCAGACTGACAATTTTGACATTTTGTCCGGTATGCGGTGCTTCTATGAAATGGCCATTTCCCACATAAACACCGACATGATCGACATGTTCCCCATGTATCGAGAAAAAAACCATGTCACCAGGTTGTAGATGCATATAAGGAATATGATGTGCATGTGGCATGGCATACATACCTGCGGCAGTTCTGGGGAGGGTAATGTGGAAATTCTTACGCCACGCGTACCAGATGAGGCCACTGCAATCAAATCCGGTTTCAGGGGAAGCGCCTCCCCAGCGGTACGGTTTTCCCAGTTGTGCCATCAATGTATTAATGACGACTGTATTGGGTGACAATTTATGTGGTTCTGCCGATTTAGATGGGTGATGAGATGTTTTCGTTTTGCGGTGATGATGGATGACAGGAATCTGTCTGAAGTGATGTACCGGCGATGCCAGTGTTGAGGCATGATAACCTAACATCAGCAACAGCAATAAAGAACGATGATGTCGATACATAATGTAGACCTCTCGTTAATTTGTAGACCTTCCGATGCGGTAAATTCATCCGATAATTTCTTTCGGTTCCCTTAAATCCACATACAGATGCAACGATCAAAGACAACTCTTAACTCTGACTGCACTATGTAGTGGCTTTTGAAGGGAGAAGAAAAGAGCGGATTTTGTACTGCAATCATTGCAAGGAGGAACAGAGACATCTTGATGGTGTCGTGATGCGATTTTGATGGGACGTTGTGAAATAAGAGGAGGTGAATTGAATATGCTTTGCTTTCTAGCGATGGTTGAGAGCGTGCCTTTCAGCATGAATGCTCCTGAACTAATCAACTATCAGGCCAACCATTTAGAAGCATTATAAATAACTTTGTTATTAAGAATGACATATAACTGACTGTCGTTTTACTTATTACTATTCAGAATAAATAAACAACTCATCAGAAAACTTTCATTTTCTAATAAAAACCAAAAATGCTTCGTCTGGATTTTTAACGCTAAAGATAATCGAATACAATGCTTTTATAGTGTATTCATCACAACGAAAAAAAACCACCATGATGCATGGTGGGTAAATAAAACAATAAATAGGACGGTTGTAGCAGAAGTTACCTCACATGAGATCTATTATTAACAGGATTAAAATCTGAGTATATAGGGTTGTTTCCTGATTTGTATTAGCTCAGACCTGATCTGACAGTTACCGGTTATTCATACAGGTATCTGTCAGATTACATCTGGCTTAAATTTTTCTCAGCCCAGATGCGTTTTCCATCAAGTAATCTTTCCATTCGCGTCAGCCCACAGCACATTTTCATCTGATAGGTTCGCTCATTATTATAGTGAGCCAGCCATTCATCAAAATCTGATTGTAATGCATCTAGTTCGCCATACAGTTTTTTGCGGAACGCTACCTGATAAAACTCCTGCAATTTCGTCCTGTGGAACCGTTCGCAGATGCCGTTTGTCTGCGGCGACATTGCTTTGGTTTTCGTGTGGTCAGTATCATTTATTGCCAGATAAAGCTGGTAATCATGTTGCTCCACTTTGCCGCAGTACTCCGTGCCCCTGTCTGTCAGTATTCTCAGCATTGGCAGGCCCTGAGACGCGTAAAATGGCAACACGCGATAATTCAGCAGGTCAGCCGCTGTAATCGGCGTTTTAGTGACATACAGCTTACAGTGCGCAACCTTCGAGTATGTATCAACGAATGTCTGTTGATAGATTCGCCCGACGTCTTTCAGATTGCCCACGTAGAACGTGTCCTGTGGGTCCAGATAGCCCGGATGAGCGGTTTCAATCTCACTACAGGCTTCATCATCATTGGTTTTACGTTCCAGCGCTGCGATCTCGTTGTCAGTCAACTCAATGCCGTCACGGGCCACTTTTTCTTCCAGTGCTTTCAGACTCTTTTGACGTTTTCACGATTGTGTCGAGCGGACACCACTTCCTGAGATAAAAATGCCCTGTTTACGCAACTCACTGCTGGTCCGGTGCTGACCATGCGCAGGGAGCGCGACAGCATAATTAACAACAGCCCGTACAGTTGCGTCGTCGGTACGATTTTTGAGATTAGGAACGTGTCGGCTACGGTTAATCAGCACATCCACAGCGACTTCATCAGCCGGTTGCGATAACGGTAAAACGTATCACGGAAGACCCCCATGATTTTACAGACTTTAGATACGTTGCTGAGTTCTTCATCCAGATTGAGCAAGCCTGTTTTGTGTTTAATAACGGGATTGGTAGTATGAAGCATGAGAGTTACCTCGTGTTTTGTATAAGGATTCGACACCCATATCAAAAACGGTAACTCTCAACCTTTCAAGGTTATATGTCAGATTAAGTCGCGACTAATACACCTGATTATACTCGATGCTAATAAGTATCCGGATGCTTCGATTACATCAGGACTTTGACTTCAGATACCCATCCCCTTTGCTGCATGCAGCGTTCCATCCATTCATAGCGAGTATTCTCATTCACATCAATCACATAACTTTGTACGGTTGGAGAACTATCATATTTTTTTTTGCAATGTTTGTTGCGGCGACACTTTTCAACGTGCGCTTCGTAAACTGTTCTTTCTGCAATTCTGTTCTTAACTGGGTATTTTTCTTCAGCCAGAGCTCCACATTCATATTGCGCAGTTGAAAGATCCTGTGCATCGTAGCGAGTTTGTTTCCATTCTGTTGTACATCCTGATAACAAGAATGAGGTTAGCAGTAGAGAGTATATTTTTTTCATACCATATTCCTTATGCTATTTAAGAGCATCTGTTTTTTATATCACATATACTTGATCAACGTTGTTGCAGAGAAAACTGTATTATTGAAATTCATTATATAAATAAGGCTAAAAATATAAGACATACTCCCTACATTCAATACAGTTAATTACCTACCTCTGAGAACATTGAAGATGTGTGATTTGTTATGCCAGAAGATACACAAAAAGATCGTCGTGGCTGATTAAGTGGAAAAGTGCAGCAGAATCGCGCGGCTTCAGGATGCGCCGTTGTAGCCGTTGCAACAATTCCGGAAAGACAATAATTGAGCATGCAAAAATGACATCCAGACGCGGTCAGCTTTGCCCGTTACATAAAAACGGATGCAAAATAAGCTTTCCGCTCCCGGTAGCCCCCATATGAGAGAGTGCGTAGAAAATCCGTTTGATATACCGCCTTGCTGTCTTTCGGTCTTTTTCACCAGTACCCCCGAAGCGCACAACGATTCATGGCCAACAATCGAGTACCGGTATTGCAAATCTCCGCGATGAGCTTTCAACAGTTACAGTGTTGAATCACAGCCATAGCGCCAATTATCATTTTTCGCATAATGCAGCTTTTTCCGGAACAGCAATAACACTTTCAGTCTTTAGCTCGACAATTTTTTGTTTTACAACGGTCTGGGTTAATACTTCTGCCTTACCGGTAAAAACACCGCCTTTTTTAATAGACAGAGAAGCGTAAACCAACGTACCATCAAGACGTCCATTTTCATAAATGTCGACAGAGTCAGACTGGCAATGCCCTTTTATAGTGCCATCAACGATTAATTCCCGGCTGTTAATATTTCCTTCCACCACCCCGTTACGCATGATTTTCACCAGTCCATCCTTAGCAATTATATTCCCATTCACACAACCATAAATGTATATTTGTTTATTAGAGTTGATATTACCGTCAAAGACGACATCACTGGCAATAACTGTACTATCTGTACCCGCCCCGCTATCACTGCTTAATTTACTGTTTTCAAATTTTTTCAAGGTACTACTGACATCTGAATTTTCTATTGTTGACACTAATTCTAATTTATCTTTTGCTGACTTTGATTTATTAAACATCGTTAGTATCCTTTTCTTTAAAAAATTAGCTGAGAATGCACAATGCATGAAGAAAAATAATATGATTGCGATAAGTAATTTACCTGAACACCAGAAAATTAATGCCAGCGTCCAGAACATTATTCCCGCGTTAAGAAACATGTGTTTAGATAAGTAATCATGAAAAATAGATTTCATAGGTGAAATCATCTTCAGGAAATATCTTCGGGAAAAATCGAATCCCAAATGAGATTAAGACAATATACTGCCCTCATAAATACAGCCGAAATCATCGCTACAGAGCATGCTACCTCCTCACGGGATAACAGTGATGTATTGCCACTCCTCTCAATATATTTACTCTGTTTTTGGATAATCATAACTCGGTACATAATATATTCTTCTTCTGTTGGCATAAGGAGATGGCTAAACTGCATTGAGGATCCGCTGCCGTAATGTCTATAGACTTACTATACAAATCGGCCTAAAGGGGAAAATACTAAAGAGTTAAAGCCACGAACTTAAAACGACAGACGACATGAGGTCAGTTTCTCGTGGTTCGAATAGTGAACAGAAGAACGGAGAGAGCCATTCAGAAATAATATTCTTCGTTATCGGGTAATAACCTTAAGGTGACTATTATTCGTAATATTGTCTTATCCAACGCAATTTTATGCACTGCTGAACGCTCTTTTTACCCATGAAAGATTAAAATCTTTCGCCAACAGTCGACGTAAGCAATCTGTTGATTTATTGGTTTTTTTCCATAAATTTCAGGTTGAAATCGTCAACAGAGTTCTCAAGAATGAGGAAACGTTGAACTATAGCCAGTCATTTAACATGACTGAGCAAGGCTTTGCCCTGGATACATATTATAACGCCGCGCCATCTTCAATTCTTATAACAATCATGATCCATAAGCTATTAAGTTCATAAATATAAAAAATCCCTGATAAAATTTTACCTTTACGAAGCGACTTATTGCCCATTCCGAAAAACAGTAAGTAAAACACCTCATAAACCAACAATAGGTAGCGAGTGAAGGTAAGGATCTGATCAACAAATTTTTCCTGCAGTTTCGGTGTCAATGTACAGTCAATGACAACCATATGACATGCAAAAATCACAGGATATAAGCCATCCCAGAACATTCTGATTTCGCCACAGTAAAACAACACATAACCGATTGATTTTATTTAATTTATCTCATCTATTTCATAGTGAAATCGGCAAATATTGCATTCAGCTTTGATGAAATTTTCTATTTATTTCGTACAGATAAAACATGACAAAAGAGAAGATTGATTCCTGGGACTATGTGTGAAAGCACTATACGACATAAATAAGTGTCTCACAGAGGCTATAAAGCGAGAACTAAACAGCACTATTGCAGAAAAAATGCATGAAAATGCCCTGTAAATGGCGAGCTGGAAATGATCCATCATCCAGATAAGACAAGAGGTACAAGGTTTTAAATTTACAGACAGAGCAGTTGTATGGTGAAAGAAACACCACAAATAGATGATTGAAAAAATCGTCAAATAACATGTTGATACATGGGTTCGATGTTATGAATATAAACTATAGGTAGTACATCTTCATTCGGGCGATAGGCTATCGTGAGTAACAAGCTCCTTTGATAAACATGAACGCAGGAATTCATATAATCGGTTTCATCCAGACCTGTTCGCAAACCGATTGTTATACTCTTTATTAATACATGCTTTTAAAATTATACAAGCGTTAATATGCCCGACCGAGGCAGAAGATAAGATACCCTATACCAACGCTATAAGACACTATAAGCTATAGAGAGCTCACAGGTAGCGCAGGAAAATAACCGCCTTAACACTTACTTATTGTAAGGATATATAACCGTTAAAATACATATGATAAATCATACAGATACGCCAAAGACCTCCACTAATTGACCAACAAAAAGCGTCATCTCTCAAAAAAATCTAACAGCACGTAATCAGCTCTCTTTAGCTCATGGCCTGATAACCACACGATGGCATTTAGTTCATGATACTCACGTTTATGCGAAGAGATTTCTGATATATCAATGAGTTATATTCACATAAATAAACTGTAGGCAGCAGTATAAACTATAGAGAGTAACCTATGATGCAGGCAGTAACATAAGCTATAGCGAGTATTTAACGTTACTGCAAAAAACAACCAATAAACATATCATTATTAATCATTGATTTTATTGTTATTTTACTCAAAGAGATGACGTTTAACTTGATGTAAAGGCAATTGAGAAGAGTCAAAAACATCAAATCCTATGCCTAACCTGTTTTAAAAGAAATAGTGACGAAAACCAGTACCACTGGTGATGTAACAACGTAGTAAATAGCATATAAAAATATTAAATTTCAATATGTTAAGCACAAAACTAAAGGCACCAGTGTTGTAACCCCGGGAGAAAATATAAGACTGAACATAAGCTATAGTGAGCATTCAAGTCCATGTTACTGACTACAGCTTATGTTTTGTGAAGGTTCAGAAGAGCCTCCAAATCTTTGAGATTAATCCCCAGCTTTTCAAGTAAATTAACCTTCTCAATCAGAGAAGGGTCAACCGAATCATTTGTATGCTCAGGCTGCTCGTAAGCTTCGCTGTCAGTACGGGGAGCTTTTAGTTTAGGCCTTCGATAATGAACGTTAAAATACACACTCCGCCCACGTTGTAGCTCCGTGTAATCGAGGTACCCAATCTCTTTCAATTGCTCCATAGCTCTGCGAACAGTCTGATTTTGAGAAAATACGGGAGATTTCAGGTTTAGTCTGGCGCGCAAACGCGCTATTGAGATAGGCGCCGGGTTTTTTGGCAAGCTTTCGATATAGGTATATAGCGCCTGTGCGGACTCGCGCCTCTTCAGTGCGTTTATCGCTTTCAGTTGCAAAAGGACTTTACGATCAAACTGATAAAGCTCAAATAATCGGGGATCAGCCTGGAGTATTACGATATCTTTAGCTGTGTCGTAGTATGCGGATTGAACCAAATGTGTCGTATACTCTTTAGTCTGGCTGGTAAACGAAATAACGGTCCCGGCAATTCGCTTTAGCGAAGGGCTGATGCGTTCGCGAAGCTTTTTAGAAGATCTGCTCGATGGGATCCCACAAAGCTTAACAAATTCAACAAAAGAAAGTTGAACTTTATCACCTATAACCTTATGTTTTGCAAAGGAATGTATAATTCCCACCCAGGTTTTGAAATCATTGTCCATATCCAGTCTGGGTCCAATGATTTCCACTTTGTCAAAACCTTCCGCCTTCGCAAGAGTGAGCCTGGTCAGCTCCTCTGTGGCATCTGTCGTCGAGAGTGTATTTTTTTTACTGTTTTTAAGCGATTTGAGGGTAGGCACAAATACCCCCAGACGCATGAGCGCAACGGGCTGCACAGTGTTATTAGCGTTTGGAGTAAGAGAAACGACTTCTCCTGTTCGCTTATCCACCTCATCAAAAAAAAATTTAATATCACTATCTTTTTCCAAAATCAGCTCCAAGTTTGGGCACCCAGTCCATATAACCGAGCTAACAGCACAAGAAAACGGCTGTTGATACACTGTGAATAACATGTGTATATCAATGTATAATGGTATATCACTACCTTTATCTCATTGAAAAATAAAATAAATATCTATTTTCTTTATCATACAATTTAATATTGAATGCTCACTATAGCTTATACAAACTGCAAACTACAGCCTAGGTTTAACTCACTATAACATATGTATGTGCAAGCTATAGTTTATAATTTACTTACTATAGCTTATCAAGAACGTCTGGAAGGCATGGTGGGCGCGGGCTACAACGATCAGGGATCTATTTGGGATCTTAAAGGGATCTACTTAGGATCAATTATTTTGATCTAAACGAAAACACAATTACCAACAACAACCCGGCAAAAATGCAATTAAGGCATCCTGTTCCAACTCAGCAAGAGTAAGCACACAGCAAAGTAAGCTCTCAATCAGAGGCAACTAACATAACAAAAGCTGAATCAACCTGAATTAAGCACGGTGCACAATACTTGTTTCATCAGTAGTGAAACAAAATCAAGCGTGATGCTCTCTGTCAGGCAAGATAACATTATGACTACCATACTTGACATAGGGCACAAAAAAGCCTCCAGAGGTCCCTCAGATATCTCCAGTGGCCCGAACCAAAAAAGAGTGGGGTTGTACCAGTCTGTAGTAATCAACCTTCAGTAGTGAACGTCATTGTCTGATACATGTTATCGCTCATACCGATGGTGAATATTCAGCGGATTATCAGGTGTGACTGAAGCGATATCCTCTACATCACAGTATGAACGCAAAGGGCTATTAAAAGATGAAACTTTATAAAAATAATGATCTGAATGGTATAAATAACTAGCTTGCTATTACAGGTA
Organism: Escherichia sp. E4385; assembly: GCF_963883145.1. Classification (NCBI taxonomy): domain Bacteria; kingdom Pseudomonadati; phylum Pseudomonadota; class Gammaproteobacteria; order Enterobacterales; family Enterobacteriaceae; genus Escherichia; species Escherichia sp. E4385. Next base: position 93,629 of record NZ_CAWOOJ010000005.1, read on the forward strand.
ATAAGCATGTTAATAATATGACGGAGATCAAAAAATCTCCTCTATTTACCCAAAGAAAATAATCAATAATTATAACATTAAACATATTTTATGAAAAATATATAACAGTCACGATGAAACATAAATCATATTTTCATCATGACCATATAATTTGTTCTATTTACAATCAATAAGGGTAATCACCTAAATTTCTTATGGTGATCCAGGGATTTGCTGGATAAAGGACGCAGACAATGAAGAAAATTAGTGTGGTAGTGGCTGATAAATATCCACTGATGTTAAAGGGAATAGTGACATTTTTATCAAATGATCCATCTCGTTATGAAGTGTCATCTACCTTCACTGATGCACTGAGTGCTGCAGAGTATTGCTCACAATATCAGCCAGATATATTCATTCTTGGTGAGTTCTCTGATGGGCTGGGAGGCATCGAATTAATACGTTGGGTGCACTCTATGCGTATAACATCCAAATTAATCTCATATATGGAAAAGAAACCGTATATAGATGCAACAAAATTCATAAATGCGGGTGCTATGGGGGTTGTATGGAAAAACAGTCCGCCAGAAAATTTAAAACGTGCAATTGAGCACATTTATAATAACTCTAATTATTTTGATGACGGTTTACTTCAGCAGTCATCTGTTATACGGAAACCTGTCCCCAGTAATTTTCTGACTGGACGTGAACGACAAATTCTACAACTCATCGCTGATGGACAAACAAATAAGCATATAGCAAAGATTTTAGATGTCAGTAATAAAACTGTTGAAACACACCGCTTAAATCTGATGAAAAAAATGGATGTTCATAGCGGCATTGAACTTTTGAAAGTAGGACTAAGAATGGGAGTATGCACTATATAGTGTGAAAAAAACTCGTTATTGCTTAATGTGAAATTTTCTTATCCTGGTAAACATTGGGTACTAACAACCTGTTTTAGTAAAAAATGCCGTAAAGCCTCGCCCTGTCTGAACTGCAACCCAAAAGTTGGTGTTCAGACAGGGTAAGGCGGGGAAAAGTCATTGTGGTTGTAAAACGGCATTTCTATCAGGATATGGGGTGTGGTGATCAATAACAAAACGGGTAACTTTACCTGTTACAGAAGACAGATCACAGCGGAAAAAGAATGGTATCCATTTCGAACCAGAAATACGATATTGGCCATTTCCAGTTAGTCTGATAGGACTGTGTAATATCAAACTATTTTGTTTTTCATCGCCAAGAAAGACTTTATCAACGAGTTGTTCATTTTTTTGTATTACAGCCAGTGCTGCCGGTTGGCATAAGAATTCTGCTACTTGATGCGCTTCTGTCCAGTCTTTTTCGATCGTAGCTCTGTCTTGATTATTACGAATCTGATTTGTCATAATTTCTTCCAGGTGATTTCTTTGCTGTGTAGTTAGAACTGATGCAAAGGAAAAATAAGGAAGAATTAGAGTCCCGGTAAAAAGTAATCTTGCCATCATCTTTGTTATCATAGAATTATCCGTTAATAAAAATTAAACTCTGAACTGTTGAGCAATTTGATACGTTAAATTTTACATGAATAACGGTTATAATCTTGATGATGATTATGAAAACTGGCATCGTATGTCAGCTTTTGCATATCCTGTATATGGATTTATTATTGGTCACAAAACAATAACCAAATGTAACTGACAATCATTTTTGTGAATTTAACATAATAAAAATGTATATCACAATGGGATATAAAAGTGCATAAAACGGATATATTTGAGCTTCACTGTACAATCCCGATTTAGCCAAAGACATCTTAGTTTGTGTCCAGTGCATAGTTCAAGATAACCTGATAGGTTATCGCTGCCAGAATTACATAACTAATAATTATCAGGCTATATATTCTTTATTTCGTCTAATTTAGTGATCACAGCTCAAAATCATTAGATTTTGAGCTCGTTCCTTATAAGTAAAACTTATCTAAATCTTTTTTCTGCCGATAACTATACATAGTGGTGATAATTTTATCAGTGAGGTGATGCTATGAACGATCATGAAACACTTGAGAATATGATGAAAGAAATTCAGCAAGTCGTCACACATCATGCGGGAGCTAAAACGCGTGTCCAGGCGAGAGTGACAATAAAAAACAATGATGATAAACATATATTAATAGATATAGGTGATATATCCGTTATGGATATTCATTTTAAAGCCCCATCCATATAGCAAGGTTATATCCTACCATATTGGCAATAAGCTTTCTGGTAACTGAACAAGAAAGATCACAATAATATTTTTATCGTGATCTTTCTTGTTTTTTTGTCTGAAAAAAGATAGCTAACACACTCTTTTTATCTTAAATGACACAAGTTTTATTTATTTAAATGATAATTAAATCAATAATATAGATATTAAATGTGTTAATTAAGATAATGTCACATCAAAATTGGATAATTCTGTCATAAAGTTTAGCTAAGTGAGATGCGGTAGTTTTCACTAGCTGACATACAAAGAACTTGTTCTCACTATGTTAGCCAGATTACTAACATGCAAAACAGAATTAACCGTTGGGGATAGTTATCGCTACAATAATTCACACAAGGGAGTTAGGGTGAATATGATTAACAGTCAGGATCGTCGTGCTACTTTTCAGTTTGGCAATTTCTCTTTCACATATGATGGTTTTTTATGTTGCGGAACGGAAGAAGTTTATCTGCCGCCTAAAGAGGCCGGTGTGCTTACCGTTTTATTAAAAAATGCAAAACACGTAGTCAGTAAACATAAAATCATTAATGATGTCTGGTCTTCTGCGGTTAGCGATGAATCGCTGACCCGTAGCATTTACCGCATTCGTAATGCGCTTGGTCAGGACAAAGATAATGTTTTTATTGAAACCGTTTACGGGAAAGGATACAGATTTGTAATTGAGGTCAGTACCACGGCGTTTGGTACCTCCACACCGACTAAAAACAGTGAATGTAATACGTCTCTTCATGCAGCGCAGATCCTGCAAGAAAAATGTGCGTTAGCGGGTTATGAATTTGCGACGTCAGATGCTGTCTATTACGCTGCATCAAAAGCAAAACGCAACTGTAGCCAATGTGATTTTCTGAAAGAGTTAATCTCCGCGCTTAATAACGATTTTCCGGCTATAAGGTAATTTGACTTGTATGTGTGCCATCTGTGTTAGACAGGAGAAACTTGCCATAAAAACCATGCCGTAAAGATATTTCCTGCGGCTATTGTAGATAGTCATGGGAAAGATTAAGCATAAATATACGCTATGCTTAATAGCCGCAGGTTTAATAAAAAATAGAAGTCATGGAATTTACATCTGTACTTCTGTGATGAGTTACCTGTCTTCAGGTAGCTCCAATAATAAAGGGTATAATTCAGAAATGATCTGACACCGGGAACTCTTATCTGGATTTATTTGTTCAATAAAAAATGACTCTCACGATTGTTAGCCGTAGCCAATCGTTAATTGGTTTCGCACCACCGTCACTGCCGGTATTAGCTGTCCTTTATAGCGCACGTTGTAAATAAAATGAAATGGGCCATTCGCCGACAAATGACGGACTGGTGTTAAATGACCAGAGAGAGCTGGCAGAGGCTGACACCAGGTGGTACTGCATAAATTGATTTCCAGTCCCTGTGGTGGGGGGGTTAGAAGATTTATTTTCCACGAAATAGATCTCACTGGCGCATTATGCGGTACCGCGGCGGGGGCGTGAATAACACGCCCAACCAGTAATATTTCGCCTGTAGTCAGCGTGCCGCCTCCGCTCTGTTGGCTCCAGGTTCCTGTTGTAGAAGCCAGACACAAAGATGAGTGGAGCGCCAACAGCAGAAAAGCGCTATTGATGGCTTTCATCATTTTTCACCACCAATGCAGGTCGACATATGTAAAATTCTGTCTTGTGCAATCTCTTGCGTTGACAGCACTACCAACTGTGGGTAAATCCGACGCAGGAAACGTGAAAGCATAGTTCTTAGCGGCGGAGAGACAAGCAGTACTGGTGGTACATTTCGTGAATTTTGCTCAAGGATAGCTTGTTCTGTCTGGCGGATCAGGTTGTCTGCAATACCCGGTTCAATGATGCTGTTATTCTGGATCGCCTGCAGCAAAATCTTTTCGAGATTATTGTCGAGGCCAATCACGTTGATATCTTTATTATTACGGAACCACTGTTGGGTTATTGCCCGACCAAGACGGCGGCGAATCTGAGCTGTTAAATCATCAGGATCGGTGGTTGTCGGCGCGAATTCAGCCATTGTATCGAGAATGGTGCGCATATCGCGGATAGAAACTTGCTCCACCAATAGATTTTGCAGCACTTTATGGAACAGAGTTAAAGAAAGTACGCCAGGGATCAAACCGTCAACCAGTCGTGGCATATCTTTTTCAAGGCGATCAAGCAGCAGTTGTGCTTCGCTGCGGCCAAACAGTTCTCCGGTATGCTGGGAAATAAGATGATTCAGGTGAGTCGCTACGACGGAGGCTGGGTCAACCACGGTATAACCCTGTACCTGGGCCTGATCACGCTGTACTTCATCAATCCACCATGCCGGGAAACCAAATGCCGGATCTTTACACGGCGTACCGTCCAGCTCACCTTCGGCGCATCCTGGGTCAATCGCCATCCAGCGTTCCGGATGAATAGTGCCATGACCAATTTCCACGCCTTTCAGCAGGATCCGGTAACGATCTGGCTCAAGGCTCAGGTTGTCACAGATATGCACAGACGGTGGGAGAAAACCCATTTCATGCGCAAAGTTTTTGCGCAGGCCACGAATACGAGTCAGTAGCTGACCGTTTTGCTCGCTATCAACCAGCGGAATTAAGCGGTAACCCACTTCCAGTCCCAGCACGTCTTCAATCTGTACGTCCGCCCAAGAGGCTTCGGCGGTGGCGTTAGCGGCTTCGGCGTGGATTTCGTCGCGCGTTTTATCTTCTTTGTTGACTGATGGGTTATTTTCCTGACGACCGCGTAACCACCAGGCTAAGCCCAACAGTGCAGCGGTAAAGAGCAGAAATACCAGATTAGGCATTCCGGGAATCAAACCAAGCAGACCGATAACACCTGCCGCAAGCAGCATCACCTGAGGATTGTGGAATAATTGCCCAACCATCTGCTCCCCGACATCCTGTTCGGTCGCTACGCGGGTCACAATAACACCGGCTGCAGTGGAAATGATCAGCGCTGGGATCTGGGAAACTAGGCCGTCACCAATGGTTAACAGAGTATAGGTTTCACCTGCTTGTCCGATCGCCATACCATGTTGCAGGACACCGATAGCGAGACCGCCGATGATGTTAATGGCCATAATCATCAGGCCCGCGATGGCATCGCCGCGCACGAACTTACTGGCTCCATCCATTGAGCCGTAAAAGTCGGATTCCTGGGTCACTTCGTTACGACGACGTTTGGCTTCAGCTTCACCGATCAGACCTGCGTTAAGGTCGGCGTCAATGGCCATCTGCTTACCAGGCATCCCGTCGAGAACGAAGCGAGCGCCCACTTCGGCAATACGCCCGGCACCTTTGGTGATAACCATAAAGTTAATGATGATCAGAATCGCGAACACCACAATGCCGATAGCAAAGTTACCGCCCACCAGAAAATGACCAAACGCTTCCACTACGCGACCAGCCGCCGCTGCACCAGTGTGACCTTCCATCAGGATGATACGCGTTGAGGCAATGTTCAATGCCAGTCGGAGCAGCGTGGCAAACAGGAGAACAGTCGGAAATGCCGAAAACTCCAGCGTGTTTTTGGTGAACATGGATACGAGCAGTATCATCAGTGAGAGGACGATATTGAACGTAAACAGGGTATCCAGAAGAAACGCCGGGAGCGGCAGGACCATCATGGCAAGGATCATCATGATCAGTACTGGCCCGGCCAGCACTCGCCACTGCGTGTCTTTCAACTGCGGTAAACGTAATTTAGTGGCGATATCAGACATCGGCATTCATCTCGTGGTTAAAGTCCAGTTTTTCCGGTACAGGAAGGTTCCGGGGGGGGACGGGTTTATTTTCGCCGGTGTGACGCCAACGACGCAGGCTGTAGACCCACGCGAGTACTTCTGCCACCGCGCTATAAAGTTCTGTCGGGATTGGTCTGCCAATCTCGCTATGTCGGTAAAGAGCACGAGCAAGCGGTGGAGCTTCCAGCATAGGGATCTTATGTTCTTTCCCCAGCTCCCTGATACGCAGAGCGACTTCCCCCGCGCCTTTAGCCAGCACTATTGGCGCACTCATACTTTTTTCTTTGTAGGATAAAGCAACGGAGTAGTGAGTCGGGTTATTGACAATCACATCTGCCGTCGGTACATCGGCCATCATTCGGCTCCTGGCAGCGGCGCGTTGCATCTGCTTGATTTTACCTTTGATGTGCGGATCACCTTCCTGCTGCTTAAATTCATCGCGTATTTCTTGGCGGGTCATACGCAGCTTTTTCAGGTTGCTGAAGATCTGGTTAAAAATGTCATAGCCAACCATCGGGATAATGCACAGTAGTACCATCATCAGGCAGTGCAGAATCAGGTCCATCGCGCGGCCAATCGCTTCAGGCAGTGGAGCACTCACTAACTGGATGAAATGCTCTTTATTATTAATAAGATACAAAGTACAGCCTGTTCCTACTAAAGTAACTTTCAGACATCCTTTTAATAATTCAGCGACCATTTGCCCTGAAACCATCCGTTTCATTCCTGAAAGTGGATTTAAGCGTTTTAAATCTACTTTCAGGCCACCGCCCAGGTGAAGCCCACCAATCAGTAATGGCGAGGCAATCCCCACGACAAACAGCCCAAGCAGAAAGGGCATCAATGCCTGAATCATCATGACCAGCATGTCGTAAAGCTGGTGAATCATGCTTAACGGGTCCTCAATTTGATTTCTGTTGAGGGTTAACCCGGAATGCAATAACTGTAATAACGTGCGGGCAAGGTTTTCTCCGCTACCCGTCATCAGCGACCAGCCTGCTAACAAAATCAGCAGGGAGGTGAGTTCTCTGGAACGAGGAATCTGCCCTTTTTTCCGAGCTTCTTCTTTTCGGTGAGCTGTGGGTTCTTCGGTTTTTTCCTGATCGCTTTCTTCTGACATAAGCTTGCCTGGGTCCCTTTCCTCTGATAGCCATCTCAATCATGGTTATCAGAGGAAATGACCTTTCATGGATTAAAATCCGAGACTCTGGAGAAGGTCATCAACCTGACCCTGGGAACTAATCACACCTGCCTGGGTATGATCGATTTGCGGACCATTAATTAATGGGTTAGCCACTTCTTTCTTCGGTTCAGTACCTTCAGGAATGTTATCCACCAGAACCCGGATCAACTCATTTTCGACAACTTCAATAATAGTCATCATGCGCTGGATAACCTGACCGGTCAGATCCTGAAAGTCCTGCGCCATCATGATTTCCATGAGTTGATTATTGGTTTTACCAGCCAGTTCGGGGGCTTGTTTCAGGTAATGCCGGGTATCTTTTACCAGCTCACGTACTTCTGGCAGTTCAATTGGCTCATCAAACCAGGCGTCCCAGCGTTTCGTTAATTGCTCGGCTTCGCGGGTGATAACGTTCTGCATCGGTCTTGTTTCTTCCACGCAGCTCAGAACAAGCTCCGCAGCCTGAGTCGTTTTCTTTACCACATAATTCAGGCGTTCGCGGGCGTCAGGGATCGCCTCTGCCGCATCTATGATGGTTTGTTCAAGACCAAGACAGACCAGACTATCCCTCAGCATTCGTGCGATGTTACCAATGCGGGTAAAGACGTCTGGATCGTGATTAATTGATGACACTTGTGCTGACTTGGCCATGATTATCCCTTGAGCTTCTCAAATATTTTATTTAGCTTTTCTTCGAGAGTGGCTGCAGTAAAAGGCTTAACTACATAGCCGCTGGCGCCGGCTTGCGCCGCCGCAATAATATTTTCTTTTTTCGCTTCAGCAGTAACCATCAGTACTGGCAGAGCTTTAAGCGCACTATCCTGACGAATTTCACTCAACAGTTGTAAACCGTCCATGTTCGGCATGTTCCAGTCACTAATGACAAAATCGAATGGTTCTTTTTTCAGACGCGTCAGCGCGTCATGACCATCTTCCGCTTCGTCAACATTATTGAAGCCGAGATCCTTAAGGAGATTGCGGATAATGCGACGCATGGTGGCAAAGTCATCAACAACGAGGAAACGTAAATTCATATCTGTCATGGTATATCCTGAAATATTTCTAAGTGCGAAATAGGTTGTTAAATACGGCGAGATTGCCCAGTTACGTTATTGATAATTTGTTGGCTCATTTCATCCAGGTCGGCGATTTCTACTACCGCCTCTAATGCTATCGCTTCACGAGGCATACCGAATACCACACAGGTACGTTCGCTTTGGGCGAGAGTTCTGGCCCCCGCTTTACGCATAGCCAGCAGACCTTTCGCGCCATCACTGCCCATACCGGTAAGGATGGCGCCTACTGCATTTCGTCCGGCTGCGTGAGCAACAGATTCAAACAGCGTATCTACCGAAGGACGATGGCGGTTAACGGGTGGCGTGTCGCTAAGTTTGATATGGTAGTTAGCCCCGCTACGGAACAGTTCCATATGTCTGCCGCCTGGTGCGATGTAAGCATGGCCGGGTAGAACTCGGTCATCATGCTCTGCTTCCTTTACTGACAGCAGGCAGGTTTTATCAAGTCGCTGGGCAAAAGAACGGGTAAAACCTGGCGGCATATGTTGGGCAATGACGATCCCCGGACATGATGGCGGCATAGGTTGCAGAACATGGCTTAATGCTTCCGTACCACCGGTAGATGCGCCAATGGCAATAATTTTTTCACTACCAATAAGCGGGGCGCGAATAATTGGTGGAACGGTTCTTTTCTGGAAAGTCCGAATGTTCGCCGCTATACGTATTTTGTCAGCGATCATATCGCTGTATTTTTCCATGCCCTCCTGAAGACCTTGCTGAGGTTTAGTAATAAAATCTATAGCTCCCAGCTCCAGTGCAGCGAGGGTGATATCTGATCCTTTACTGGTCAGTGATGAAAGCATCAGTACTGGCATTGGACGCAGACGCATTAAGCGTTCAAGAAAATCCAGACCATCCATGCGTGGCATTTCAACATCAAGCGTCAGCACATCCGGATTATGTTTCTTAATCAAATCCCGGGCCATGATTGGATCATGGGCAGTAGCAACCATTTCCATATCGGGTTGCTGATTGACTATTCGCGTCATTATGTTGCGGATTAATGCCGAATCATCCACGCACAACACTTTTATCTTTTTCATTTGTTACTCCTTTGCCAGACAGTAAACAGACTGGCCGCGCAGGCGAAACAGACTATTTGCGGTATTAAAATGTTCTGAGTGACCGGCAAACAGTATCCCACCAGGTTTCAGTATTTCTGCAAAACGCCGCATGAGAGTATCCTGTGTCTTTCTGTCAAAATAAATCATCACATTACGACAGAAAATAGCATCAAAAGGTGCCGGAATATCCCAATGCGGAGCCACAAGATTAAGTTGCTGATAATGAATCGTTGCCAACAGATCTTTTTTGACTTTAACTTTATCTTCGTGATCTCGTGTTCCACGCAGAAACCAGTCTTTTTTCTGTTTTTCATTCAAATTGGCTAAATCGGATAATTGATAAATACCTTTTTGGGCACGAAGCAGAACGTCGGTATCAATATCGGTAGCCAATACGCGAGAACCAGTAATACTATGACCCAGCGTTTCTTCCAGCGTCATTGCAATTGATAGTGGCTCTTCACCTGTAGATGCAGCCGCACACCATACGTTGTACATACCACGCCGACTCCGCGCGTGTTCCGCAAGAATAGGGAAATGGTACGCTTCACGAAAAAAAGATGTCAGGTTAGTTGTCATCGAGTTGACAAATATCTGCCATTCCGGATCTTCTGAACTGCTTTCAAGCAGAGTCATATACTCGCTAAAACTGTTCATCCCTAACTGATTAATGCGACGGGATAAACGATTATAGACCATATCTTTTTTTTGGCCATTCAGGACAATACCTGCGCGACTGTAAATTAGTGCGCTGATGCGTGTTACATCTTTATCCGTGAGAGTGTTCAGACTTTGTGTTAGGAATTCAGTGTGGTTAGCCATATTGCGGATTTTTATTTCTCAGTGTTTCCGCTTTTAGCGGGGGATAGAGAGTTATTTTCAAAAACGCTCATGATGTGCAATGCACATCACCCAATCATACACATTGCCTGATGGTGATCAGGTGATACGGAATAAAGGAAAATAACAATCAGGATTAACGAAATGACTAACAAGAAAAATCGGCAATCAAACACCCATGCTCATGATGTCCTGATACGCACTCACCATTTTATTACGTACCTGAACGCCAAGATTAAGCGCTACAGATGACTTCTGCATCGAAACCATAACATCATTTAAGCCAACTCCCGGGACTCCGCTCAGATAGTCTTCAGCTCCTTGTTTGGCCTGATTCTGGAGCTGGCTGATATTATTAAGACTATTGAATAACACATCAGAAAATTGTGTTTTATTTTCTGTGTCATTTATTCCTGTTGAACCGAGCAAATCAGGTATTGTAGAAATCTGGCCTGCCTGATGCTGAATTTGATTTACTACCCCATTAATTGTATTTAGGGACATATCTTCATTTCACCTTTCTGACGCTTAACAACAGATGGTTGATACCGACTGCTAATCCGCTCTGTTTAATTTAGGGGTACTTTATCATGGAGGAAGTTCAACAGCATTGTGGGAAAAGTCAGCATAAACCTGGTCTTATTGCTGATTAGGTTTAAGGCTGTTTCAGGCGATAATTCTTATCTGGCAAATTTTCCGGAATGAAAGATTGCCACGAAATAATACTCATCACCAGTTTGTTCATCTGCATCTGCAATATGACACCTGCGTTGAAATCGTACCATTTAACTTTACAGGAATATGGCATGAATGCCACAACCCAGGGTAATAAAAAAAATAGTCCCTTTGATTTTAAGGCGCTACTGGAACGAATTCGGGCAAATCCCAGAATTATCTTTATGATCGCTGCTGCGGCAGCAATATCTATTGTTGTTGTCTTGCTATTCTGGATGCAAGGTCCAGTTTATCGAGTGCTCTACAGTAACATTAGCGAACAGGACGGTGGCGCTATTGTCACTCAGCTTAACCAGATGCAGGTTCCTTATCGCTTTGCTGATCATAGCGGCGCCATCATGATTCCGGAAGACAAGGTTTATGAGGTCCGTCTTAAGCTGGCACAACAGGGGTTGCCGAAAGGTGGCTCAATAGGATTTGAACTGCTGGACCAGGAAAAATTTGGTATTAGCCAGTTTAACGAACAAGTCAACTTCCAGCGTGCGCTTGAAGGAGAACTGGCTCGCACCATTGAGACGCTGGGGCCGGTTCAGAACGCCCGTATCCATTTGGCAATACCCAAACCATCACTCTTTGTTCGCGAACAAACAGTACCCACCGCGTCAGTAACCCTTACTTTACAAAGTGGCAGGACACTGGATGAGGGGCAGGTTAACGCCATAAGTTATATGATAGCCAGCGCGGTTTCCGGTCTTGATGCCACTCATGTCACCATTGTGGATCAGTCCGGTCATCTGCTTTCCGGCAGTGGCGCTCAGAATACCCAGACGACACAGCTCAAATATATCCGCGAAGTTGAAGACGATTATCAAAACCGTATTCAGACCATTCTGACGCCCGTAGTTGGCAGCGCTAACGTTCGCACACAAGTGACAGCACAAGTTGATTTCACACAGAATGAGCAAACAGTTGAAGAGTATGCGCCTAACACTTCGCCAGACAAAATGTCTATCCGCAGCCGTCACGTGGTTCGTGATGAGCAGGGGGGGAAAAGCAGCGTGGGTGGCACACCCGGCGCGTTAAGTAATCTCCCCCCTGTGGCGGCAAGTACGTCTGTTACCTCCCCAACGGCAGCACGCGGCGGCAAAGATAGCACTTTCCGTTCGACTTCTCAGACGGCAAGTCAAAAACTGCAACCTTACAATCAGAACCAGGACGACATTACCAATTACGAGCTGGACAGAACGCTGAAACATATCACTCATAACACGGGTAATGTCGAGCGTTTGTCTGTTGCGGTTGTTATCAACTATCTGCCAGGGAAAAAAGGAGAACTGGCAGCTCTAACGCCAGGGCAGATGAAGCAAATCAACGATCTGGTTAAAGAGGCGATGGGTTATTCCGCTTCCCGTGGGGACTCGGTAAATGTCGTCAACACGCCATTTAGCCAGACAGATAAAGAAACCATTTTACCTCTGTGGCAACAACAGGACTTTATTCAGTTAGTTCTCACCGTACTGCGTTATTTCTTAGTCGCGTTGGTTGCCTGGATTCTCTGGCGTAAAGCCGTATGGCCATTCTGGGTGAAACATCAGGAAATGCTGCTCCAGCGGCTCGAAATGGAGAAAGAAGCTCGTCAGGCCGAAGTAACAATGCAGCGGCAGAAAAAAGAAAGCAGCGAACGTGCCAAAGCGCAACAGCGCATGGATACAGAGCTTACGACTCATCAACTGCGTGAAATGGCCGATGAGGCACCGCAGATTATTGCACTGGTGATCCGCCAGTGGATGAATAAGGAGCAGAAATCATCATGAATGCCGCCATGCGAAGCGCCATTATTATGCTAACGCTCGGCGATGACCGGGCAGCCGAAGTCTTACGCCATCTCAATTCTCATGAGGTGGCTCAGATAAGCAGCGGCATTGTCAGCATTAACAATTATTATACCCATGAGCAAATTTCCCAGGTACTAAGTGAGTTCAAACGCGATTCTGAAGAGTTCGCGGCTATCAGCATCAATGCGGATGAGTATTTACGCAATGTACTGGTGAAAGCGCTGGGAGAGAACCAGGCCGAAGAATTGCTGGATACTTTGCTGGATGCCCGTGGCGAAAATAACGGTATTGAGACGCTGGGCCTGATGGAACCGTATATGGTTTATGACCTGATTCGGGAAGAGCATCCGCAGATTATTGCTACCATACTGGTGCATCTGAAACGCGCTCAGGCCGCAAATGTACTGGCGAAATTTGAAGAACGCGAACGTAACGACATTATCTTGCGTATTGCTACCTTTAATGGCGTCCAGCCGGTTGCACTACAAGAACTGACAGATGTATTGAATGGTCTGCTTCACGGTCAGTCAGTTAAGCGCAACAATATGGGTGGTATCCGTCCGGCGGCTGAAATTCTCAATCTGATGAAAACCCAGCAGGAAGAAGCAGCGCTCGCTGCGTTCCATGAATTTGATCCTGAACTGGCACAGAAAATCATTGATGAGATGTTCTTGTTCGAAAATCTGGTGGATATGGATGACCGCAGTATCCAGCGCCTGCTGGAAGATATCGATGGCGAGTCCCTGCTGGTTGCGTTGAAAGGTGCCGATCAGGTACTGCGTGAGAAATTCTTCAGCAACATGTCCAAACGTCAGGCTGAAATTATGCGTGATGATCTCAATTCACGTGGTCCTGTACGCATGGCCCTGGTCGAAGCCGAACAGAAATCAATCCTGTTGGTAGTTCGTCGTCTGGTGGACTCCGGTGAGATAACAATTGGGGGAGGTGAGGATGTCTACGTCTGAGGCAACCTGGAAACCCTGGCGGCCTGACGATCTGCTCGGGGCGGGCAATTCGTCATGGCCGAGCCTGGAGCCTGAAAATTGCGCAGATGCAGACCTCATGTCTGACCAGGACCGGCAGGATGAGCTTGCCCGTGTTCGCCAACAGGAAGGGCAAAAAGGATTTACGCAAGGGCTGGTAAAAGGCGAAGAAGAGGGACGTCGTCGCGGCTATGAAGAAGGGCTACAGCAGGGAAAGGCTGAAGGCATTAAGCAAGGGTTAGCTGAAATACATGCTCAGCATGCGCAGTTTCATTCGCAGTTTTCCCGTGTTATGGAAAGTTTTCAGATCTCGGTTGAAAACATGGATAGCGTCATCCCTGCCCGCCTGGTGCAACTGGCGCTGATGGCGGTGCGTACTCTGCTGGGCGAGCATGGCGTTACGGATAAAATGCATACCAGTCTGATGAATCACATCCGTACTCTACTCAACGAAGATAGTTTACTGAAAGGTAAATTTCGCCTGACCATCAGTGCGGAAGAACCAGAAGAGGTACGCCAGCAGCTTGAGACGTTGCTCTCAACCTATGACTGGGAATTGTGTGCCGATCCTCATCTTCTGCCCGGCGGCTGCCGGATCAGTACGGACGAAGGGGAACTGGATGCCTCGCTGGAAACCCGTTGGCAGTCGTTGTGTCAACTGGTTCGCAACAGGGAAGGTGTATGACTTCGCATCTCAAAAACTGGCTGGGTGCTCTGGAACAGCAAGAACAGCGGATGACGACATTACCCGCTTTTCGTCGGTACGGCAGACTGATCCGCGCGACCGGGCTGGTGATGGAAGCCACCGGACTGAAATTACCCATCGGTACGCTGTGCATTGTGGAACGTGATGGCCCGGATGGTATCCACTGTGTGGAAAGTGAAGTTGTCGGTTTTAGTGGGAAAATGTTGTATTTGATGCCGCTGGAACACGTGGACGGTATTTTACCGGGAGCCAGGGTCTGGGCTGCAAGCAGTGGTGATAATTTAACGCAAGGCAAGCAGCTTCCTGTTGGGCCTGGATTATTGGGGCGTGTGCTGGATGCCAGTGCGCGACCATTGGATGGTCTTCCCCCCCCAAATGATAGTGATCGGGCAACCTTATTTACTGCTCCGTTTAACCCTTTACAACGCGATCCCATTCGTAATGTGCTTGACGTCGGTGTTCGGGCGATCAATGGCTTACTGACCGTGGGACGGGGCCAGCGTATGGGACTGTTTGCGGGGTCCGGCGTAGGGAAAAGCGTCCTGTTAGGAATGATGGCTCGCTATACCACGGCCGATGTGGTGGTGGTGGGACTCATTGGTGAACGAGGCCGTGAAGTCAAAGATTTTATTGAAAATATTCTGGGACAGGATGGTTTACAGCGTTCAGTTGTTATTGCTGCGCCTGCCGATGTATCGCCAGTACTACGTATGCAGGGCGCTGTATATGCCACCCGCATAGCTGAAGATTTCCGTGACCGTGGATTAAACGTGTTGTTGATCATGGATTCGTTGACGCGCTATGCAATGGCGCAACGTGAGATCGCATTGGCTATCGGTGAACCGCCAGCAACCAAAGGCTACCCGCCCTCTGTTTTTGCCCGTTTACCTGCGTTAGTAGAGAGGGCCGGGAATGGTATCCGTGGTGGCGGGTCAATTACCGCATTCTATACCGTATTGACTGAAGGCGACGATCAGCAAGACCCCATTGCGGATTCTGCTCGCGCCATTCTTGATGGGCATATAGTTCTGTCACGCCGACTGGCGGAATCAGGCCATTATCCGGCTATTGATATTGAAGCCTCTATTAGTCGTGTTATGACGGAAATTACGCAACCAGCGCAATTTAAAAAGGTACAGCGTTTTAAACAACTTCTGTCCTCGTGGCAGCGGAACCGGGATTTGGTTAGCGTCGGGGCGTATGCCCGAGGTAGCGATCCCTTACTGGATCAGGCGATCACGTTGTATCCAGAAATGGAACGCTATCTGCAACAAGGTATCCATGAACGTCAGGAATATGATGTTTCATGTAACCAGCTCGATGCATTATTCCCGGATAACAACGTTCCTGAAGCAGGCAAATAATCATGGCAACTTCTGCACCAATGGATGTTTTAAGGGATCTGGCCGAAAAGAAACTCAATGACACAGCATTGCGCCTGGGGCGTGCGCGCCAGTCGCATGAGAATGAAATCTCACGCTTACAACAATTACAGACATACGAATCTGAATATCGTCGACAACTGCAAGATACTATCACCGATAAAGGGATGTCTATTTCTGCACTTCAGTCATGGCAAGGTTTTATTGGTGAGCTGGAGAAGGTTGTTTTGCAACAGAAAAAACAGGTGAGTAACAGCAAACAGATTGTCGATGCATCACTCAACGACTGGCAGAAAGATCGTCAGCGGTTGAACGCATTTGAAACATTAAAAAGCCGGGCTGAAGCCCAGCGTTTATTGAAAGAAAACCGTCAGGAACAAAAAATGATGGACGAATTTGCCCGCCGCGCCAGCCAGAGAGGAAAATAAAATGCAGGTAATTTCTTTACCCATGAATACCGGCAATTTGGGGCACGGATGCTCTGCAACCCAGAATGATAATGATACAGATGCACCATCATTTGCAGTTGAGCTCGACAGCAAACTGCTTCCTGACTTCAACACGAAGCTTCATCTTCCGGCGCAAGGACCTTTAAATCTGTTACCGACAGACGAAGAAAAAGGGAAGGATATCTCTGAAGAGGGTCATCCTGGCGTAATGGATGGCCTGCTTTACATGCTTCCGGGGCAAAGTACTTCCTTACCGGAGGTGGCTGAAAATCAGGAAATAACTGCATCAGCGGTTATTGAGGGCAATGGACAAATTCTCGCTCTGAAAAATATGACGGTATCACCTGGACATGTGGATACTCCGACACAAAAAGGCGATTCAGGCGCTGGTTTACCAGAAACTGAACTTTTACCCGCACGGGCTGAACATTTGCCAGAACAGACCGAAAATTTACCCACGCGGGCGGACCATTTAACCGCTCAGGCGGAGCTTTTATCCGCCCAGAATGGGGATGCGTTACAAAATAGCCATATCGATAACAGTCATCCACAAAAACTGAACAAAGCCGCGGTATATTCAGCGTTTGTCGGAAAAGTAGGTAAGCCGGTGGCCCATCCAGCTTCATCGTTTTCACTAAAGCCTGATTCCTTGCCTTTCGAAACGGCAACCACTACGGGTGAAACTTTGCCTCAGCCATCAGAACAGTTGGCAACATTTCTTGATCCGGCGGTAGCGAATAAATCAACGGAACAGATGCCAATACAGCATCAGGAAAGTAACTCGGCGGATGCTTTTCATATCCCCACCATTGGTGACATGAATATTCAAATTCATGAACCCATTACGGGGGGGGCTCCCGCTGCGCAAACATCTGTACTGACAGCGTCAGTGGGTACCCCGGAATGGCAGCAGAATCTGAGCCAACAGCTTGCCTGCTTTACCCGAGAAGGGATCCATCATGCAGAACTGAGGTTACATCCTGAAGATCTTGGTAGTCTGCATATTAGTCTGCGGATGAATAACGATCAGGTACAACTTCATTTTGCCGCTGCAGACCATCAGGTCCGCGCCGCGCTTGAAACGGCGATGCCTCATTTGCGACACTCTCTTGCAGAATCAGGGATCTCTTTGGGGCAAACCAATGTTGCCGCAGACTCCAGGCCTTCGTGGGAAAATGGTTCACAAAATCAACCTGCAAAACACGATATGCTTTCTGAGGATGGTGCGGAAATTGTATCGGATGAGCCAGTTGTGACTCTTCATCCTCTCAGTCGTTCAGGCGGAATAAATACTTTTGTCTGATTCCCTGATTTTGTCATTTATCTTAAAGCCCAACTTACGGGCTTTGTCGTTTTATTTTGGCGGAATTCCATCCGGGATTAAGCGGATGCATTCACTGGCGGGAGAAGGTTTTTCTCGCCTTTAATATTATTATAATTCAATAGATTATAACTTTTGTCCGGAGGGGGTTGCATGTCGTTCCGGGCAATGAATTCTTTATCGTTCCTGCAGTATTCATTTTTATTAATGATGCAGGCAAACATTTACCATGTTGTCTGAAGTTAAAATCTATCTACCAATCTAATGACAACATCGACTTTTTTTTGCCGGATTATTAATACCTGGTTATGTAATAGAATACATCTCCAGTCCCGATGTGTAACGGGGTGAAAATTACTGAGTATATTTTTGTGATGTCAAAAATGGATCTGGATACCACTCAGAGTGGCAGAAAAAGCAAAGGTCGCATCGCGTTGACCTCCCTGGCATTTATTATTGCTGGCACATGTTTCGGTTATACCTGGACACAACTGGGGAAAATAAAAAACAATATTAAAAGCAGTGGTATAGAACAGAGAATAGGAGAAATAGAGGAACCTATTTATACACCTCTGGATACGTTTACCGTCAGTCTGAAGCCAGGCGCTGATGGGACAGAACATGTTCTGTGTGTTGGATTGACGTTGAGTCTGAAGGATCCTCGTTCCCAAGAGCTGTTAAGACGTTCTATCCCCGTCGTTCGTAGTCGACTTCTGATGTTATTTTCTCAACAGATGATGGAATCGCTGAGCACAGACGAGGGTAAAAAACAACTTATTCAAAAAGTTGAAAAAGAACTGGCAAAACCACTATCCGGGAAACAGACGGTTAAAGTTACCGATGTTTTATTTAACGTCTTTATTTTACGGTAATCGATATGTCTGACATTATTTTGTCACAGGATGAGGTTGACAGTCTTCTGAATGGCGATAGTAACAGCACATCTGAAAACAATCTGACCACAGCTTCTGATGAAGATATCCGTCCTTATGATCCGGTGACGCAACGGCGAGTGGTTCATGAACGACTCAGCACGCTGGAATTCATTAACGAACGTTTTGCACGCCAGTTTCGTGTTGGATCGTTCAACGTTTTACACCGCAGCCTGGATGTCACTACCGGTAATATTCGGGTGCAGCCTTACCATGAATTTGCGCGTAATTTGCCAGTGATGACCAATCTCAATTTGGTTCATCTGTCGCCTTTACGCGGAACATCGCTTTTCGTCTTTTCTCCGAATATGGTGTTTATGTTGGTGGAAAATTTATTTGGCGGCGACGGGCGTTTTAAAACAAAAGCGGATGGACGGGAGTTTACCCCCACTGAACAGCGTATTATTCAGCGTATTTTGTCAATTGCCCAAGAGGCTTACGACTTTGCCTGGAGTGCGGTGTATGGTCTTAAAACAGAATTTATTCGCTCAGAAATGCAGGTGAAGTTTACCAATATTACGTCGTCACCGAATGATATTGTGGTTACTACACCATTTTATATTGAGCTGGGTTCAGAATGTGCACAGATGGATATCTGTGTTCCTTTCAGCGTTATTGAGCCAATACGTTCTCTGCTCACCAGTCCACCACAGGAAAATGCCTGGCAGGAAGATCAATCCTGGCGTAATACGCTGGCCTCACAGGTTAAAAATACTGAACTGGAACTCGTGGTGAATTTATCCGACGTCCAGATGCGACTGTCGCAAATTATGAACCTGAAGCAAGACGATATTTTACCATTAGATAAACCTGACATCGCACAAGCTTATGTTGATGGCGTGCGGGTACTGTCCGGTAAATATGGCAGTGCAAGCAATCAGTATGCCTTGCAGGTCGAAGAACTTTTTAATACAGCACTAGCACCTTTTTCTAAGGAGAGCTCGCATGAGCAAGAATGAACAGGCGGGCACTACCTCTACTCCCGCAGATACGGCCTGGGCAGACGCACTGGAAGAACAGCGCGAATCCGCAGGAACGACGGGCGTGATGGACGGAGCGAAAGCCATTTCCTCTGACCTGAATCTGGTTATGGATATTCCGGTCAGAATGACGGTAGAACTTGGCAGAACCCGTATGACCATCAAGGAACTTCTGGCATTGAGCCAGGGTTCTGTGGTTGCGCTGGAAGGTCTGGCGGGTGAACCTCTGGATATTCTGATTAATGGTTATCTTATTGCACAGGGAGAAGTGGTTGTGGTGTCGGATAAATTCGGTATTCGTATTACCGATATTATTACGCCATCTGAACGTATTTATCGCCTGAGCAGATAATGATCAATAGTACCCATACAGTTTTACCCACCGCTTCAACAACCAGCATGTCGTCGGTATGGATTCATACCGGCGGTATCCTCTGTCTGATAATATTCGGGTTACTTCTTTTACTCTGGTATTTACGTCGTTCTGGCGGCATCTCGGGGAAAAAAAATGGCCGCAATGCGCTGTTAAATATTAAATTCAGCCAGTCGCTGGGGCCGCGTGAACGCCTGGTTCTTGTGGAAGTGGGAAATCAATGGTTACTGCTTGGCGTGACGGCAGAAAATATCTCCTGCCTTAGCACCATCGACAAAAAAACGGTCGAAGAAAATGTTTCTGCAGAGGAGCAACAACTTCCCCGTACCTCGCTGGTTGACTGTTTTCAGACGGTACTGGCAAATAGTCTGCGGGGGCGTTATGGCAACCAGCAATAAAATAAAGCCGTTATGGCGGGTACTGCCGATTATCTGTGGTCTGATGATTATGGTGTTTGGCATCGGGTTTCCTGTGCATAGCGCATTCGCTGCTAACAGCGACATTCTGCTAACCCGCCCGGCCGGTGGGGAGGGCTGGTCTTTACCGATACAGACGTTGGTGCTGCTGACGTCTCTGACGTTTCTGCCCGCTATTTTACTGATGATGACCGGGTTTACGCGCATCATCATTGTGCTGGGCTTACTGCGTAACGCGTTAGGGACATCATCAACGCCGCCAAACCAGGTTCTGTTAGGCCTTGCGTTGTTCCTCACTTTTTATGTTATGTCGCCAGTGATTAACAAAATCTATGACGACGCGTGGGTGCCTTTAAGTCAGGATAAAATCACCGCCCAGGTTGCCCTTGATAGAGGTATCCAGCCGCTGCGGACATTTATGCTGCAACAAACGCGTCAGGATGATCTGGCTTTGTATACCCGCATCGCCCATCAGCAAAACTTCGCCGGACCGGAAGATGTGCCGCTAAGTCTGCTGGTTCCGGCATTTGTCACCAGCGAACTGAAAACAGGTTTCCAGATTGGCTTTACCATTTTTATTCCGTTTTTGATTATCGACCTTGTGGTAGCAAGTGTTCTGATGGCGCTGGGGATGATGATGGTGCCGCCAGCGACAATCTCATTACCTTTTAAATTGATGTTGTTTGTTCTGGTCGACGGCTGGCAGTTGCTGATTGGTTCGCTTGCACAAAGTTTTTTTAGCTGACGAGGAGAAAACATGACAGAAGAACAAGTCATGGCGATGGGGTTCCAGGCCATTAAAGTCGGTCTGATGATTGCTGCCCCTTTATTGCTGGCGTCGCTGGTTGCCGGGTTGGTTATCAGTATTCTCCAGGCATCCACGCAGATAAATGAGATGACATTGTCTTTTATCCCCAAGATCCTCCTGCTTGTGGTCGTCATCATTGCTCTTGGTCCCTGGATGTTAAACGTCATGCTCGATTATATGCATGGGTTATTTAACAGCCTGCCTTACATGATTCGCTAGTTATGCTCACTCTGTCTTTGGCTGATCTCTACCTGCATATCAGCCAGTATTTCTTCCCGTTTTTGCGTATCCTGGCTCTTTTTACTTCAGCGCCAATATTTAATGACAATTCGGTCAATAAAAAGGTCAAAATCGCGCTGTCGTTACTGATAGCCTTTCAGATAGCTCCTTTGTTACCTGACTGCAATATTCATATTGTTTCTTATGAGGGATTTCTGGCAGGCGTGGGGCAGGTTATTATTGGTCTCATCTCCGGGTTGATAATTCAGTTGATTTTTGTAGCTGTACGCCACGCTGGTGAGATTATTGGCCTGCAGATGGGGCTTTCTTTCGCTACTTTCTATGACCGAAGCGGCGGGCAAAATATGCCCGTAGTTGCTCGTTTTCTTAATTTGCTGGCCACGCTAATATTTTTAATTACCAACGGGCATCTTTACCTTCTGGAGATTATTGCCAGAAGTTTTGATGTTTTGCCGGTATCGGCATCGTTACCCAATGCCTCCGGTTATTTAGCATTTGTACAACTGGCAGGGCTTATTTTCAGTAGCGGTCTGATAATGGGGCTGCCCATTGTGGCGTTATTACTCTGTATTAACCTGACGCTTGGCATTATTAACCGTCTTACACCACAACTGTCCGTTTTTGTGATCGGTTTCCCTATTTCCCTCAGTGTCGGCTTACTGGCGTTATCGCTGATAATGTTTTCTTTTGGCCCGCTTTTTGAAAACCTGATGGCCAACATCTTTGACAGTCTTCTGCAAATCATGGCAGCAATGAGATAGACTGGTCTTGTGCCCCATCAGTCACCCGGAAATCTCGTCAGTATTTCTGTCTGAAAATTTTGTCGTTTTCCGTACGAATTTCCCCTCCGATATACAACTCGCAGAATTGCCGGTAGGAACCCAGACCTAATTTTTTTAGCGCACCGTGTCTGATCTGATACAGCGTTGTCTCCGGTATTTTCATGCAGCGGGACATTTCCCCAATTGATTCCCCGGAGAGGGGAAGCACCAGACAAATCCATTCTTTCAGGGAAAAACCATAACGTTCGTCCCGATAGCGATTAATTGTATGCATGGGACGGAAGGTTTTACCCTGTAGCCAGGTCTGGAAGTTACGTTGAAAAAGACCTGAGCGCAGGTTATGGGAGTTAAAAAAAGTGACTTTACCTGCAAACTTACGCGAGATGTAATATGTCAGATAAGAGTTATAACGGCTGACCAGTACACCAACGCGCTTACGGCTGTTTATCTGGAGAAGAAAATCCACAGCTTCTTTAAAGATACGCAACGATTCAGTCCCTGACATATCAAGCACTAAAAGAATAGTCAGGGTATCATCCATGCGGATAGTGACTTGATCAATTCGATGGATAAATGACAGGTTTATGTTGTTGTCGGGGAAAAGATGCTTCATCCCAAATGTAAAATATTCACACAGGGCCATGACAAATACAGGAGAGGCAGAAACAGTACAATTTTTCATTAGTGCGCGGTCCTCGCGTATAATCCTGATTACCCTGCTGATGTTATTCAGCAGCATTGAAGATGCAAGTGCTACTGTTGGGGTCATCTGGCAAATGTAACATCCTTAGTAGTAAGTATAATACACGTATTAAAGATATTTTTATTATAAAATTTCGACATAGAACAGGTCTGAAGTTTAATGCAAAAAGGTAATGGTTATTCGTCAGGTGGAAGGTAATATCTGCGGATTTGTTTATGGAAAAATTCAAGTGTTCTCCGCCATGACCGGGTAAGATAATTCACAAACCCCCGGATTATGAAACGAATTTTGTCTCCGGTTACGAAGATAATGGTGGAGGCTTAATGACAAAAAACCCGCCCAGGAGGAAGACCGGGCGGGCAGGGGGTACACCGACAGAATCATTCTGCCGGCGGGGGGCTCATTAACGCAGAAGCTGCAGAACGTTCTGTGGGATCTGATTAGCCTGCGCCAGAACAGAAGTACCTGCAGACTGCAGGATGTTAGCGCGGCTCATATTAGACACTTCAGACGCGAAGTCAGCGTCGAGAATACGAGAACGGGACTCGGTCAGGTTGTTAACGGTGTTGTTCAGGTTGCTGATAACAGAATCGAAACGGTTCTGTACCACACCAAGACCGGAACGCAGTTTATCAACCTGAGACAGCGCAGCATCAATCGTTTTCAGCGGGTCGGCAGTGTTAACTGCGTTTATACCGGTATCGGTCACTGTTGCGGAGCAATTACCGGTAGCAGCATCATGTAATGGATCTACAACAGCTTTGGTTAAACCACCCTTACCGTCATCAAGATAGTAGTTACCGTTATCATCGGATTTCAGGGTTGAACCAGCCGGTACCGTTACCGTAACACTCTGAGATGCTTCCTTACCGAGGACCGATGTTGTCGTACCGGTAGGTGTTGCCGCAGCTGCCGTACTATCGATGGTGAAACCACCCTTACCATCATCTGTAATTGCATAATACGATGGGGTGGTTCCGTTCTTATCTACTGCGTAAACTTTTCCACTGTCATCTTTAACAATATCAGAGATGACGGCAGTACCACCATTAGCATCCGTAACCGCAGCTACAGTATAGTCATAGCCTTCTTTAACGTCATACTTAGAGGCATTATGAAGAGACTTGGCGTCCGGACCAGAAAGGCAGAAATTTGTCATACCGAGGGTGTCGGA
>NZ_CAWOOJ010000006.1:0-88219 GCF_963883145.1 Escherichia sp. E4385
TTTGCTCTTTAAAAATCTGGATCAAGCTGAAAATTGAAACACTGAACAACGAAAGTTGTTCGTGAGTCTCTCAAATTTTCGCAACACGATGATGAATCGAAAGAAACATCTTCGGGTTGTGAGGTTAAGCGACTAAGCGTACACGGTGGATGCCCTGGCAGTCAGAGGCGATGAAGGACGTGCTAATCTGCGATAAGCGTCGGTAAGGTGATATGAACCGTTATAACCGGCGATTTCCGAATGGGGAAACCCAGTGTGATTCGTCACACTATCATTAACTGAATCCATAGGTTAATGAGGCGAACCGGGGGAACTGAAACATCTAAGTACCCCGAGGAAAAGAAATCAACCGAGATTCCCCCAGTAGCGGCGAGCGAACGGGGAGCAGCCCAGAGCCTGAATCAGTGTGTGTGTTAGTGGAAGCGTCTGGAAAGGCGTGCGATACAGGGTGACAGCCCCGTACACAAAAATGCACATGCTGTGAGCTCGATGAGTAGGGCGGGACACGTGGTATCCTGTCTGAATATGGGGGGACCATCCTCCAAGGCTAAATACTCCTGACTGACCGATAGTGAACCAGTACCGTGAGGGAAAGGCGAAAAGAACCCCGGCGAGGGGAGTGAAAAAGAACCTGAAACCGTGTACGTACAAGCAGTGGGAGCCTCTTTATGGGGTGACTGCGTACCTTTTGTATAATGGGTCAGCGACTTATATTCTGTAGCAAGGTTAACCGAATAGGGGAGCCGAAGGGAAACCGAGTCTTAACTGGGCGTTAAGTTGCAGGGTATAGACCCGAAACCCGGTGATCTAGCCATGGGCAGGTTGAAGGTTGGGTAACACTAACTGGAGGACCGAACCGACTAATGTTGAAAAATTAGCGGATGACTTGTGGCTGGGGGTGAAAGGCCAATCAAACCGGGAGATAGCTGGTTCTCCCCGAAAGCTATTTAGGTAGCGCCTCGTGAATTCATCTCCGGGGGTAGAGCACTGTTTCGGCAAGGGGGTCATCCCGACTTACCAACCCGATGCAAACTGCGAATACCGGAGAATGTTATCACGGGAGACACACGGCGGGTGCTAACGTCCGTCGTGAAGAGGGAAACAACCCAGACCGCCAGCTAAGGTCCCAAAGTCATGGTTAAGTGGGAAACGATGTGGGAAGGCCCAGACAGCCAGGATGTTGGCTTAGAAGCAGCCATCATTTAAAGAAAGCGTAATAGCTCACTGGTCGAGTCGGCCTGCGCGGAAGATGTAACGGGGCTAAACCATGCACCGAAGCTGCGGCAGCGACACTATGTGTTGTTGGGTAGGGGAGCGTTCTGTAAGCCTGTGAAGGTGTGCTGTGAGGCATGCTGGAGGTATCAGAAGTGCGAATGCTGACATAAGTAACGATAAAGCGGGTGAAAAGCCCGCTCGCCGGAAGACCAAGGGTTCCTGTCCAACGTTAATCGGGGCAGGGTGAGTCGACCCCTAAGGCGAGGCCGAAAGGCGTAGTCGATGGGAAACAGGTTAATATTCCTGTACTTGGTGTTACTGCGAAGGGGGGACGGAGAAGGCTATGTTGGCCGGGCGACGGTTGTCCCGGTTTAAGCGTGTAGGCTGGTTTTCCAGGCAAATCCGGAAAATCAAGGCTGAGGCGTGATGACGAGGCACTACGGTGCTGAAGCAACAAATGCCCTGCTTCCAGGAAAAGCCTCTAAGCATCAGGTAACATCAAATCGTACCCCAAACCGACACAGGTGGTCAGGTAGAGAATACCAAGGCGCTTGAGAGAACTCGGGTGAAGGAACTAGGCAAAATGGTGCCGTAACTTCGGGAGAAGGCACGCTGATATGTAGGTGAAGCGACTTGCTCGTGGAGCTGAAATCAGTCGAAGATACCAGCTGGCTGCAACTGTTTATTAAAAACACAGCACTGTGCAAACACGAAAGTGGACGTATACGGTGTGACGCCTGCCCGGTGCCGGAAGGTTAATTGATGGGGTCAGCGCAAGCGAAGCTCTTGATCGAAGCCCCGGTAAACGGCGGCCGTAACTATAACGGTCCTAAGGTAGCGAAATTCCTTGTCGGGTAAGTTCCGACCTGCACGAATGGCGTAATGATGGCCAGGCTGTCTCCACCCGAGACTCAGTGAAATTGAACTCGCTGTGAAGATGCAGTGTACCCGCGGCAAGACGGAAAGACCCCGTGAACCTTTACTATAGCTTGACACTGAACATTGAGCCTTGATGTGTAGGATAGGTGGGAGGCTTTGAAGTGTGGACGCCAGTCTGCATGGAGCCGACCTTGAAATACCACCCTTTAATGTTTGATGTTCTAACGTAGACCCCTAATCGGGGTTGCGGACAGTGTCTGGTGGGTAGTTTGACTGGGGCGGTCTCCTCCTAAAGAGTAACGGAGGAGCACGAAGGTTGGCTAATCCTGGTCGGACATCAGGAGGTTAGTGCAATGGCATAAGCCAGCTTGACTGCGAGCGTGACGGCGCGAGCAGGTGCGAAAGCAGGTCATAGTGATCCGGTGGTTCTGAATGGAAGGGCCATCGCTCAACGGATAAAAGGTACTCCGGGGATAACAGGCTGATACCGCCCAAGAGTTCATATCGACGGCGGTGTTTGGCACCTCGATGTCGGCTCATCACATCCTGGGGCTGAAGTAGGTCCCAAGGGTATGGCTGTTCGCCATTTAAAGTGGTACGCGAGCTGGGTTTAGAACGTCGTGAGACAGTTCGGTCCCTATCTGCCGTGGGCGCTGGAGAACTGAGGGGGGCTGCTCCTAGTACGAGAGGACCGGAGTGGACGCATCACTGGTGTTCGGGTTGTCATGCCAATGGCACTGCCCGGTAGCTAAATGCGGAAGAGATAAGTGCTGAAAGCATCTAAGCACGAAACTTGCCCCGAGATGAGTTCTCCCTGAGACTTTGAGTCTCCTGAAGGAACGTTGAAGACGACGACGTTGATAGGCCGGGTGTGTAAGCGCAGCGATGCGTTGAGCTAACCGGTACTAATGAACCGTGAGGCTTAACCTTACAACGCCGAAGATGTTTTGGCGGATTGAGAGAAGATTTTCAGCTTGATAACAGATTAAATTAACCGGCGATAAGCGGGTTAATAAACAGAATTTGCCTGGCGGCCGTAGCGCGGTGGTCCCACCTGACCCCATGCCGAACTCAGAAGTGAAACGCCGTAGCGCCGATGGTAGTGTGGGGTCTCCCCATGCGAGAGTAGGGAACTGCCAGGCATCAAATAAAACGAAAGGCTCAGTCGGAAGACTGGGCCTTTTGTTTTATCTGTCGTCCGTCCTGAATAGCGTAGGCAGTAAAAACCACCTGATGTGGTTCTGACTAAGAAATAAAAACCCTATCATTCCCTTGCTAACTAAATTCGCAGTTATGGTTGCATAAATATCAGTAACAAATGTATAACATTTGTCTTACTAAATAATAAACAACATTGGCCGACAAAAGCATCGGATTATGGCAGGAGAAATATTGGCATGGCAGAAAGCACTGTAACGGCAGACGGCAAACTGACAAGTAGTGATACTCGTCGCCGCATCTGGGCAATAGTAGGGGCCTCTTCAGGTAATCTGGTCGAGTGGTTCGATTTTTATGTCTACTCATTCTGTTCCCTCTACTTTGCCCACATTTTCTTCCCTTCTGGTAACACTACCACTCAATTACTGCAAACAGCCGGTGTTTTTGCTGCGGGCTTTCTGATGCGTCCAATCGGTGGCTGGCTATTTGGACGCATAGCCGATAAACATGGTCGTAAAAAATCAATGCTGTTATCGGTGTGTATGATGTGTTTCGGATCTCTGGTTATTGCCTGCCTCCCTGGTTATGAAACTATCGGTACCTGGGCTCCGGCATTATTGCTTCTCGCGCGTTTATTCCAGGGATTATCCGTTGGTGGAGAATATGGCACCAGCGCCACCTATATGAGTGAAGTTGCTGTCGAAGGGCGCAAAGGGTTCTATGCTTCGTTCCAGTACGTCACGCTAATTGGCGGTCAGTTGCTGGCCTTACTGGTGGTGGTTGTTCTACAACATACTATGGAAGATTCTGCTCTTAGAGAGTGGGGATGGCGCATTCCTTTTGCGTTAGGAGCGGTGTTAGCCGTTGTGGCATTGTGGTTACGTCGTCAGTTAGATGAAACTTCACAACAAGAGACGCGAGCGTTAAAAGAAGCGGGGTCAATGAAAGGATTATGGCGCAATCGCCGTGCATTCATCATGGTTCTCGGCTTCACTGCTGCGGGTTCTCTTTGTTTCTATACCTTTACCACCTATATGCAGAAATATCTGGTGAATACTGCGGGAATGCACGCTAACGTAGCAAGCGGCATTATGACTGCGGCATTGTTTGTATTTATGCTCATTCAACCGTTCATTGGCGCGCTGTCAGATAAGATTGGACGCCGAACCTCAATGTTATGCTTTGGCTCTTTGGCCGCTATTTTTACCGTCCCCATACTATCAGCATTGCAGAACGTCTCCTCTCCTTATGCCGCTTTTGGTCTGGTGATGTGCGCCCTGCTGATAGTGAGTTTTTATACATCAATCAGTGGAATACTGAAGGCTGAGATGTTCCCGGCGCAGGTTCGCGCATTAGGTGTTGGTCTGTCATATGCGGTCGCCAATGCTATATTTGGTGGTTCGGCGGAGTACGTAGCGTTGTCGCTGAAATCGATAGGAATGGAAACGGCATTTTTCTGGTATGTGACATTGATGGCCGTGGTAGCGTTTCTGGTTTCTTTGATGCTGCACCGCAAAGGGAAGGGGATGCGTCTTTAGTGATGCGCTATTTGCCAGACGGTATAGCCGGTAGTTGCACCGGCTATATCCCAGGCAAAATCCTTCCAGCTCCAGCCGCTCCCCTCAGGGCGGCTATCCCAAAGCTCTTTTGACACTCCCAGCCCTACAGAGAACACCAGCCCGAACATCGCGCTGCGGTCGCGGCTCATCCCCTGATGTTGCGCGTATTCATTTCCTGCGGCGGAAAGCATCGCCGAGGCGATAAAGTGTTGAGCTTTATCCTGCCCGCTCCAGCTATCGTTAGCCATATGGCTGCATCCAGAAAGTAACAATAGCGAACAGACAAAAAGAATACGCAACGCGGCCTCCAAAAAACAAACCCCGTACAGGACGGGGTTCAGATTACAGGATACGGCTAATTAATCGGTCGATGCGGATGCGGCGCAAACGGCGGATAAGTTTGCGAACTTTTACCGGGTAATCGGCAATACTTTGCAGATCGCGGTAGTGCTTAACAATGGTGGTATGCTCGCGGATCAGAGCCAGTTCTTTTTCACGCTGCGGCGCAAGCTCCAGTTGTGGATCGTGGATCAAAATGGCGTTTTCCAGATCCAGACGCCAGGCGCGTGGGTTCAGGTTATTACCGGTTATCAGCATCCACTTATCATCAACCCACATTCCTTTCAGGTGATAAGTATTATCGTCATCTTTCCACAAACGGACCACTAACTGGTCAGTATTGACGTAATACTGCAAACGACTCAGGAAGCGACGCAAATTAATCTCATAAAGATAAGGCAACGCGCCAATTATCTTGAATGGCTCATCTTCCGGAATATAGAAGTCATTCGCGGTTTTATCACCAACGATAATTTCGACCTTTTTCCCTTCACGCAGCAGCTGGATGATATTGCGCACCAGGATTGCCGGCAGGTTGAAGTATGGCGTACAGATAGTCAGTTTCTGTTCTGCACAGGGCATCAGATGGAAAATGGTCTTGTTCAACAGACTCGATTTCCCCAGCCCCACTAGCGGCGTTACGGAAAGCTGATCGTTGTCGGCATCTCCCTGAAAATGATAAGCGGCATCGCGCAGCTCCTGGCGGAACAGGCGAATGTCGTTCTTGATTTCCGGGCTTTTTGGGCGATGTTCATCATCCAGACGGTTAACACCGCGACCATTCATAATATTCTGCGTAACCCATTCAAACATAATGTCTGACATCTTGCGGTTACGAATCAGATGGTAACGGTCGTAGCGGTATTTATCGTGCTGATGCAGATAAACATCGTTCAGGCTGGCACCGCTGTAAAGTACGCTATCGTCGATGATAAAGCCTTTAAAATGCAGAACGCCCAGGGCTTCACGGGTATTGATGGGTACACCATAAACCGGAACATCTACGCCCGGATTTTCCTGCGCCATGCGGCAGTACCAGTCAGCATTAGTGTTAGATGCCGCAGCGCCAATGCGTCCACGTTGCGCACGATGCCAGTCGACCAGCACCCGTACATCCAGTTCCGGACGCTGCCTTTTAGCCTCATACAACGCGTTCAGAATGCCTTTGCCACCGTCATCCTGTTCGAGATACAGGGCGACAATGCAAATGCGCTGCTTCGCGCTGGCGATTTTTTCCAGCAGCGTCTCCCGGAAGTCGGCGGGAGCGTAAAAGAAATCGACATCATCAACTGATTGAGAAATCTTGGGTAGTTGGGCAAGGTGTTGTTGATGTTTATTACGCTTAAATTTTGACAACATCACAGTGCATTTCTTCTCTGTTCATTGAAGGGTCCTCTGTGCAATGCAGACGACATAAGCGGGCAATAATAACACCAGTCCCGATTAAGTGGTCAACATTTCCAGTACCTTACTCATGATTCCTCGCGCTGGGCAAGATTTAGCGTAAGCCCAACGATCCCCTCTTCGAGCTGGATATCAACGTTAAACCCGAGCTTGCGGGCCAGCGCCACCATGCCACGATTGTTTGGCATCGTAATACCATTCAGACGTTGTAGTCCGTGATCTCGCGTATAGGTAATCAACTTTTCCATTAAGCGTCGACCTAAGCCTAACCCTTTGAGATCCGAGCGAACCAGCACGGCAAATTCGGCATCGATGTTATCAGGGTCGGAGATCGCACGCGTGACGCCGAGAATCTCTTCCGTTTGATCAATACGTCGTACCGCTACAAACGCCATTTCCCGATCGTAGTCGATCTGCGTCATGTTGGCTAAATCTTCATGGGTAAATTCGTTGATCTCGCTAAAGTAGCGGTAATAAAGATCTTCTTTGGTGACTCGCGAAATGAATTGCTGAAGTTGTGGCTCATCTTCTGGCAAAATCGGGCGGAACAAGCAGCGTTCACCGTTTTTCAATTCTACCCATTCTTCCAGCTGATGCGGATAAGGGCGCACTGCCAGCCGACTCTCGTTATCGCCTTCAAACGGCGCGATATCCAGCGTGACATCCAGCGCGGTAAATTCACTGCCAGAAGCCAGCAAAGGATGAATATCCAGACGCTGAATTTCCGGGCAATCGACAATCAAGTTGGAAACCTGCACCAGAAGCTGGCTCAAGCCTGCAACATCCAATGGGCGTAGCGCACTGCGCGCACGAATCTTTTTACTTTTGATCCCCTGAATGACCAGATAACGGGCCAGGTTCATGTTCAGCGGCGGCAGTGCGACGACGGCTTGATCTTCAGGACGCCACTCCACACCTCCCTCACCCAGCATGATCAACGGCCCAAAAACCGGATCGTGCTCAACCACAACCCGCAACTCCTGAGCGCCAGCACGGTTAGCCATACTTTGCACCAGCAGACCGTGGATCCGCGCCTGCGGCCAGGCCATTTTTACGCGATCGAAAATAGCGTTCGCGGCTTGCTGGACTTCATTGGCTGTACGCAGGTAGAGCATGACGCCCTGAACTTCCGATTTATGTGGAATATCCGGCGAACGCAATTTCAGTGCCACCGGATAACCAATCTGTTCAGCAATATGCACCGCTTCGGTGCTGTCGCTGGCAATCCAGGTGGGAAGCGTGTTCATGCCATACGCTTGCAGGATGGGCTGAACTTCATGGGTATCGAGCGACGTTGCTCCTTCGGCAATCGCCTGTTGCAACAGAAGATGCGCTTCTGCGGTATTAGAGGTCAGATTGCTGGGCAGTGCCGGCGTTTCGCGTAGTTGCTTCTGGTTACGTCGGTACTCCACCATATGCATAAAAGCGGTGATGGTTCCTTCCGGAGTGCGGTAGGTCGGCAGCCCGGCTTCGCTGAATAAACGTCGCGCCTCTTGCGAGGAGTGTTCGCCGCACCAGTTCGTCAGCAGAGAGACATACTTGCTGCGAGGGTGATGTTTTACCGCTTCAATTAATGCCAGTGCGCTTTCTGTGGCGGGAGCCGCGGCACTGGGCGAATGAATAACCATCAGCGCATCAAAATCCTGGCTGTGGAGCAGAATATCCAGCGTTTTAATATAGTGCTCACTGCTGGCGTCATCGCGCAGATCGAGCGGGTTAGAGATTACTACATGTTCTGGCAGCGCATCACGTAGTTTCTGGCAGGTTTCTTCGTTTAGCGTTGCCAGCTTGCCATTGCGTGACCATAAGGCATCCAGCGCCAGCGCAGCTGGCGCTGCACCGTTGCTGATAATCATCAGTCGGTCGCCACGCAATGGGCGCATATGGCTAAGGGTTTCCACTGCCGAAAACAGTTCGTGAGTGTCCTGCACTCGTAATAAACCGGCACGCTGAATAGCCGCATCCCATGCCGGGTCCATTCCTGCCGTCGTGTTGAGCAGTCGCTGTGCTGCCGGGCTACGTCCGCTTTTAATTACCAGAATCGGTTTATTACGCGAGGCGCTACGGGCCGCCGAAACAAAGCGCCGCGCGTCGCTTAATTGTTCGAGGTAGAGCAGGATGGCGCTGGTTTTACTGTCACGCGCCAGATAGTCGAGCAATTCATCAACGTCGATATCCAGGCTATCGCCGAGCGCAATAAAATACGAAAAGCCCATTTCACGCTGTTGCGCCCAGTCGAGAATGGTGTTGGAGACGGCAGCCGATTGCGAAATAAACGCCAGCTTGCCGCGCTTAATTGGTACGGGCGAAAAGCTGGCATTCAGACCTTGCCACGGCGCCAGTAATCCCAGACTGTTTGGTCCAAGCAGGCGCATGTTATGGCGCTGGGCGCAGGCTCGGAGAGCTTCGTGTTGCGATGCCGGGGCAGAAAGAATAATGCAGGTTTTACAGCCTTTTTCGCCGAGTTCTTCCAGAAGCGCCAGATTGCGGCTGGCATTTGTACACAGCACAGCAAGGTCGGGCGTAAATGGCAGACTGGCGATATCCGGCCAGGCCAGTACGCCTTGTACCGCTTTCCAGGCCGGCGTCACCGGTAACACCGGTCCGTTAAAGCCTCCCGCCAGCAGGTTACGCATCATCAGGTAACCTGCGCGATTGGGTTTCATCGATGCGCCAATTACCGCAATCGATTTTGGTCGCAGTAGTGCTTCCAGTCCTCGCTGACTCATACCGGTCTCCCGCAGAAGTGACCGAATGATTTTAAACGCTTTCTAACTGTTCTGCTGTGATACTACCCAGATGTTGCGTTTTTCCTGCCAGATAGCGTGTTTTAAAGCGAGTGAAATGCTCGCCTAAGCTGGCCGCAGCCCTGGTATCGCCCGCCATATCTAAAAGTGCGATAGCCACTTCAGCGGTACAATATTGGCCTTCAGCCTGGGCTTCACGCAGGCGATAGGCAGAAAGCCGGGAAAGATCGACGGAAATGACGGGGAGATTATCCAGATACGGACTTTTACGAAACATCTTGCGCGCTTCCGGCCAGGTACCATCGAGCATGATAAACAGCGGTGGCTTACCGGAAGGCGGGGTGAAGATCACTTCCCGGTGCTCATCAGCATATGAGGCGGGAAAGACCACCATTGGTTGATAATCCGGGTTTTGCACCAGAGCCAGCAGTTCTTGTGATGGTTCGGTACGCGACCATTGAAACGCAACGGTATCAGGTAAAATATCAGCAATCAGACGCCCGGTGTTACTTGGCTTCATTGGCTCAGTGTCGAACATCAGCAAACAGAAGCGACTTTTTGCTTCCGCTGGGGTAATTGTCGAACAGAGACATAATTTCTCTGGCAAAAGACAGCGTTGGCAGCGACGAACGCGATTACCGCGGGCAAGAAAAGGACGTGTTGCGCGCGCAATGCGTTTGGCGCGTAACTGGAGAACAGCGTTTTCGGTCATAAGAGAGCGTCGAAAAAACGCCATTGTCGCAGAGGAGAAAACGGGGCACAAGATGCGCCCCGGTAAGATTAAAGAGATTCGTTCAGCCAGCTGTCGAACGGCGCTTTCGGTACTGCGCCATTAAGCATGTCGACAACCTGACCATTTTTGAAAATCATGATCGTCGGAATACTGCGAATACCAAAGCGGCTGCTTAATTCACGTTCAGCTTCGGTATTCACTTTCACAAAGCGCACTTTACCGCTACGCTCTTGCGCAACATCTTCAAAAATTGGCGCGAAGTTACGGCAGGGGCCGCACCACGGCGCCCAGAAGTCGATCACCACAGGTAGATCATCTTTCAGCAATTTGTCGAGCGTTTCACCGGTCGCATTAATCACCTCTCCGTCAAACAAGTCGTGACCGCAGCGTCCGCATTTTGCCGCATCTTCGATCCGATCGTCGGGAATGCGATTGATGGCCTGACAATGGGTACAAACGGTATTCATAACTAACCTCGGGATGAGTAAGGAGACTTATCGGCAACGACGCCGGTATGTTTCTAATATGTTACATATTATCGGGAACATTGTTCTAGACAACAATCTGTTTTATTCAATGGGTATGATAGACGTAGGCTTTGGAACGAAATCATGGCGAACCGCGCGCACTTCGGGTAATCTGCGCGCTTCGCGCAGCGCTGGTGGAGAAAAGCATGAACGATGAAATGAAAAGCAAAAGCGGCAAGGTCAAAGTGATGTATGTCCGCAGTGATGATGATTCTGATAAACGTACCCATAACCCGCGTACCGGGAAAGGGGGCGGGCGTCCAGGAAAATCTCGTGCCGACGGTGGCCGTCGCCCCGCCCGCGATGACAAACAGAGTCAGCCCCGTGACCGCAAGTGGGAAGAGTCGCCGTGGCGCACAGTTTCCCGCGCGCCTGGTGATGATGCGCCGGAAAAGGCCGATCACGGTGGCATCAGTGGTAAAAGTTTTATTGATCCGGAAGTGTTGCGTCGTCAGCGTGCGGAAGAAACCCGCGTCTACGGCGAAAACGCATGTCAGGCACTGTTCCAGAGCCGTCCGGAAGCAATTGTTCGCGCCTGGTTTATCCAGAGCGTAACGCCACGTTTTAAAGAAGCATTGCGCTGGATGGCGGCAAACCGCAAAGCGTACCATGTGGTGGATGAAGCTGAACTGACAAAGGCGTCAGGTACGGAGCATCACGGAGGCGTGTGCTTCCTGATCAAAAAGCGTAACGGTACAACCGTGCAGCAGTGGGTAAGCAAGGCTGGTGCGCAGGATTGTGTACTGGCGCTGGAAAACGAATCTAACCCGCATAACCTGGGCGGTATGATGCGTAGCTGTGCGCACTTTGGCGTGAAAGGCGTTGTGGTGCAGGATGCGGCATTGCTGGAATCGGGGGCGGCTATTCGTACCGCAGAAGGCGGCGCAGAACATGTTCAGCCGATTACTGGCGACAACATTGTTGACGTGTTGGATGATTTCCGTCAGGCGGGCTACACCGTGGTGACCACTTCCAGCGAGCAAGGTAAACCGCTGTTCAAAACCAGTCTGCCAGAAAAAATGGTGCTGGTGCTGGGGCAGGAATATGAAGGGTTACCGGATGCAGCACGCGATCCGAACGATTTACGCGTGAAGATTGACGGTACTGGCAACGTTGCTGGACTGAATATTTCTGTCGCAACTGGCGTTCTGCTTGGCGAATGGTGGCGTCAGAATAAAGCCTGATAAATCAGCCGGGTGGCAACTCTGCCATCCGGCATTTTCCCGCAAATTTACTCACTCTCTGCCGGTAATACAGGCATCCAGTCAATCGGCGTCTCGCCACGTTGTTCCAGCCACTGATTTGCCAGCACAAAATGGTTACAGCCAAAGAATCCACGATGCGCAGAAAGCGGTGACGGATGCGGTGCTTTCAGTACGTGATGGCGTTGCTTATCTATAATCGCCCCTTTCTTTTGCGCATGAGATCCCCACAACAAAAACACCACGCCTTCGCGATGCTGATTAATCAGGCTGATGACTTTATCAGTAAACGTCTCCCAACCGAGGCTGGCGTGGGAATGCGCCTGACCTGCGCGTACCGTCAATACGGTATTGAGCAGCAGAACGCCCTGACGCGCCCAGCTTTCGAGATAGCCATGCGCCGGGCGGGTAAAGCCTGGAACAGTATTTTCCAGCTCTTTATACATATTCAGTAATGACGGCGGAGTGGGGATACCGGGGCGAACAGAAAACGCCAGGCCGTGAGCCTGTCCGGGGCCGTGATAAGGATCCTGGCCGAGAATCACGACTTTGACATCGCCTAACTCGGTAAAACGAAAGGCGTTAAAGACATCTTTTTGTGGCGGATAGATAGTGATGCCGGATTGCCGCTCGCTGGCGACGGTCTGAAGGGTATTAAGAAAATAGGGTTGTTGCTTCTCTTCAGCCAGCACGTCATGCCAGGTTAATTCGTTAGCCATCTCGCTCTCCTGCGAATCTTCAATCCGCCTAGCTTAACTGCTTCTTTCTACAGAACAAAATCAAGCTCATTTTTTAGACATAATCGACTGTAAAAAAATGTAAATTGGTAAAATTTCACACCCGCATAAGTTGATGTAAAACAATAAAATCCACTTGTCGCTACACTTAATCTGTGTTTTTTATTGATTTAAATCAAAGAATCAGGGGTCTTTGAGGAGTATATATACACTCAAGCAACAATGGTTTTACCAATTGGCCGCGA
Source organism: Escherichia sp. E4385 (assembly GCF_963883145.1). Classification (NCBI taxonomy): domain Bacteria; kingdom Pseudomonadati; phylum Pseudomonadota; class Gammaproteobacteria; order Enterobacterales; family Enterobacteriaceae; genus Escherichia; species Escherichia sp. E4385. The sequence continues at coordinate 12,746 of NZ_CAWOOJ010000006.1, forward strand.
CAGGCTGAACAAATCAAATAATTTTGCCGGGGAGGCATCACATGATTACAGGTATCCAGATTACTAAAGCCGCTAACGACGATCTGCTGAACTCTTTCTGGCTGCTGGACAGCGAAAAAGGCGAAGCGCGTTGCATCGTTGCGAAAGCAGGTTTTGCAGAAGACGAAGTGGTTGCAGTAAGCAAACTGGGTGACATTGAGTACCGTGAAGTTCCAGTAGAAGTTAAACCAGAAGTTCGCGTAGAAGGTGGTCAGCACCTGAACGTAAACGTTCTGCGTCGTGAAACTCTGGAAGATGCAGTTAAGCATCCGGAAAAATATCCGCAGCTGACCATCCGTGTATCCGGTTATGCAGTTCGCTTTAACTCTCTGACTCCGGAACAGCAGCGCGACGTTATCGCTCGTACCTTTACTGAAAGCCTGTAAGGCTTAAGTAGCAAGTTACTAAGCGGAAGAGGGCGACCTCTTCCGTTTTTTTTCATTAATAGAAAATACGTACCGCGCAATAAACCAGCAACAGTGCCAGCACGATATTTAACTGGCGACCATACTGGCGAAACAATCGCTGAAACAGATGCCCCGCCAGCGCCCAGCACACATTGCCAAACGTCCCAATCATTGCCAGCAAAACGCTGACGCCAACTACCCAGCTTAACGCCTGCGTTTGCGGCAGGACAAACGTCGATAGTGCCGTAATGCCGTACAAAATGATTTTGACGTTCACAAACTGTAGCGCAAAGCTTGCCCAAAAGCTGATCGGTTTTGCCTGAAGCCCGTCTTCCTTTGTTGGGCTGGTAGCGATTTTCCACGCCAGCCAGACAATATATGCCGCCCCCGCCCAACTCAACAGATGCACTGCCGCCGGGTCAATAACAGCCAGTGAAAACGAAATTCCCGCGCACAGTAGCATGACGATTAAAAATCCCAGACTCATCCCCGCCAGTACGCGGGTACTCTGACGAAACCCATGCGACGTTGCAGAACTAAGGGCGAGAATATTGTTTGGTCCTGGCGTGAGGGCAGTAATCAGGGTGTAGGTCCAAAAAGCACTTAAAAGGGTCGGCGTCACTTGTTATCTCCTCTGTTTTGGTAGACAGTACCCGACACAAAACATTTAAAAAAATGAATGTTTTCACATTCTAAGTTCGATATTTTCGATAGGTTTGGGATTATGGATCTGCGCCGTTTTATTACCCTAAAAACCGTGGTGGAAGAGGGTTCTTTTTTGCGAGCTTCGCAAAAATTGTGCTGCACACAGTCGACGGTGACTTTTCATATTCAGCAGCTTGAACAGGAGTTCTCGGTCCAGTTGTTTGAGAAAATTGGTCGACGGATGTGCCTCACTCGCGAAGGCAAAAAGCTGCTGCCGCACATCTATGAACTCACCAGAGTAATGGATACGCTTCGCGTAGCTGCCAAAAAAGAGTCGGAGCCGGACGGAGAACTGCGCGTTGTTTCGGGCGAAACGTTGCTCTCTTACCGTATGCCGGAGGTGTTGCAGCGTTTTCGGCAACGCGCACCAAAAGTGCGTTTATCATTGCAGTCACTGAACTGTTACGTGATTCGTGATGCACTACTGAATGATGAGGCCGATGTCGGCATCTTTTATCGCGTAGGGAATGATGATGCACTGAACCGACGTGAGTTGGGTGAACAATCGCTGGTGCTGGTGGCTTCACCGCAAATTGCAGATGTCGATTTTACTGAGTCGGGAAGACATAACGCCTGTAGTTTTATTATCAACGAACCACAATGTATCTTCCGCCAGATATTTGAGAGCACGCTTCGCCAGCAGCGGATCACGGTGGAAAACACCATAGAGCTTATAAGTATCGAAAGCATCAAGCGTTGTGTCGCGGCCAATATCGGTGTCAGCTACCTGCCACGCTTTGCGGTGGCAAAAGAACTTGCGAGCGGTGAATTAATTGAATTGCCCTTTGGCGAGCCATCGCAGACCATTACAGCAATGTGCGCACACCATGCCGGAAAAGCGGTTAGCCCGGCGATGTACACTTTTATTCAGTGTGTTGAAGAGTGTTTTGTGGCTGGATAAAAAAATGCCGGGCTTAAACCCGGCATTATGATTACTCTTCTGTTGTTTGCGGTGGCACGCCCGTTCCGCTTGGTTTACGGCGCTTACCAATATTTTTGGTATCGCGATGGCGTTTTTTCACCCGCGGCTTCTCTTTCTCTTTAGCCTTTTTCTTCTCGGCGCGTTTTGCCAGTACTTTCTTCGATGGCTTGCCAGTCTGTTTCTCGCTTGGTGCACGCGTTTTCGGGCGTAACTCATCAATTACGCGAGCTTTAATTGGCTCTTCAATATAGCGACCAACTTTGCCCAGCAGCAGATGGTCATGAGCTTCCACCAGCGAAATTGCGGTGCCTTTACGACCGGCGCGAGCGGTACGACCGATACGGTGCAAATAAGTATCGCCACTGCGCGGCATATCGAAGTTAAAGACGTGGCTGACATCCGGAATGTCAATACCGCGTGCGGCAACGTCGGTTGCAACCAGCACGTTAACGCGACCTTCGGTCAGGCGTTTAATCGCTTCATTACGCTTGCCTTGTACCATCTCACCTTCGAGATAGCAGTTGTTGATGCCCGCTTCGCGCAGCCAGTTTGCCAGCTCATGCACACGCTCACGCTTACGCACAAATACGATTGAGCGAGTCGCTTCAGGCTGTTTTAACAGATGCACCAGCAATGCGGTTTTATGCTCAAGATCATCGGCGCGGTAATACCACTGATGAATTTTTTTGCGCTCACGAGTGGAAGGATTCGCAGAAACTTCCACCGGATCTTCCAGCAGACGCTCTGCAAAGTCCTGAATCGCATCGCCTTCCAGCGTTGCTGAAAAGAGCAGGGTCTGTTTACGCCAGCGCGTTTCGCCAGCAATATGTTCGATATCCTGAGCGAAGCCCATATCCAGCATACGGTCAGCTTCGTCGAGGATCAGCGTTTCAACTGCGCGGCAATCGAAGTTCTCTTCTTTTATGTATTGCAGCAGACGTCCGGTCGTGGCGACCACAATGTCCTGGTTTTCGCTGAAAACTTCTGCGTGGTTCATATAGGCCACGCCGCCAGTGATGGTGGCGATATCCAGATGCGTATGTTTCGCCAGTTCGCGGGCATGATCGGCCACCTGCATCGCCAGTTCGCGAGTCGGGGTGAGGATCAAAATACGCGGCGGACCGGATTTCTTACGTGGGAAATCGAGCAGGTGCTGCAACGCTGGCAGCAGATACGCCGCCGTTTTACCGGTGCCTGTCGGCGCAGAACCGAGTACATCACGGCCATCGAGCGCAGGCGGAATGGCGGCAGCCTGAATGGCGGTCGGGCGAGTGAAACCTTTATCCTGGAGGGCTTCCAGCAGGCTTTCGTCGAGTTCAAGTTCGGAAAAAGTCGTTACAGTCATGTTCTACCTCTGTGTGGGGCGCTGATTATAGACGTTACGGCTGCAATCTTCATCTGTTTGTATGGATATCGCTTCTCGGGTATTGTTCTCACCCGGTGCTATCGCCGTTTTTCCTGCAAGGTTTTATTTTCATGTCACAGTCTACATCCGTGCTTCGTCGTAATGGATTTACTTTTAAACAGTTTTTTGTTGCTCACGATCGCTGTGCGATGAAAGTGGGAACGGATGGTATTTTACTGGGCGCATGGGCACCGGTAGCTGGGGTAAAACGTTGCCTTGATATCGGCGCGGGTAGCGGGTTGCTGGCATTAATGCTGGCGCAGCGAACCGATGACAGCGTGATGATTGATGCAGTTGAACTGGAAAGTGAAGCTGCCGCGCAGGCGCAGGAAAATATCAACCAGTCCCCGTGGGCAGAGCGGATTAACGTCCATACGGCGGATATTCAGCAGTGGCTCACACAGCAGACAGTACGCTTCGATTTAATCATCAGTAACCCACCTTACTATCAGCAGGGAGTAGAGTGCGCGACACCTCAACGGGAACAGGCCCGCTATACCACTACGCTTGATCACCCATCGTTGCTGACCTGTGCGGCGGAGTGCATTACCGAAGAGGGATTTTTCTGCGTGGTGCTGCCAGAGCAGATTGGTAATGGTTTTACTGAACTGGCATTAAGCATGGGCTGGCATTTACGTTTGCGGACGGATGTGGCGGAAAACGAAGCGCGACTGCCGCATCGGGTGCTGCTGGCATTCTCCCCGCAGGCGGGAGAATGCTTTAGCGATCGCTTAGTCATTCGTGGGCCAGACCAGAACTATTCCGAAGCGTATACGGCGCTGACCCAGGCTTTTTATCTGTTTATGTAATGATTGCCGGGGGAAAGGATCGATGGACCGGAATGCGTGAGCAGTTCCGGATAATCCAGCGTGAAATGCAACCCCCGACTCTCTTTACGCATCATTGCACAGCGAACAATCAACTCGGCAACCTGCACCAGATTACGCAGTTCCAGCAAATTATTTGATACGCGGAAGTGTGCGTAATATTCGTCTATTTCCTGTTGCAACATATTGATACGCCGCAGAGCGCGCTCAAGGCGTTTTGTTGTGCGCACAATACCTACGTAATCCCACATAAACAGGCGTAACTCATGCCAGTTATGTTGAATCACCACCAGTTCGTCAGGATTCTCAACACGGCTTTCATCCCACGGCGGTAACGTACTGACGCCACGCGCATAAGGCATACGTTTTGTAATATCTTCCGCTGCCGACCAGCCATAGACCAGACACTCCAGCAAGGAGTTAGAGGCCATGCGGTTAGCACCATGTAAGCCTGTATAACTCACTTCGCCAATGGCATACAGGCCATCAACGTCCGTACGTCCATGATCGTCAACCATTACGCCGCCGCAGGTATAGTGCGCAGCAGGCACAATCGGCACCGGTTCTTTCGTGAGGTCAATACCCAACCCCAGCAACTTTTCATAGATCATTGGGAAATGCTGGCGAATAAATTCAGCGGGCTTATGGCTGATATCAAGGAACATACAATCCGCGCCGAGGCGTTTCATCTCATGGTCAATGGCGCGGGCGACAATATCGCGCGGGGCCAGTTCGCCGCGATCATCAAAATCAGGCATAAAACGTGTGCCGTCCGGGCGTTTCAAATAAGCGCCTTCGCCGCGTAAGGCTTCCGTTAACAGGAAATTCCGTGCCTGTGGATGGTACAGCGCGGTAGGGTGAAACTGATTAAATTCGAGATTGGCGACCCGGCAACCCGCACGCCAGGCCATGGCAATACCATCACCAGAGGAAATATCCGGATTGGTGGTGTACTGATAAACCTTCGACGCGCCGCCAGTTGCCAGCACCACCGCTTTAGCATGGCAAGTTTCCACGGTTTCTTTATTACGGTTCCACACCCACGCGCCGACAACCCGTCGCGTTCCAGGCAGGCCAATTTTGTCAGAAACAATCAGATCAACCGCATTGCTGCGTTCCAGCACACGAATATTCGGATGGTTCTGCGCCTTGCTCACCAGCGTGGTTTCTACTTCTCTGCCGGTGGCGTCGGCAGCATGAAGAATGCGACGGTGACTATGCCCACCTTCACGGGTCAGATGATAGCTTTCTTCGCCATTCGGCTGAACGTGGGTATCAAACAACACTCCCTGATCGATTAGCCATTGCACGCAGGAACGCGCGTTGCTGGCGACAAATTCAACCGCATGGCGATCGCAAATGCCGGCACCAGCAATTAATGTGTCTTCCACATGCGAGTCTATGCTGTCAGTTTCATCAAACACGGCGGCGATTCCGCCCTGGGCATAAAATGTTGAGCCTTCCGTTACCGGGCCTTTGCTAAGAACGATGACCTGATGCTGGTCAGCCAGACGTAGTGCCAGTGAAAGCCCGGCTGCGCCGCTACCGATAATCAGCACATCACAAGAATGTTCAGGAAGAGTATTCATTTTGTTTGTTTAATTTACTAAACACGGTTTGGTCAGCATAGCATCACGTTGTGTAATTAAACACCTGCTATTTTAATATTTGTTACAATGGCTAAACAGGGAGATCCTGGACGGTGGAAAAAAGAGAAGTTGCTTGCTGGCGGAGGATTAGGTGGTGAAATAAAAAGGCCGTTGGGGTACTCTTCAGGCAGTTAAATGGGCATTTCTACACAGATAATGCGATGTTCAGATTCTGTAGACTTATAATGATAGATAATGATCCGTCTACAGCATGACAAACAAAAACAGATGCGTTACGGAACTTTACAAAAACGAGACACTCTAACGTTTTGCTTGCTCAAATTGCAGCTAATGGAGTGGCGTTTCGATAGCGCGTGGAAATTTGGTTTGGGGAGACTTTACCTCGGATGAGCGAGCAGTTAACGGACCAGGTCCTGGTTGAACGGGTCCAGAAGGGAGATCAGAAAGCTTTTAACTTACTGGTAGTGCGCTATCAGCATAAAGTGGCGAGTCTGGTTTCCCGCTATGTGCCGTCGGGTGATGTTCCCGATGTGGTACAAGAAGCTTTTATTAAAGCCTATCGTGCGCTGGATTCGTTCCGGGGAGATAGTGCTTTTTATACATGGCTGTATCGGATCGCTGTAAATACAGCGAAAAATTACCTGGTTGCTCAGGGGCGTCGTCCACCTTCCAGTGATGTGGATGCCATTGAAGCAGAAAACTTCGAAAGTGGCGGCGCGCTGAAAGAAATTTCGAACCCTGAGAACTTAATGTTGTCAGAAGAACTGAGACAGATAGTTTTCCGAACTATTGAGTCCCTCCCGGAAGATTTACGCATGGCAATAACCTTGCGGGAGCTGGATGGCCTGAGCTATGAAGAGATAGCCGCTATCATGGATTGTCCGGTAGGTACGGTGCGTTCACGTATCTTCCGAGCGAGGGAAGCTATTGATAACAAAGTTCAACCGCTTATCAGGCGTTGACGATAGCGGGATACTGGATAAGGGTATTAGGCATGCAGAAAGAACAACTTTCCGCTTTAATGGATGGCGAAACGCTGGATAGTGAGCTGCTTAACGAACTGGCTCACAACCCGGAAATGCAGAAAACCTGGGAAAGCTATCACTTAATCCGTGACTCTATGCGGGGTGATACTCCTGAGTTGCTTCATTTCGATATCTCATCGCGCGTGATGGCCGCCATTGAAGAAGAGCCAGTTCGTCAACCGACGATATTGATCCCAGAGGCCCAGCCTGCTCCGCATCAATGGCAGAAAATGCCATTCTGGCAGAAAGTACGTCCATGGGCGGCACAGCTTACCCAAATGGGCGTAGCGGCATGTGTATCGCTTGCAGTTATCGTTGGCGTCCAGCACTATAATGGACAATCTGAAACGTCCCAGCAGCCCGAAACACCGGTATTCAATACTCTGCCGATGATGGGGAAAGCCAGTCCGGTAAGTCTGGGAGTACCTTCTGAAGCGACCGCAAACAATGGTCAACAGCAGCAGGTACAGGAGCAGCGTCGTCGCATTAATGCCATGTTGCAGGATTACGAACTGCAACGTCGACTCCACTCCGAACAGCTTCAGTTTGAGCAGGCACAAACACAGCAAGCCGCTGTACAGGTGCCAGGAATTCAAACTTTAGGAACGCAATCGCAGTAATGAAGCAACTTTGGTTTGCCATGTCATTAGTGACAGGTAGCCTGTTATTCTCTGCTAACGCCTCGGCCACTCCCGCGTCCGGGGCGTTATTACAGCAGATGAACCTGGCTAGCCAGTCACTGAATTACGAGCTGTCATTCATCAGCATCAATAAACAAGGTGTTGAGTCTCTGCGTTATCGACATGCACGCCTCGATAACCGTCCGCTTGCTCAGTTGTTGCAAATGGATGGCCCGCGCCGGGAAGTGGTACAGCGCGGCAATGAAATCAGCTACTTTGAGCCGGGCCTTGAACCGTTTACTCTTAATGGCGATTACATTGTTGATTCTCTGCCATCGCTCATTTATACCGATTTCAAACGCCTTTCTCCTTACTACGACTTTATCTCCGTGGGACGCACGCGTATTGCTGATCGTCTTTGCGAAGTCATTCGCGTAGTCGCCCGTGATGGTACACGCTACAGCTACATTGTGTGGATGGACACCGAATCGAAATTACCGATGCGGGTTGATCTCCTTGATCGCGATGGTGAAACGCTGGAACAATTTCGCGTGATTGCGTTTAACGTCAATCAGGATATCAGCAGCAGTATGCAGACGCTGGCGAAGGCAAATTTGCCGCCGTTGCTTTCTGTTCCTGTAGGTGAAAAAGCCAAATTCAACTGGACTCCAACCTGGTTGCCGCAGGGGTTTAGCGAAGTCTCCAGTAGCCGACGCCCGTTGCCCACGATGGACAATATGCCCATCGAATCACGTCTCTATTCCGACGGCTTGTTCAGCTTCTCGGTAAACGTTAACCGCGCGACGCCATCGAGCACCGATCAGATGTTGCGTACCGGACGCCGAACAGTCAGCACCAGCATACGTGACAACGCGGAAATCACTATTGTTGGTGAACTACCGCCGCAAACGGCGAAACGCATTGCCGAGAACATTAAGTTCGGGGCAGCGCAATGATCAAAGAGTGGGCTACCGTGGTCTCCTGGCAAAACGGGCAGGCGCTGGTCAGTTGTGATGTCAAAGCCTCATGCAGCAGCTGCGCTTCCCGCGCTGGCTGCGGCAGTCGCGTGTTGAATAAACTTGGTCCGCAAACCACACATACCATCGTCGTACCCTGTGATGAACCGTTAGTGCCGGGGCAAAAAGTCGAATTAGGAATCGCTGAAGGTAGCCTGCTTAGTTCCGCATTACTGGTTTATATGTCGCCACTGTTGGGATTATTCCTTGTTGCTTCGTTATTTCAGCTACTCTTTGCTTCAGACATCGCGGCGTTATGCGGCGCAATTCTTGGTGGCGTTGGTGGATTCCTGATTGCGCGCAGCTTCTCGCGAAAGTTTGCTGCCCGGGCTGAATGGCAACCGATCATTTTAAGCGTGGCATTGCCGCCAGGCCTTGTGCGGTTTGAAACATCTTCGGAAGACGCGAGCCAGTGATTTCACTGGCTTTGTTGCATTTTGCATAACAAATGCGAGGACGTTTCCAGATACCACAATCCATACGGTATGAACATTTCCTCGCCTCAATGTTGTAGTGTAGAATGCGGCCTTTCTATTAATACAGACGTTAAGCTCAGAACAGCGACTTCTAAAAGCCTGGTTAACCGGGCGTTAAGGCACAATAATCATACTTTATGAAGAATATACGTAACTTTTCGATCATAGCTCACATTGACCACGGTAAATCGACGCTGTCTGACCGTATTATCCAGATCTGCGGTGGCCTGTCTGACCGTGAAATGGAGGCGCAGGTTCTCGATTCCATGGATCTTGAGCGTGAGCGTGGCATTACCATCAAAGCGCAAAGCGTGACGCTGGACTACAAAGCGTCTGACGGTGAAACCTATCAGCTTAACTTTATCGACACCCCGGGCCACGTAGACTTCTCCTATGAAGTTTCCCGTTCGCTGGCTGCCTGTGAAGGTGCATTGCTGGTGGTCGACGCCGGGCAGGGCGTAGAAGCGCAAACACTGGCGAACTGCTACACCGCCATGGAAATGGATCTCGAAGTGGTGCCGGTACTGAACAAGATTGACTTACCGGCAGCCGATCCTGAACGCGTGGCGGAAGAAATTGAAGATATTGTTGGTATCGACGCCACCGATGCGGTGCGCTGTTCAGCGAAAACCGGCGTGGGCGTGCAGGACGTTCTCGAACGTCTGGTGCGCGACATTCCGCCGCCGGAAGGCGATCCAGAAGGTCCGTTACAGGCGCTGATTATCGACTCCTGGTTCGATAACTACCTGGGCGTGGTTTCACTTATCCGTATTAAAAACGGCACCTTGCGTAAGGGCGACAAAGTGAAAGTTATGAGCACCGGGCAGACCTATAACGCCGACCGCCTGGGGATCTTCACGCCGAAACAGGTTGATCGTACTGAACTGAAATGCGGCGAAGTAGGCTGGCTGGTGTGTGCGATCAAAGACATCCACGGTGCACCGGTAGGCGATACCTTAACGCTGGCGCGTAATCCGGCAGAAAAAGCGTTGCCTGGGTTTAAGAAAGTTAAACCGCAGGTATATGCCGGTCTGTTCCCGGTAAGTTCCGACGACTATGAAGCCTTCCGTGACGCGTTGGGCAAACTCAGCCTGAACGACGCTTCACTGTTCTATGAGCCAGAAAGCTCAACGGCGCTGGGCTTTGGTTTCCGCTGCGGCTTCCTCGGCCTGTTGCACATGGAGATCATTCAGGAACGTCTGGAACGTGAATACGATCTTGACCTGATTACCACAGCACCGACAGTAGTGTATGAAGTTGAAACTACGGCAAAAGAAGTTATCTACGTCGACAGCCCATCCAAGCTGCCAGCGGTAAATAACATCTACGAACTGCGCGAGCCGATTGCAGAGTGTCACATGCTGCTGCCGCAAGCGTATCTCGGTAACGTCATTACCTTGTGCGTTGAAAAACGCGGTGTACAGACCAACATGGTCTATCACGGAAACCAGGTAGCGCTGACGTACGAGATCCCGATGGCGGAAGTGGTGCTTGATTTCTTCGACCGACTGAAATCAACCTCGCGTGGCTATGCGTCTTTGGATTACAACTTCAAACGCTTCCAGGCTTCTGACATGGTGCGTGTTGACGTCTTAATCAACGGTGAACGTGTTGATGCGCTGGCATTGATCACCCACCGTGATAATTCGCAAAACCGTGGCCGCGAGCTGGTGGAGAAGATGAAAGATCTGATCCCTCGCCAGCAGTTTGATATCGCTATTCAGGCAGCGATTGGTACGCACATCATTGCGCGTTCCACCGTGAAGCAGCTGCGTAAAAACGTACTGGCTAAATGCTATGGTGGTGATATCAGCCGTAAGAAAAAGCTGCTGCAGAAACAGAAAGAAGGTAAGAAACGTATGAAGCAGATCGGTAACGTTGAGCTGCCGCAGGAAGCGTTCCTTGCCATTCTGCACGTCGGCAAAGACAACAAATAACCCTTAGGAGTTGGCATGGCGAATATGTTTGCCCTGATTCTGGTGATTGCCACACTGGTGACGGGCATTTTATGGTGCGTGGATAAATTCTTTTTCGCACCTAAACGACGGGAACGTCAGGCAGCGGCGCAAGCGGCTGCCGGGGATTCACTGGATAAAGCAACACTGAAAAAGGTTGCGCCGAAGCCAGGTTGGCTGGAAACCGGGGCTTCTGTATTTCCGGTGCTGGCTATCGTATTGATTGTGCGTTCATTTATTTATGAACCGTTCCAGATCCCGTCAGGTTCGATGATGCCGACTCTGTTAATCGGTGACTTCATTCTGGTAGAGAAATTTGCTTACGGCATTAAAGATCCTATTTACCAGAAAACATTGATCGAAACCGGTCATCCGAAACGTGGCGATATCGTGGTCTTCAAATACCCGGAAGATCCGAAGCTTGATTACATCAAGCGAGCGGTAGGTTTACCGGGCGATAAGGTCACTTATGATCCGGTCGCGAAAGAAGTGACCATTCAACCTGGATGCAGTTCTGGTCAAGCGTGTGAAAACGCGCTGCCGGTAACTTATTCCAACGTTGAACCGAGCGATTTCGTACAGACCTTCTCGCGTCGTAACGGCGGGGAAGCGACCAGTGGCTTCTTTGAAGTGCCGAAAAACGAAACCAAAGAAAATGGTATTCGTCTTTCCGAACGTAAAGAGACGTTGGGCGATGTAACGCATCGTATCCTGACTGTGCCAATCGCCCAGGATCAGGTAGGGATGTATTACCAGCAACCAGGACAACAACTGGCAACCTGGATTGTCCCGCCGGGTCAATACTTCATGATGGGCGATAACCGCGACAACAGCGCGGACAGCCGTTACTGGGGCTTTGTGCCGGAAGCGAATCTGGTAGGTCGGGCAACGGCAATCTGGATGAGTTTCGATAAGCAAGAAGGTGAATGGCCGACAGGTGTGCGCTTAAGTCGCATTGGCGGCATCCATTAATTGCTGCTTCTCGTTCACGTTGTCGTCATTCTGGCGGCAACGTGAATTATTTATGAGATAAATCTCCCCAGGCTAACGACATCCCTTATCGTTGTGTATAGAATATTCCCCCGAAGTTTAAGGTTGGCGCCTTCTGGTTGCCACGGCACACGAAACAGCGTTGGTTTCCATATATGGCGTAATGAATCCGCGACAAAGCGGTTAACAGAGCCTATGTGTATCAGGTCTGTTTCGTGTGCTGAATTGTTGACGCATTTATTTATTGGTATCGCATGAACCCCATCGTAATTAATCGGCTTCAACGGAAGCTGGGCTACACTTTTAATCATCAGGAACTGCTGCAGCAGGCATTAACTCACCGCAGCGCCAGCAGCAAACATAACGAGCGTTTAGAATTTTTAGGCGACTCAATCTTGAGCTACGTTATCGCTAATGCGTTGTATCACCGTTTCCCGCGTGTGGATGAAGGCGATATGAGCCGGATGCGCGCCACGTTGGTCCGTGGCAATACGCTGGCAGAACTGGCACGCGAATTTGAGTTAGGTGAGTGCTTGCGTTTAGGGCCGGGTGAACTTAAAAGCGGTGGATTTCGTCGCGAGTCAATTCTCGCCGACACCGTCGAAGCATTAATTGGCGGCGTATTCCTCGACAGTGATATTCAAACTGTCGAGAAGTTAATCCTTAACTGGTATCAAACCCGTCTGGACGAAATTAGCCCAGGCGATAAACAAAAAGATCCGAAAACGCGCTTGCAAGAATATTTGCAGGGTCGCCATCTGCCGCTGCCGACTTATCTGGTAGTTCAGGTACGTGGCGAAGCGCACGATCAGGAATTTACTATCCACTGCCAGGTCAGCGGCCTGAGTGAACCGGTGGTTGGCACAGGTTCAAGCCGTCGTAAGGCTGAGCAGGCTGCCGCCGAACAGGCGTTGAAAAAACTGGAGCTGGAATGAGCATCGATAAAAGTTACTGCGGATTTATTGCCATCGTCGGACGTCCGAACGTTGGCAAATCCACGCTGCTGAACAAACTGTTGGGGCAGAAAATCTCCATCACTTCCCGCAAAGCGCAGACAACGCGTCACCGCATTGTGGGTATCCATACTGAAGGCGCGTATCAGGCGATCTACGTCGATACCCCGGGCCTGCATATGGAAGAGAAGCGTGCTATTAACCGCCTGATGAACAAAGCGGCGAGCAGCTCCATTGGCGACGTTGAGCTGGTGATTTTTGTCGTTGAAGGCACCCGTTGGACGCCGGACGATGAAATGGTGCTCAACAAGCTGCGTGATGGCAAAGCGCCGGTGATCCTCGCGGTGAACAAAGTGGACAACGTGCAGGAGAAAGCCGATCTGCTGCCGCATCTGCAGTTCCTGTCAAGCCAGATGAATTTCCTCGATATTGTGCCGATCTCTGCCGAAACCGGGCTGAATGTTGACACTATTGCGGCAATCGTGCGTAAGCATCTGCCTGAAGCGACGCATCACTTCCCGGAAGATTACATCACCGATCGCTCACAGCGGTTTATGGCTTCTGAAATCATCCGTGAAAAACTGATGCGTTTCCTCGGTGCAGAACTGCCGTACTCCGTGACCGTGGAGATCGAACGTTTTGTCACCAATGAACGTGGTGGTTACGACATCAACGGTTTGATTCTCGTTGAGCGTGAAGGGCAGAAGAAGATGGTCATTGGCAACAAAGGAGCCAAGATTAAAACCATCGGTATTGAAGCGCGTAAAGACATGCAGGAAATGTTCGAAGCGCCTGTCCATCTTGAACTGTGGGTAAAAGTGAAATCCGGCTGGGCCGACGACGAACGCGCACTGCGTAGTCTCGGTTACGTTGACGATCTTTAATTAGCATACTCTATGACTTTCGAGGTGCAGGAAGGCGGCAAAACCGTGAATCCCTGGGAGCTTACTAAAGTAAGTGACCAGGGTGAACGGGTGCAGCCAGGGCACCTGCAACTTGAAAGGCGACGAGTATGATGGAAGGCTGGCAGCGCGCATTTGTCCTGCATAGTCGCCCGTGGAGCGAAACCAGCCTGATGCTGGACGTCTTCACGGAGGAATCGGGTCGCGTGCGTCTGGTTGCCAAAGGCGCACGTTCTAAACGCTCTACCCTGAAAGGTGCATTACAGCCTTTCACGCCTCTCTTGCTTCGCTTCGGTGGGCGCGGTGAAGTCAAAACACTGCGCAGTGCTGAAGCTGTCTCATTGGCGCTGCCATTAAGCGGTATCACGCTTTACAGCGGTCTGTACATCAACGAGCTTCTCTCCCGCGTGCTGGAATACGAGACTCGCTTTTCGGAACTCTTTTTCGATTACTTACACTGCATCCAGTCTCTGGCAGGGGCTACTGGCACACCGGAACCCGCGTTGCGCCGCTTTGAGCTGGCATTGCTCGGGCATCTGGGTTATGGCGTCAATTTTACCCATTGTGCAGGTAGCGGCGAACCGGTGGATGACACCATGACGTATCGTTATCGCGAAGAAAAAGGGTTTATCGCAAGCGTCGTTATCGACAATAAAACCTTCACCGGGAGGCAGTTGAAAGCGTTACACACGCGGGAATTTCCTGACGCAGACACATTGCGTGCCGCGAAACGCTTTACCCGCATGGCGCTTAAGCCGTATCTTGGCGGTAAACCATTAAAGAGCAGGGAACTGTTCCGGCAGTTTATACCTAAGCGAACAGTGCAAACACATAATGACTGATGAGGATTGTCATGGCTGAATTACTGTTGGGCGTCAACATTGACCATATCGCAACGCTGCGTAATGCACGTGGTACTGCTTACCCCGATCCGGTGCAGGCCGCGTTTATTGCCGAGCAGGCTGGCGCGGATGGCATTACCGTGCATTTGCGTGAAGATCGTCGCCACATTACTGACCGCGACGTGCGCATCCTGCGTCAGACGCTGGATACCCGCATGAATCTGGAAATGGCGGTGACCGAAGAGATGCTGGCGATTGCCATTGAGACGAAGCCTCATTTTTGCTGCCTGGTACCGGAAAAGCGCCAGGAAGTGACAACTGAAGGAGGCCTGGACGTCGCAGGTCAGCGTGACAAAATGCGCGATGCCTGTAAACGTCTGGCGGGTGCCGGGATTCAGGTTTCTCTGTTTATTGACGCAGATGAAGAGCAGATCAAAGCTGCAGCAGAGGTAGGCGCCCCGTTTATCGAGATCCATACTGGTTGTTATGCCGATGCCAAAACTGACGCTGAACAGGCGCAAGAGCTGGCGCGCATTGCTAAAGCTGCGACCTTTGCCGCAAGCCTCGGTCTGAAAGTTAACGCCGGCCACGGTCTGACCTATCACAACGTGAAAGCTATTGCCGCCATTCCTGAGATGCATGAACTGAATATCGGCCATGCCATTATTGGTCGTGCAGTGATGACCGGACTGAAAGATGCGGTGGCAGAAATGAAGCGTCTGATGCTGGAAGCGCGTGGCTAATGGCAATATTAGGTTTAGGCACGGATATCGTGGAGATCGCTCGCATTGAAGCGGTGATCGCCCGATCCGGTGAGCGCCTGGCTCGCCGCGTATTAAGCGATAACGAATGGGAAATCTGGAAAACGCACCAACAGCCAGTGCGTTTTCTGGCGAAGCGTTTTGCTGTGAAAGAAGCGGCGGCAAAAGCGTTTGGAACCGGGATCCGCAATGGCCTGGCGTTTAATCAGTTTGAAGTATTCAACGATGAGCTTGGTAAGCCACGGTTGCGACTGTGGGGCGAGGCATTAAAACTGGCGGAAAAGCTGGGCGTCGCACATATGCATGTGACGCTTGCAGATGAACGTCATTATGCTTGCGCCACGGTAATTATTGAAAGTTAAAATAATACCGTTCTCTTTATAAAGTAAAACCCCCGAACTGGTAAGGAACGGGGGTTTTACTTTATAACTTTAATTTTGTACAGCATGCACCCTCAACAACAGCGATTATGGATCAGGGTGGTTATCTTTTACAAGCAACTTGCAATCTTTATCATAAAAACTCGAGCCTTTACGAAGAAAGCGATATTGATGGAAATATTAACGTGACCGCAAATTCGTAAGTACATTAAAATTGGTTTCGTTATTGGCGATTTTGCTGTGCTTTACACCATGCCACTGAATTCCCCCATTGAAACGAGTGGTGTCGTCAAAGCTCTGGTGTGGAGTGCAGCATGCATCCTCAATAACTCGCACGTTCGGTTTTGGGGAGATGTAAGGGCTAATCTGAACGGCTGCATTCCTTGTTTAAGGAAAAACGAATGGCTGATTGTCGATACCTGTTTAAACGGGTCATTAAAGTCATCATTGCTGTTTTACAGCTGATCCTTCTGTTCTTATAACACAAGGAAACGTACTTAAGGCGCGTCAGGTTAACCAGCCAGGCGCGCCTTTAATAATTATAAATAAACGTCTGCGCAGATATTATATGAATTCATTTGATAAATGATTATGCTGTTGTCATCATTTTAATAAATATAATAGCGTTAAGCTTTTGTCTATAAATAATTAATATTCTACTTCAGGAGCAGAATATTAAATTTTATCTGCGTGATGCATTAGCACAAATTTATCCCACAACTGCTCTTCTGTCTCGACATGCGCCGGATCCTTCACAATAGTATTAGGGATCGGACACACCTTCTGGCAGGTTGGCGTCTCGTAGTGACCTACGCATTCGGTACACTTATCGCTGTTAATCTCGTAGATATGATCACCCATTGAAATCGCCTCATTCGGGCATTCAGGTTCACACATATCACAATTGATGCATTTTTTAGTGATTAACAGCGCCATAAGGAAACTCTCAAAACAACACAAACCGGGCGGGCATTATACGCGCATTCTTTGCTCAAACCAGTTTTTTCACCAGTGCCTCGCTGTGGCGAATGCGCTCAGGGGCCAGTTCCAGGTCCTGCTGAATTAGCGCAATGAACAGCAAATCTGTAAGCATTCCCTGAGCGTGACAAGCGGAGATCGATGCACTATTCGTCGCCTGTTCTTCGGCAATCGTATACAGGCAGTGGGACGCTCGTTGTTGCAGAGCATTCGGCGTGAAACCGGTAATTGCCAGCACCTTTCCACCCACGCGCAGCATCTCATCTGCCGCGAGATTTAACTCACGTCGTACACCAGTGTAAGAGATGGCTAATAACAGGTCGTCCGGTGAAGATGCCTGTACAGTAGCGAGCAACGCATGCATATCGCGTTCTGCGGCAGCATTGAAACCAATCTTCATCAGTTTCCAGGCAAAGTTTTGCGCTACCAGACCCGAAGCACCAATGCCAGTTAAAATAATCCGCCTCGCAGAACGCAGCATCACCACGCATTCATGCAATTTCTCTTCACTGTTAACGTTCAGCGTCGCATACATGGCTGCCGTGTTTTCTTTTATGAGTTTTTCACCCACCAGTCGCAGCGGATCATCACCGCGAATTTGGTTATGAATGGGGACAGAAGGGGATTCCGGCTGGCTCGCCAGAGCTTCGCTTAACGCCAGTTTTAAGGCTGGAAAACCTTTATAGCCGAGTTTTTGTGCGAATTTCACCACGCTGGATTGACTGACCCCAGCTTCGTTGGCCAATTGCTGCGAACTTAAATGGCGCGCCGTATCAGGTTGTAGCAGGAGATAGTCCGCCAGTTTTTTATCACTCTGGGCAAGCTGCTGGTAACGCTGACGAATACGAAGTAAGCCGTTCATATCTTTCCTCGCGATGAAATAATGGCGACAACAGGCAATATGAGACATAAGCGAGTGAATATTATATTCCATAGCTTGTAAGATCTATGAATTAAAAATTCCATTCAGCATTATACGGTAGATTGTTGCCGGAAAAGTGATGATCTATCTGTTAGGCTATGTAGTAGCGATGATTAATCAGGATGTTTCAGTCCAGAGGAGTATGGTTTGGCAACTCACGAGCGTCGTGTGGTGTTTTTTGACTTAGATGGAACATTGCATCAACAGGATATGTTCGGTAGTTTTCTGCGCTACTTACTGCGTCGCCAACCGCTGAATACACTGCTTGTCCTGCCGCTATTGCCGGTTATTGCCATGGCATTATTGATAAAAGGCCGTGCTGCGCGCTGGCCGATGAGTCTGCTATTGTGGGGATGCACTTTTGGTCACAGCGAAGCGCGTTTACAGGCATTACAAGCCGATTTTGTACACTGGTTTCGCGACAATGTTACTGCCTTTCCGCTGGTGCAAGAGCGCCTGACCACCTACTTGCTCAGTTCCGATGCTGATATCTGGTTGATTACCGGTTCTCCACAGCCGCTGGTTGAGGCGGTCTATTTCGATACGCCCTGGTTACCGCGGGTGAATCTTATCGCCAGCCAAATTCAGCGTGGTTATGGCGGCTGGGTATTGACAATGCGTTGCCTCGGGCATGAGAAGGTCGCGCAACTGGAACGCAAAATCGGCACGCCACTGCGGTTGTACAGTGGTTACAGCGACAGTAATCAGGACAACCCGCTGCTTTATTTCTGCCAGCATCGTTGGCGAGTAACCCCGCGCGGTGAACTCCAGCAACTGGAATAGAGTAAAGCATAGCGTCCGTGTATAATGCGCCGCGCTTTTATAACCGGAGTTTTCTTTTTGTCTGAAGTCGAATTTAGTCACGAATACTGGATGCGCCATGCCATGACGCTGGCAAAGCGTGCCTGGGACGAGCGGGAAGTACCGGTCGGCGCGGTATTGGTGCATAACAACCGGGTAATCGGCGAGGGCTGGAATCGTCCGATTGGTCGGCATGATCCTACCGCGCACGCTGAAATCATGGCCCTGCGTCAGGGCGGTCTGGTGATGCAAAATTATCGCCTGATCGACGCCACATTATATGTCACGCTGGAGCCGTGTGTGATGTGCGCCGGAGCGATGATTCACAGCCGGATTGGTCGTGTAGTTTTTGGTGCACGAGATGCGAAAACGGGGGCTGCCGGATCATTAATGGATGTGTTGCACCATCCGGGCATGAATCACCGGGTGGAAATCACGGAAGGGATATTGGCGGAAGAGTGTGCAGCGCTGCTCAGCGACTTCTTTCGCATGCGCCGTCAGGAAATCAAAGCGCAGAAAAAAGCGCAATCTTCTGCGGATTAATTTTGCTTCTTTTCACTTCCCTTCCTGGAAAACAGCAGCGAAGGGGAGTGTGTCAGATAGTTAGATGACGACTGTGAAAGAAACGAGAGAAAAGGAAATTTCCCTTTACTCAATTCTGTTGGCGACACTGCCGGATAATCCTGAGCCAGCTGCATCGCCGCTTCTGTTGCCTGCTTTTCTTTCTCTTGCAGATACCCCACCAGACTAATCTGATACTTACGGATATTCTCGACATAGGCGTAAGCTTCATGTCCCCGCGCATAACCGTAAGTCAGCTTGCTGTAATAGGGTTTCTGGCTAAGTAAAGGCAGACGTTGTTTAACATCGGTCCAACTGTCTGGATTACCTTTGGTTTTTGCCGTCAGGGCGCGAGCATCCAGCATATGCGCATAACCCATATTGTAAGCGGCGAGCGCAAACCAAATCCGTTCATTTTCTGGCACGCTTTCCGGCACTTTACTCATCATATCCTGCAAATAACGCGCGCCGCCGCTGATGCTTTGTTCAGCATCGGTACGATCGGTAATGCCCAGGCTTTGCGCGGTATTTTTGGTCAACATCATCATGCCGCGCACACCGGTCGGCGAGGTGGCCTGCGCGTCCCAATGTGATTCCTGGTAAGCAATAGCCGCCAGCAAACGCCAGTCAATTTCCTCGGCGTATTTCTCAAACAAAGGTTTTAATTGTGGCAGCACCGCATCGACGGCGCGTAAAAATGTGCGCGTATCGACATAATCAAAATCATCGCCATGCCCCAGGTATTTCTCTTCAATGCGTGCCAGCGTGCCGTCCTCATTCATTTTGTTGAAGAAGTCGAGCAGAGCTGCGGAAAGGGTATTATCGTCATCTAACTGGCTAAACCAGGTCACTGGTTGTTCATCGGTGATATCGAGTGCCACGGCGAGTTCCGGGTGAACTCGCTGGAACAGGCTGATGGCGACAGAATCAGCAATGGTGTAATCCAGCTTACCTCCGATGACATCTTCCAGTAATTCCGCTGAGCCTTTTTTGTCGTCCACCTTCCAGCTTAAATCCGGGAATTTAGTTTCTTTCAGTCTTTGTAGATCGTTAACGACGACGTGTCCAGGTGCGATGGAGAGCTGTTCCGCCGTCAAATTGCCCAGCGTGCGTGGGCGATATTGACCCACTTTGTAAACCAGTTGTTGTGAAACGGAATAATAGGTAGGACCAGGCTGATAGTTTTTTACCCGCTCACTGTTATAAACCAGACCTGCTGCCAGCAGGTCGGCGTTGCCGTTGTCGAGATCGTCAAACAACTGGCTGATATTCTGCCGTACGGTCACTTTCAGTTTCACGCCGAGGTAGTCGGCAAATTGTTTGGCCAACTCATAATCCAGCCCGGAAGATTTACCGTTAATCTCATTCCATGTGAGGGGAGTATGAATGGTGCTCACGCGCAATTCTCCCCGCGCTTGAATGGCGGCGATACGGTTGTCGGCTTTACCAAACCAAGGAATAGATGGCCAGAGAGCTACCGCGAGAAGCAGTGCCAGAATGCCAATGAACAGATAATTAATCTTTAATTTTTTCAATTAGTTAATTCTCTGTGTCGTTCGTGTCCTGGCTTGAAAAAACGATATGCTAAACAAAGGTATAATCATCAATGAGCGGCATTTTGCGTAAACCTGTGCCAGTTGGCAACTTATTACAGCCATTGGCGGCACGCGTTGCTAATTCACGATGGTGATTTTATTTCCACGCAAACGGTTTCGTCAGCGCAGCAGATTCTTTATAATGACGCCCGTTTCCCCCCCTTGGGTACACCGAAAGCTTAGAAGACGAGAGACTTATGATGGAAATTCTGCGTGGTTCGCCTGCACTGTCGGCATTCCGAATCAATAAACTGCTGGCGCGTTTTCAGGCTGCCAGGCTCCCGGTTCACAACATTTACGCCGAGTATGTCCATTTTGCTGACCTCAATGCGCCGTTAAACGAAGAAGCGCACGCGCAACTTGAACGCCTGTTGAAATATGGTCCGGCACTCGCCAGCCATGCCCCGGAAGGCAAATTACTGCTGGTGACCCCGCGCCCAGGCACCATCTCTCCCTGGTCTTCAAAAGCGACCGATATCGCCCATAACTGCGGGCTGCAACAGGTAAACCGCCTTGAGCGCGGCGTGGCTTACTATGTAGAAGCCGCTACGCTGACCAATGAACAGTGGCAGCAGGTTACCGCTGAACTACACGACCGTATGATGGAAACGGTCTTTTTTGCTTTAGATGATGCAGAGCAGCTGTTTGCGCATCATCAACCGACTCCAGTCACCAGCGTTGATTTACTGGGGCAGGGCCGTCAGGCGCTGATCGACGCTAACCTGCGTCTCGGCCTGGCACTGGCGGACGATGAAATTGACTATCTGCAGGATGCTTTCACAAAGCTTGGTCGTAATCCGAACGACATCGAGCTGTATATGTTCGCCCAGGCGAACTCTGAGCACTGCCGCCACAAAATTTTTAACGCCGACTGGATTATCGACGGTGAACAGCAGCCGAAATCGCTGTTCAAGATGATCAAAAATACCTTCGAAACCACGCCGGATCACGTTCTCTCTGCGTATAAAGATAACGCCGCGGTGATGGAAGGTTCTGAAGTAGGCCGCTACTTTGCTGACCACGAAACGGGCCGCTACGATTTCCATCAGGAACCGGCGCATATTCTGATGAAAGTCGAAACTCACAATCACCCGACGGCGATTTCTCCGTGGCCGGGCGCGGCGACGGGGTCTGGTGGTGAAATCCGTGATGAAGGCGCCACCGGACGCGGCGCGAAGCCGAAAGCCGGTCTGGTCGGTTTCTCCGTTTCCAACCTGCGTATTCCTGGCTTTGAACAGCCGTGGGAAGAAGATTTCGGTAAGCCTGAGCGCATTGTCACCGCGCTGGACATCATGACCGAAGGTCCGCTGGGCGGCGCGGCATTTAACAACGAATTTGGTCGTCCGGCACTGAACGGCTACTTCCGTACTTATGAAGAAAAAGTGAACAGCCACAACGGCGAAGAGCTGCGCGGTTATCACAAACCGATCATGCTGGCGGGCGGGATCGGCAACATTCGCGCCGATCACGTACAAAAAGGCGAGATCAACGTTGGTGCGAAGCTGGTCGTTCTCGGCGGTCCGGCTATGAACATTGGTCTTGGCGGCGGTGCAGCGTCTTCTATGGCGTCTGGTCAATCTGATGCCGACCTCGACTTTGCTTCTGTTCAGCGCGACAACCCGGAAATGGAACGTCGTTGCCAGGAAGTGATCGACCGTTGCTGGCAGCTTGGTGATGCCAACCCAATCCTGTTTATCCACGACGTTGGCGCAGGCGGTCTTTCTAACGCGATGCCGGAACTGGTAAGCGACGGCGGGCGCGGCGGTAAATTTGAACTGCGCGACATCCTGAGCGACGAACCGGGCATGAGCCCGCTGGAAATCTGGTGTAACGAATCCCAGGAACGTTACGTGCTGGCGGTTGCTGCCGATCAGTTACCGCTGTTTGACGAACTGTGTAAGCGTGAACGCGCGCCCTACGCGGTGATTGGTGAAGCGACCGAAGAACTGCATCTCTCCCTACACGATCGTCATTTTGATAATCAGCCGATCGATCTGCCGCTGGACGTACTGCTTGGTAAAACACCGAAGATGACCCGCGATGTGCAAACGCTGAAAGCGAAAGGCGACGCGCTGGTCCGTGAAGGGATCACCATTGCTGACGCGGTGAAACGTGTGCTGCATCTGCCGACCGTGGCGGAGAAAACCTTCCTTGTGACCATTGGCGACCGTAGCGTAACCGGCATGGTGGCGCGCGATCAGATGGTTGGCCCGTGGCAGGTGCCGGTCGCTAACTGTGCGGTCACTACTGCCAGCCTCGACAGCTACTACGGTGAAGCGATGGCAATTGGCGAACGTGCGCCAGTTGCGCTGCTGGATTTCGCCGCTTCTGCCCGTCTGGCGGTCGGTGAAGCGTTAACCAACATCGCCGCAACACAAATTGGCGATATCAAACGCATTAAACTTTCCGCCAACTGGATGGCGGCGGCAGGCCACCCTGGCGAAGATGCTGGCCTGTATGAAGCTGTTAAAGCCGTGGGTGAAGAGCTTTGTCCGGTGCTGGGCCTGACGATCCCGGTGGGTAAAGACTCTATGTCGATGAAAACCCGCTGGCAGGAAGGTAACGAAGAGCGTGAAATGACGTCGCCGCTGTCGCTGGTGATTTCTGCATTTGCCCGCGTGGAAGATGTGCGTCACACCATCACGCCGCAGCTTTCTACCGAAGATAACGCACTGTTGCTGATTGATCTGGGCCTTGGCAATAATGCGCTGGGCGCAACGGCGCTGGCGCAGGTTTATCGTCAGCTTGGCGACAAACCGGCTGATGTGCGCGACGTCGCACAACTGAAAGGCTTCTATGACGCGATTCAGGCGCTGGTTGCACAGCGTAAGCTGCTCGCGTACCACGACCGCTCTGATGGTGGTCTGTTGGTGACGCTGGCGGAAATGGCATTTGCCGGTCATTGCGGCATTGAAGCGGATATCGCCTCTCTGGGCGACGATCGCCTGGCGGCGTTGTTTAACGAAGAACTGGGAGCGGTGATTCAGGTTCGTGCCGCTGACCGTGAAGCGGTCGAAGCGGTACTGGCACAGCATGGCCTTGCTGAGTGCGTCCATTATGTTGGCCAGGCGGTTTCCGGTGACCGTTTTGTGATTACCGCCAACGGGCAGGCTGTATTCAGCGAAAGCCGTACTACGTTGCGTGTCTGGTGGGCAGAAACCACCTGGCAGATGCAGCGCCTGCGTGACAACCCGGAGTGCGCCGATCAGGAACATCAGGCGAAATCCAACGACGCTGATCCGGGCCTGAATGTGAAACTGTCGTTCGATATTAACGAAGATGTAGCAGCTCCGTTTATCGCTACTGGCGCGCGCCCGAAAGTTGCCGTACTGCGTGAGCAAGGCGTGAACTCGCATGTTGAAATGGCGGCAGCTTTCCATCGTGCGGGCTTCGATGCTATCGACGTGCATATGAGCGATCTGCTGGCTGGACGCACTGGTCTGGAGGATTTCCACGCCCTGGTCGCGTGCGGTGGTTTCTCCTACGGTGATGTGCTGGGTGCCGGTGAAGGTTGGGCGAAGTCTATTCTGTTCAACAACCGTGTACGCGATGAGTTTGCAACCTTCTTCCATCGTCCGCAAACGCTGGCGCTGGGGGTATGTAACGGTTGCCAGATGATGTCTAATCTGCGTGAGCTGATCCCAGGTAGCGAGCTGTGGCCTCGTTTCGTGCGTAACACCTCCGATCGCTTTGAAGCGCGTTTCAGCCTGGTTGAAGTGACCCAAAGCCCGTCTCTGCTGTTGCAGGGGATGGTGGGCTCGCAGATGCCGATTGCTGTGTCTCACGGTGAAGGGCGCGTTGAAGTACGCGACGCGGCGCATCTGGCGGCACTGGAAAGCAAAGGGCTGGTTGCGCTGCGCTATGTCGATAATTTCGGCAAAGTCACCGAAACCTACCCGGCTAACCCGAACGGTTCCCCGAACGGTATTACGGCGGTCACTACCGAAAGCGGTCGTGTCACCATTATGATGCCGCACCCGGAACGTGTTTTCCGTACTGTCAGCAACTCCTGGCATCCGGAAAACTGGGGCGAGGATGGCCCATGGATGCGTATTTTCCGTAATGCGCGTAAGCAGCTGGGGTAAGGCTGCGGAAATTCCACGCAACCCATTGTTTTGTAGGTCGGATAAGGCTTTCACGCCGCATCCGGCATTACACACAACCACTTCGCCAACAATTATAAGCTCCCAACTCCGGGAGCTTTTTTTGTGTCTGTAAATCACGACAATGGGTGGTTTGCCGTGTCGCTTATAGGTGACATATAACTTATTGATTTAATTTAAAACGAATAATTTAAGCTTTGGGCGTCTCTTTTAAGCGACACACTGGCTGATTTATAGTCAACCAGTGGAACAGCCATTAATCCATTAAAGCTATGTTTTATCAGTACGTTATCAAACCATTTTATTTATTGGCACAGTTACTGCATAATAATAACCAGTGGCTCATTCACCCACTTATGTCAGCCCCTTCGGGACGTGCTACATAAAATTCGAATGACGCACAACAAGGTGCCTGCCGTCCAACTTCTGATATCAGCGTAGCTATATCAACCATCGGGCGAAACGTCGAGTTAGGCACCGCCTTATTCCACAACAAAGCCGGGTAATTCCCGGCTTTGTTGTATCTGAACTCCCCCTCGGTTAGCATCAGGCTATTCGCGTCTGACGAGAGTAACACCTTGAAACGCTGGCCTGTTTTTCCCCGTTCATTACGACAATTAGTCATGCTGGCATTCTTGCTGATTCTGCTGCCTCTGCTGGTACTGGCATGGCAAGCCTGGCAAAGCCTTAATGCGCTTAGCGATCAGGCGGCGCTGGTCAATCGCACAACGCTTATTGACGCCCGGCGCAGTGAGGCAATGACTAATGCGGCACTGGAGATGGAGCGTAGCTACCGTCAGTATTGCGTGCTGGACGACTCAACCCTGGCGAAGGTCTATCAAAGCCAGCGTAAACGTTACAGCGAAATGCTCGATGCCCACGCTGGCGTGCTGCCGGACGATAAACTTTACCAGGCATTGCGTCAGGATTTGAACAATCTTGCCCAACTCCAGTGTAACAACAGTGGGCCGGATGCGGCGGCTGCCGCGCGTCTGGAAGCTTTTGCCAATGCCAATGCCGAAATGGTACAGGCCACGCGCACCGTGGTGTTTTCACGCGGGCAGCAACTCCAGCGAGAGATAGCCGAACGCGGGCAGTATTTCGGCTGGCAGTCACTGGTGTTGTTTCTGGTGAGTCTGATAATGGTGCTGCTTTTCACCCGAATGATTATTGGTCCGGTGAAAAATATCGAGCGGATGATCAACCGTCTGGGGGAAGGACGCTCACTGGGTAATAGCGTCTCGTTTAGTGGACCGAGCGAGTTACGCTCGGTAGGGCAACGTATTCTTTGGTTAAGTGAACGCCTGTCATGGCTGGAATCCCAGCGCCATCAATTTTTAAGACATTTATCTCATGAATTAAAAACGCCACTGGCGAGTATGCGCGAGGGCACTGAATTACTGGCTGACCAGGTTGTCGGGCCGCTTACGCCAGAGCAAAAAGAGGTGGTGAGCATCCTTGATAGCAGCAGCCGCAATTTGCAAAAACTGATAGAACAACTGCTTGATTACAACCGTAAACAGGCAGATGGCGCGGTGGAACTGGAGAATGTTGAGTTAGCACCGTTGGTGGAGACGGTAGTTTCCGCTCACAGTCTGCCAGCTCGGACTAAAATGATGCATACCGACGTTGATCTCAAGGCAACAGCATGCCTGGCGGAACCCATGTTGCTGATGAGCGTGCTGGATAATCTTTACTCCAATGCGGTGCACTACGGGGCTGAATCCGGTAACATTTGCCTTCGCAGCAGTTTACATGGCGCACGGGTTTATATTGATGTCACCAATACAGGCACGCCCATTCCGCAAGAGGAACGCGCCATGATCTTCGAACCCTTTTTTCAGGGAAGTCACCAGCGAAAAGGGGCGGTGAAGGGGAGCGGTCTGGGATTAAGCATTGCCAGGGATTGTATTCGCCGTATGCAGGGGGAACTGTATCTGGTCGACGAGAGCGGGCAAGACGTTTGCTTCCGCATTGAATTGCCTTCGTCGAAAAACACGAAATAATGTTAAGGCCTATCCCATTAGGCTATTTTATTTGCCAGTTCGGCCCCGGGCAGTGCTCGAAATCCTCACGTACTACGTGTACGCTCCGGTTTCTCCGCGCTGTCCGTGTCCAAACTGCCTGCAACAATTACGCCCACTGGGATAGGCTCTGAGTCTGGTGAATATGCGACACATTTTTCAACGATTTTTATCCCGACGGCTGTGGCTGGCAGGGTTGCCTTGTCTGGCGCTGCTGGGCTGCGTGCAGAATCACAATAAGCCAGCCATTAATGCGCCAGTGGAAGAAAAAATCCCGGTTTATCAACTGGCTGATTATCTTCCTACTGAATGTAGCGACATCTGGGCGCTGCAAGGTAAATCAACTGAAACTAACCCGCTTTACTGGCTACGGGCGATGGATTGCGCCAACCGCTTGATGCCAGCGCAGTCGCGTCAGGAAGCGCGCAAGTATGGTGATGGCAGCTGGCAAAATACCTTTAAGCAGGGGATTTTGCTTGCCGATGCCAAAATCACGCCTTTTGAGCGCCGCCAACTGGTCGCGCGCATTGATGCGTTAAGTACAGAGATCCCGGCGCAGGTTCGCCCGTTGTATCAACTCTGGCGCGACGGACAGGCGCTGCAACTGCAACTGGCGGAAGAGCGCCTACGTTACAGTAAACTCCAGCAATCCAGCGACAGCGAACTGGACGCCCTGCGCCAGCAGCATCACGTTCTACAGCAACAACTGGAACTTACCACCCGCAAGCTGGAGAACCTGACGGATATTGAACGCCAACTCTCGACTCGCAAACCGGCCGGAAATTTCCCACCGGACACGCCGCACGAGAGTGAAAAAAACGCGCCATCCACCCATGAGGTCACCCCTGATGAGCCATAAACCTGCGCATTTATTATTGGTCGATGACGATCCGGGATTACTGAAATTACTTGGCCTGCGCCTGACCAGCGAAGGCTACAGCGTGGTCACGGCAGAAAGTGGTGCCGAGGGGCTGCGGATACTGAATCGTGAAAAAGTGGATTTAGTCATCAGCGACCTGCGGATGGATG
The DNA here is from genome assembly GCF_963883145.1 of Escherichia sp. E4385. NCBI lineage: Bacteria > Pseudomonadati > Pseudomonadota > Gammaproteobacteria > Enterobacterales > Enterobacteriaceae > Escherichia > Escherichia sp. E4385. The sequence continues at coordinate 40,594 of NZ_CAWOOJ010000006.1, forward strand.
AAATGGATGGTATGCAACTGTTTGCTGAAATCCAGAAAGTGCAGCCAGGTATGCCGGTAATCATCCTCACCGCGCATGGTTCCATTCCCGATGCCGTTGCCGCGACACAGCAGGGCGTGTTTAGTTTCCTCACTAAGCCCGTCGATAAAGACGCGTTATATCAGGCAATTGATGATGCGCTGGAGCAATCCGCCCCAGCCACCGACGAACGTTGGCGCGAGGCGATTGTCACTCGCAGCCCGCTGATGCTGCGTTTGCTGGAACAGGCGCGGCTGGTGGCGCAATCAGACGTTAGCGTTTTGATTAACGGTCAGAGCGGCACCGGGAAAGAGATTTTTGCCCAGGCTATCCACAACGCCAGCCCGCGTAACAGCAAGCCGTTTATTGCCATTAACTGTGGCGCATTGCCCGAGCAGTTGCTGGAGTCGGAGCTGTTTGGTCATGCACGCGGCGCGTTTACTGGTGCCGTCAGCAATCGCGAAGGTTTATTCCAGGCGGCGGAAGGCGGTACGCTGTTTCTCGATGAGATTGGCGATATGCCTACGCCGTTACAGGTAAAATTGCTGCGCGTATTGCAGGAGCGAAAAGTCCGCCCGCTGGGCAGTAACCGCGATATTGATATCGACGTGCGGATTATTTCTGCGACCCACCGCGACTTACCAAAAGCGATGGCGCGCGGGGAATTTCGCGAAGATCTCTATTACCGCCTCAACGTTGTCAGCCTTAAAATTCCGGCACTGGCGGAGCGCACGGAAGACATTCCGCTACTGGCAAACCACTTATTGCGTCAGGCAGCAGTACGGCATAAACCGTTTGTCCGCGCGTTCTCCACGGATGCGATGAAACGCCTGATGACTGCCAGCTGGCCGGGAAATGTGCGCCAGTTGGTGAACGTGATTGAACAGTGCGTGGCGCTGACATCATCTCCGGTGATTAGTGATGCGCTGGTGGAGCAAGCGCTGGAGGGCGAAAACACGGCGCTGCCCACCTTTGTTGAGGCGCGTAATCAGTTTGAACTCAACTACCTGCGCAAGCTGCTGCAAATCACTAAAGGCAACGTCACTCACGCGGCGAGAATGGCGGGGCGCAACCGGACAGAATTTTATAAACTGCTTTCCCGACACGAGCTGGATGCAAACGATTTCAAGGAATGAATCGGTGTAATGTGTTACGTTTAGCAGATCAAAAGACAGGCGACCTTTTCAAGGAATAGCATGAAAAAGATTGATGCGATTATTAAACCCTTCAAGCTGGACGATGTCCGTGAAGCACTGGCCGAAGTCGGTATTACCGGCATGACCGTGACCGAAGTGAAAGGCTTTGGGCGTCAGAAAGGCCACACTGAGCTGTATCGCGGTGCGGAATATATGGTGGATTTTCTGCCGAAGGTGAAAATTGAGATCGTCGTGCCGGACGACATTGTCGATATCTGCGTAGACACGATTATTCGTACGGCGCAAACCGGTAAAATTGGTGACGGTAAAATTTTCGTCTTTGACGTGGCACGGGTCATTCGTATCCGTACCGGCGAAGAGGACGACGCGGCGATTTAAACCGCGTCATGGTTGCCGGATGTTTCCATCCGGCAACATCAAATCACAGCACTTTATGCGGGCCAAAGCATTCGTAATGAATGTTTTCCTGCTTCACACCCAGGTCCACTAACTGTTTCGCGGCAAACTGCATGAAGCCAACCGGACCGCAGAGATAGAACTGCATGGCCGGATCGCTGAACGCACCTTCCAGTTTGCTCAAATCCATCAGGCCTTCGCTATCAAACTGACCTTTAGCGCGATCGGCTTCGCTCGGCTGGCGATACCAGGTATGCGCGGTAAAGCGCGGTAGTGCTTGCCCCAGTTCCTTAACTTCATCAGCAAAGGCGTGAACATCGCCATTTTCTGCCGCGTGGAACCAGTTTACCTGGGCGTTATGGCCTGCTTTTGCCAGCGTATCGAGCATAGCCAGCATTGGCGTTTGCCCTACACCCGCAGAGATCAGTGTTACCGGCGTGTCATCTGTCACATCCATAAAGAAATCACCCGCCGGAGCGACCAGTTTCACGACATCGCCAACGTTGGCGTGATTGTGCAGCCAGTTGGATACCTGCCCGCCATCTTCGCGTTTCACCGCAATACGATAGCCTTTGCCATCAGGTTTGCGAGTCAAAGAGTACTGACGAATTTCCTGATGCGGGAAACCTTCTGGTTTCAGCCAAACGCCGAGATACTGTCCTGGACGGTATTCTGCCACTGCGCCACCGTCGACCGGTTCCAGTTCGAAGCTGGTGATAAGCGCGCTGCGCGGCGTTTTAGCCACAATGCGGAAATCGCGAGTACCTTCCCAGCCACCGGCTTTGCTGGCGTTTTCGTTATAGATTTCCGCCTCGCGATTGATAAATACATTAGCCAGTACGCCATAGGCTTTACCCCACGCGTCCAGCACTTCCTGGCCTGGGCTGAACATTTCGTCCAGGGTCGCCAACAGGTGTTCGCCAACGATGTTGTACTGTTCCGGTTTGATCTGGAAACTGGTGTGCTTCTGCGCGATTTTTTCTACCGCTGGCAGCAGCGCAGGCAGGTTTTCAATATTACTGGCGTAGGCGGCAATAGCGTTAAACAGGGCTTCACGTTGATCGCCATTACGCTGGTTACTCATGTTAAAAATTTCTTTGAGTTCTGGGTTATGAGTAAACATACGGTCGTAGAAATGGGCGGTTAACTTTGGCCCTGTTTCCACCAGTAAAGGGATGGTGGCTTTTACTGTAGCGATGGTTTGAGCGTCAAGCATATGGTCTTCCTTTTTTTGCATCTTAATTGATGTATCTCAAATGCATCTTATAAAAAATAGCCCTGCACTGTAAATGGTTCTTTTGGTGTTTTTCATCAAGAATGTGATGAAGTGAAAAATTTGCATCACAAACCTGAAAAGAAATCCGTTTCCGGTTGCAGGCCCTTTATTCTCCAAAGCCTTGCATAGCTTGAAGGTAATCGTTTGCGTAAATTCCTTTGTCAAGACCTGTTATCGCACAATGATTCGGTTATACTGTTCGCCGTTGTCCATCAGGACCGCCAAAATTAGGCGAAAAAATTTTATTGTTAGCTGAGTCAGGAGATGCGGATGTTAAAGCGTGAAATGAACATTGCCGATTATGATGCCGAACTGTGGCAGGCTATGGAGCAGGAAAAAGTACGTCAGGAAGAGCACATCGAACTGATCGCCTCCGAAAACTACACCAGCCCGCGCGTAATGCAGGCGCAGGGTTCTCAGCTGACCAATAAATATGCTGAAGGTTATCCGGGCAAGCGCTACTACGGCGGTTGCGAGTATGTTGATATCGTCGAACAACTGGCGATCGATCGCGCGAAAGAACTGTTCGGCGCTGATTACGCTAACGTTCAGCCGCACTCCGGCTCCCAGGCTAACTTTGCGGTCTACACCGCGCTGCTGGAACCAGGTGATACCGTTCTGGGTATGAACCTGGCGCATGGCGGTCACCTGACTCACGGTTCTCCGGTTAACTTCTCCGGTAAACTGTACAACATCGTTCCTTACGGTATTGATGCTACCGGCCATATCGACTACGCCGATCTGGAAAAACAAGCCAAAGAACACAAACCGAAAATGATTATCGGTGGTTTCTCTGCATATTCCGGCGTGGTTGACTGGGCGAAAATGCGTGAAATCGCTGACAGCATCGGTGCTTACCTGTTCGTTGATATGGCGCACGTTGCGGGCCTGGTTGCTGCTGGCGTCTACCCGAACCCGGTTCCTCATGCTCACGTAGTGACTACCACTACTCACAAAACCCTGGCGGGTCCGCGCGGCGGCCTGATCCTGGCGAAAGGCGGTAGCGAAGAACTGTACAAAAAACTGAACTCTGCCGTTTTCCCTGGTGGTCAGGGCGGTCCGCTGATGCACGTTATTGCGGGTAAAGCAGTAGCGCTGAAAGAAGCGATGGAGCCTGAGTTCAAAACTTACCAGCAGCAGGTCGCGAAAAACGCTAAAGCGATGGTAGAAGTGTTCCTGGAACGCGGCTACAAAGTGGTTTCTGGCGGTACTGATAACCACCTGTTCCTGGTTGATCTGGTTGATAAAAAACTGACCGGTAAAGAAGCAGACGCCGCTCTGGGCCGTGCCAATATCACCGTGAACAAAAACAGCGTACCGAACGATCCGAAGAGCCCGTTTGTAACTTCTGGTATTCGTGTAGGTACTCCGGCGATTACGCGTCGTGGCTTCAAAGAAGCAGAAGCGAAAGAACTGGCTGGCTGGATGTGTGACGTGCTGGACAGCATCAATGATGAAGCGGTTATCGAGCGCATCAAAGGTAAAGTTCTCGACATCTGCGCACGTTACCCGGTTTACGCATAAGAGAAACGGTGATTTGCTGACAACGTGCTCGTTGTTCATGCCGGATGCGGCGTGAACGCCTTATCCGGCCTACAAAACTTTGCAAATTCAATATATTGCAATATCCGTGTAGGCCTGATAAGCGTAGCGCATCAGGCAATCTTACGTTTGTGATCGTCAAGGCTTCCTTCGGGAAGCCTTGTTACGTTATCGCGCCATCAAATCTGTCGTAACTGCGCCTCAACATACAAATAGCCAATTCCCAGCACCTGTTGTGCGCGGCTTAATTGCCCGAAGCCAATTTGCGTCGCTTTCACGCTCGGTCCTTCGTCGCGGTCGAACGGGTTAAATCCTGTCTGGCGAATAATGGTATTAAGCCAGTTCTCACCAAAGGCACAGCTGCGACCGTACAACCAAATCTGATTAATATTGAGGATGTTGAGGAAGTTATACAGACTCAAACCAATGGCGTTGGCACTGCGGTCAACCCAACTGGTGATCCACTGTTCTCCACTCTGCCAGGCAGCGATTAATTGCGCTGTAGTCAGTTTTTCTGGATCAAGTTGAGTATTGCCAGGTTGTGATTTTAGCCATACTCGCGCCTGTTTTTTTAATGCGCTTAACGAGGCGACGGTTTCCAGGCAGCCATAACGTCCACAGTCGCAGGCGACGCCATCCGGATTAACAATGGTGTGACCAATCTGCCCGCTACCATACAAACTACCGCGATAAATTTGCTCGTTAATCACGAACGACGAGCCAATGCCGTAATCAACGTTGATCACGCAGAAATCCCGTCCCTGCGAATTATTTTGCCATTTCTCCGCCAGCGCCAGCATCACGCAGTCATTATCGACCATCACCCGAATGCCCAGCTTCTCTTCCAGCAGATACTTCACCTCAACTGGCGTGGTCCACGGGGCTTGCGGCATGGTTTGCGATACACCAGTTACCGGATCAACCTGACCGTGAATTGCCAGCGCCAGGTTGATGGTGCGGCCCGGCCACAGTTTGCGATGACGATGCCAGCATTTTTCGATTTCGGACAGCAGTGCCTGCGGTGTCGGTGCATCAATCTGAAAATATTCAAATTCGCCTTTCGGACTTAAACAAGCGTTAGCGACCTGGCACTCAATGCTGGTGGGCGTCACGTTCAGGCATAGCGTCCAGTCACCTTCCGGCGCAATCAGCCATGTGCCGCTGCTATGCCCGCGCGTCTGGCTTTCATCGTCGATATTCACCACTCGCTTTTCGTTTTCCAGTTCCTGCAAAATATTACTGACCGCCGGAATTGAAATTTGCGCCAGCCGGGCCAGCGTCGACTTGTTGGCACGCTTTTGCCGGTACAGCAGTTCCAGAATCACGCATTTGTTATGGTGGCGGATCTGTTGATTGTTAATGCAGGCTCTCATCTTCACTAAACCTTGTTTAGTTAATTGCGTGATTATTCCGCGAAAACAGTGCCAGATTGTTCAATACACTGCCACAAATCTTTTAATTCAGTATGTCTTGTTAATATTGAGGGCACCATGACTCCAGTAAAAGTGTGGCAAGAGCGCGTTGAGATCCCGACCTATGAAACCGGGCCGCAGGATATACATCCCATGTTCCTGGAAAATCGCGTTTATCAGGGATCGTCCGGCGCGGTTTATCCCTATGGCGTGACCGATACGCTGAGCGAGCAGAAAACCCTGAAATCCTGGCAGGCGGTGTGGCTGGAAAACGACTACATCAAAGTGATGATCCTGCCGGAACTGGGCGGTCGCGTGCATCGCGCATGGGATAAAGTGAAACAGCGAGATTTTGTCTATCACAATGAAGTCATTAAGCCGGCGCTGGTGGGGCTGCTGGGGCCGTGGATTTCGGGCGGGATTGAGTTTAACTGGCCACAACACCATCGCCCGACCACCTTTATGCCCGTTGATTTCACCATCGAAGCCCATGACGACGGCGCACAGACGGTGTGGGTCGGCGAAACGGAGCCGATGCACGGTTTACAAGTGATGACTGGTTTCACACTGCGCCCTGACCGGGCGGCGCTGGAAATCGCCAGCCGCGTCTATAACGGCAACGCCACGCCGCGTCATTTCTTGTGGTGGGCCAACCCGGCAGTGAAAGGTGGTGAAGGGCATCAGAGCGTTTTCCCGCCGGATGTGACTGCGGTGTTTGATCACGGCAAACGGGCTGTTTCAGCTTTCCCCATCGCCACCGGCACCTACTACAAAGTGGACTACTCCGCCGGAGTGGACATTTCTCGCTATAAAAATGTGCCTGTTCCAACCTCATATATGGCCGAAAAATCGCAGTACGATTTTGTCGGTGCGTGGTGTCACGATGAAGATGGCGGTTTGCTGCACGTTGCCAACCACCATATTGCGCCAGGTAAAAAACAGTGGAGCTGGGGACACAGTGAATTTGGCCAGGCGTGGGATAAGAGCCTGACTGACAATAACGGCCCGTATATCGAACTGATGACCGGTATTTTTGCCGATAACCAGCCCGATTTTACCTGGCTTGATGCTTACGAAGAGAAGCGTTTCGAGCAGTATTTCCTGCCTTATCATTCTCTGGGCATGGTGCAAAATGCCTCCCGCGATGCGGTGATAAAACTCCAGCGTAGCGAGCGGGGGATTGAGTGGGGGCTGTATGCCATCTCCCCGTTGAGTGGATATCGTCTGGCGATCCGCGAAATCGGCAAATGCAACGCGTTGCTCGATGATGCCGTGGCCCTGACACCAGCGACCGCCATCCAGGGCGTGTTGCACGGTATCAATCCTGACAGACTGACCATCGAACTTTCCGATGCTGACGGCAATATTGTACTGAGTTATCAGGAACATCAGCCGCAAGAGTTGCCGTTGCCGGACGTTGCCAAAGCGCCACTGGCTGCACAAGACATTGCCAGTACAGATGAAGCCTGGTTTATCGGTCAGCATCTGGAGCAATATCATCACGCCAGTCGTTCACCGTTCGATTACTACCTGCGCGGCGTGGCGCTGGACCCGCTGGATTATCGCTGTAACCTGGCGCTGGCGATGCTGGAATATAACCGCGCAGATTTCCCGCAAGCGGTGGCGTATGCCAGTCAGGCGCTGAAACGCGCACATGCGCTGAACAAAAACCCGCAGTGTGGACAGGCAAGTTTGATTCGCGCCAGTGCTTATGAACGTCAGGGACAATATCAACAGGCCGAAGAGGATTTCTGGCGTGCGGTCTGGAGCGGCAATAGTAAAGCGGGCGGCTATTATGGTCTGGCACGGCTGGCTGCGCGTAATGGTAACTTCGACGCGGGTCTGGATTTTTGCCAACAAAGTCTTCGTGCCTGCCCAACCAATCAGGAAGTGCTTTGCCTGCATAACCTGCTGCTGGTGTTAAGTGGTCGTCAGGACAACGCGCGTTTGCAGCGCGAGAAACTGCTGCGTGATTATCCGCTGAACGCCACTCTGTGGTGGCTGAACTGGTTCGATGGTCGTAGCGAATCAGCCCTCGCGCAGTGGCGCGGTCTGTGTCAGGGACGCGACGTTAACGCCCTGATGACCGCCGGGCAACTGATTAACTGGGGAATGCCCGCCCTGGCGGCAGAGATGCTGAACGTACTGGACTGCCAGCGCACGCTTCCGCTTTACCTGCAAGCCAGCTTGCTGCCGAAAGCCGAACGCGGCGAACTGGTCGCAAAAGCCATTGATGTCTTCCCACAGTTTGTCCGTTTCCCGAATACGCTGGAAGAAGTGGCGGCGCTGGAGAGTATTGAAGAGTGCTGGTTTGCCCGTCATTTACTGGCCTGCTTCTATTACAACAAGCGTAGCTACAACAAAGCCATTTCTTTATGGCTGCGTTGCGTAGAGATGTCACCGGAGTTTGCCGACGGCTGGCGCGGGTTAGCGATCCATGCGTGGAATAAGCAACACGATTATGAGCTGGCCGCGCGTTATCTTGATAATGCTTATCAGCTTGCGCCGCAGGATGCACGTCTGCTTTTCGAACGGGATTTGCTGGATAAGTTAAGCGGAGCCACACCGGAGAAACGACTGGCACGTCTGGAAAATAATCTGGAAATTGCTCTGAAACGCGACGACATGACCGCAGAACTGCTCAATTTGTGGCATCTCACAGGTCAGGCCGACAAAGCGGCGGATATTCTCGCCACGCGAAAATTCCACCCGTGGGAAGGCGGGGAAGGGAAGGTCACCAGTCAGTTTATCCTTAACCAAATGTTACGCGCCTGGCAACACCTTGATGCCAGACAACCGCAGCAGGCCAGCGAACTGCTTCATGCCGCGCTGCACTATCCGGAGAATTTAAGCGAAGGCCGTTTACCGGGGCAAACTGACAACGACATCTGGTTCTGGCAGGCGATATGTGCCAAAGCTCAGGGCGATGAAACTGAAGCGACGCGTTGTTTACGTCTGGCGGCGACCGGCGATCGTACCATTAACATCCACAGTTATTACAACGATCAGCCGGTTGATTATCTCTTCTGGCAAGGAATGGCGCTGCGACTGCTGGGCGAACAACAAACCGCACAGCAACTGTTTAGTGAAATGAAACAGTGGGCGCAAGAGATGGCGAAAACCAGTATCGAGGCGGATTTCTTTGCCGTCTCGCAACCTGACTTGTTGTCGCTGTATGGCGATTTACAACAGCAGCATAAAGAAAAATGCCTGATGGTGGCGATGCTGGCGGCCGCGGGACTAGGGGAGATTGCGCAATACGAATCTGCTCGCGCTGAATTGACTGCGATTAATCCGGCCTGGCCGAAAGCGGCATTATTCACCACCGTGATGCCTTTTATTTTTAACCGCGTTCACTAAACCCTATTAACTGTAATATTTGAGCGGCACGCGCTGCCGCTCACGCTCAAATAATTAAAATAAGCCGTTGTAAATAAAAACCCTACAGGAGGCACTATGCCTAAAAAAATGAGAACAACCCGTAATCTATTATTAATGGCTACGCTATTAGGTAGCGCACTATTTGCCAACGCTGCGGATAAAGAAATGACCATTGGCGCAATATACCTTGATACCCAGGGATATTACGCTGGAGTGCGTCAGGGCGTTCAGGATGCGGCAAAAGATTCTTCAGTACAGGTACAGTTAATTGAAACTAACGCCCAGGGCGATATTTCGAAAGAAAGTACTTTTGTAGATACCCTCGTGGCGCGTAATGTCGATGCCATTATTTTATCGGCAGTGTCTGAAAATGGTAGCAGCCGTACCGTTCGTCGCGCCAGTGAAGCGGGTATTCCGGTGATTTGCTACAACACCTGTATTAATCAAAAGGGTGTCGATAAATATGTTTCGGCATATCTGGTAGGCGATCCGCTGGAATTTGGTAAAAAACTGGGTAACGCTGCCGCCGATTATTTTATTGCCAACAAAATTGACCAACCGAAAATTGCCGTCATCAATTGCGAAGCCTTTGAAGTTTGTGTGCAACGACGTAAAGGGTTTGAAGAAGTATTAAAAGCCCGCGTTCCCGGCGCGCAAATTGTCGCTAATCAGGAAGGGACTGTTTTAGATAAAGCGATTTCTGTCGGTGAAAAACTGATTATCTCCACGCCAGATCTCAACGCCATTATGGGTGAATCGGGCGGAGCGACACTCGGTGCGGTAAAAGCAGTACGCAACCAAAATCAGGCCGGAAAAATTGCCGTTTTCGGTTCGGACATGACCACTGAAATTGCTCAGGAGCTGGAAAACAACCAGGTGCTGAAAGCGGTAGTGGATATTTCCGGTAAGAAAATGGGCAATGCTGTTTTCGCGCAAACATTGAAGGTTATCAATAAACAAGCCGACGGTGAAAAAGTGATTCAGGTGCCAATCGATCTCTATACCAAAACTGAAGACGGTAAACAGTGGCTGGCAACGCACGTTGATGGTCTGCCCTAATAGCTGATTCGCAGAGGTCCCTATGTTCACGGCAACAGAGGCAGTCCCGGTAGCAAAAGTGGTGGCAGGAAATAAGCGTTACCCCGGCGTCGTTGCGCTGGATAACGTTAACTTCACGCTCAATAAAGGCGAAGTTCGCGCGCTGTTAGGCAAAAACGGTGCGGGAAAATCGACCCTCATTCGAATGCTTACCGGTAGCGAACGTCCGGATAGCGGTGATATCTGGATTGGCGAGACGCGACTGGAAGGCGACGAAGCTACGCTGACTCGCCGTGCCGCTGAACTGGGGGTACGCGCGGTTTATCAGGAATTAAGTCTGGTGGAAGGGCTGACGGTGGCAGAAAACCTCTGCCTTGGTCAATGGCCTCGCCGCAACGGCATGATTGATTACCCGCAAATGGCGCAGGATGCCCAACGTTGCTTACAGGCGCTGGGCGTTGACGTTAGCCCTGAACAACTTGTTTCAACGCTAAGCCCGGCGCAAAAGCAACTGGTGGAAATTGCGCGGGTGATGAAGGGCGAGCCGCGCGTGGTCATCCTTGATGAACCCACCAGCTCGCTTGCCAGTGCGGAAGTTGAACTGGTGATCAGCGCCGTGAAAAAAATGTCGGCACTGGGCGTGGCGGTGATTTACGTCAGCCACAGGATGGAGGAAATCCGCCGTATCGCTTCCTGTGCCACCGTCATGCGCGACGGGCAGGTGGCGGGCGATGTGATGCTCGAAAACACCTCAACTCGCCATATTGTGTCGTTGATGCTCGGACGCGATCACGTTGATATTGCACCGGTTGCAGCTCAGGAGATTGCGGACCAGACCGTACTGGAAGTTCGCGCGTTACGCCACAGACCAAAACTTACGGAGATCAGTTTTTCACTGCGTCGTGGCGAAGTGCTCGGCATTGCCGGCCTGCTGGGGGCAGGGCGCAGTGAATTGCTGAAAGCGATAGTTGGGCTGGAAGCGTATGAACAGGGCGAAATTGTTATCAACGGCGAGAAAATCACGCGCCCCGATTACGGCGACATGCTGAAACGCGGCATTGGCTATACGCCAGAAAACCGCAAAGAAGCGGGGATCATTCCCTGGCTGGGCGTTGACGAAAATACAGTGCTGACCAATCGGCAAAAAATCAGCGCCAACGGCGTACTGCAATGGTCCACCATCCGCCGCCTGACCGAAGAGGTGATGCAGCGGATGACGGTTAAGGCTGCCAGTAGCGAAACACCCATCGGCACGCTTTCTGGCGGCAATCAGCAAAAAGTGGTGATCGGTCGTTGGGTCTATGCCGCCAGCCAGATTTTGTTGCTCGACGAGCCAACGCGCGGCGTCGATATCGAAGCCAAACAGCAGATTTACCGTATCGTCCGCGAGCTGGCTGCCGAAGGGAAAAGCGTGGTGTTTATCTCCAGTGAAGTGGAGGAGTTGCCGCTGGTGTGTGACCGCATCCTGTTGTTACAGCACGGTACGTTCTCGCAGGAGTTTCACTCTCCGGTCAATGTGGATGAGCTGATGTCCGCCATTCTGTCTGTGCACTGATGAATTTTACCGAGGAACCTGAAGATGTCTGCTTCGTCATTACCATTGCCGCAGGGCAAGAGCGTCTCGCTCAAACAATTTGTCAGTCGCCATATTAATGAGATCGGTTTGCTGGTGGTGATTGCCATTTTGTATCTGGTCTTCTCTCTGAACGCGCCTGGCTTTATCTCATTGAATAACCAAATGAACGTGCTGCGCGATGCCGCTACCATTGGGATCGCCGCCTGGGCGATGACGCTGATTATTATCTCCGGGGAAATTGATGTCAGTGTTGGGCCGATGGTGGCTTTTGTTTCAGTGTGCCTGGCGTTTTTGCTGCAATTTGAAGTTCCGCTGGCGATTGCTTGTCTGCTGGTGTTGCTGTTAGGTGCGCTGATGGGAACGCTGGCCGGGGTGCTGCGCGGCGTGTTTAACGTACCAAGTTTCGTGGCCACACTGGGGCTGTGGAGCGCCCTGCGCGGAATGGGCTTGTTTATGACTAACGCCCTGCCAGTGCCGATTGACGAAAACGAGGTACTGGACTGGCTGGGTGGACAATTTCTCGGAGTGCCGGTATCCGCGCTGATCATGATGGTGTTGTTTGCGCTGTTTGTGTTCATCAGCCGCAAAACCGCCTTCGGGCGCTCGGTTTTTGCCGTTGGCGGTAATGCTACGGCGGCGCAGTTGTGCGGCATCAACGTTCGTCGGGTGCGCATTCTTATCTTTACCCTTTCGGGATTATTAGCGGCGGTGACCGGCATTTTGTTGGCGGCGCGTCTTGGTTCTGGTAACGCAGGTGCCGCAAACGGTCTGGAGTTTGACGTCATCGCCGCGGTCGTGGTCGGCGGTACGGCACTTTCCGGCGGTCGCGGTTCCCTGTTCGGTACATTGCTTGGTGTGCTGGTGATTACGCTAATCGGTAACGGTCTGGTATTGCTCGGGATTAACTCTTTTTTCCAGCAGGTGGTACGCGGCGTCATCATCGTGGTGGCAGTCCTGGCGAATATCTTGCTGACCCAGCGAAGCAATAAAGCGAAACGCTAAACCTTAACGCCCCTGGCGCGGGTGCGGCAGGGATGAAAATTAATCGTATTGTTAATGAGGGATTTATGAAAACGATGCTGGCAGCTTATTTACCAGGAAATTCGACCGTCGATCTGCGGGAAGTTGCGGTGCCGACGCCGGGGATTAACCAGGTGCTGATCAAAATGAAATCCTCCGGGATTTGCGGAAGCGATGTCCACTATATCTACCATCAACACCGCGCCACGGCGGCGGCGCCCGATAAACCGTTATACCAGGGCTTTATCAACGGTCATGAGCCGTGCGGGCAAATTGTGGCGATGGGGCAAGGCTGTCGCCATTTTAAAGAGGGTGATCGCGTGCTGGTGTATCACATTTCTGGCTGTGGTTTTTGCCCGAATTGCCGCCGCGGCTTTCCTATCTCTTGTACTGGCAAAGGAAAAGCGGCTTACGGCTGGCAGCGTGACGGTGGTCATGCCGAATATCTGCTGGCGGAAGAAAAAGATCTGATCCTCCTGCCGGATGCACTGAGTTACGAAGATGGTGCGTTTATCAGTTGCGGCGTTGGCACGGCCTATGAAGGGATTTTGCGCGGCGAAGTCTCCGGCAGCGATAACGTGCTGGTGGTCGGTCTGGGACCGGTCGGCATGATGGCGATGATGCTGGCGAAAGGTCGTGGTGCAAAAAGGATCATCGGCGTTGATATGCTGCCGGAACGTCTGGCAATGGCGAAACAGTTAGGGGTGATGGATCACGGTTATTTAGCGACGACCGAAGGTCTGCCGCAGATAATTGCTGAACTCACTCACGGCGGCGCGGATGTTGCGCTCGATTGTTCCGGTAATGCTGCGGGGCGCTTGCTGGCATTGCAATCCACCGCCGACTGGGGGCGCGTGGTTTACATTGGTGAAACCGGAAAAGTGGAGTTCGAAGTCAGCGCCGATCTGATGCACCATCAACGGCGGATTATTGGCTCCTGGGTAACCAGTCTGTTCCATATGGAAAAATGCGCTCACGATCTGACCGACTGGAAACTATGGCCACGTAACGCCATTACCCACCGCTTCTCGCTGGAACAGGCGGGAGATGCCTACGCACTGATGGCGAGCGGCAAGTGCGGGAAAGTTGTGATTAACTTTCCGGATTAAGGAGTTAGCGGATGACCATCTATACCTTATCTCACGGGCCGCTAAAACTGGACGTTTCTGACCGGGGCGGCGTAATCGAAGGCTTCTGGCGCGATACGACGCCGCTGCTACGTCCTGGTAAAAAAAGCGGTGTGGCAACCGATGCCTCTTGTTTTCCGCTGGTGCCATTTGCAAACCGGGTGAGTGGTAACCGATTTGTCTGGCAGGAGCGAGAGTATCAACTGCAACCGAATGTTGAGTGGGATGCGCACTATCTACACGGCGATGGCTGGTTGGGGCAGTGGCAATGTGTCTCGCGCAGCGATGATAGTTTGCGTCTGGCGTATGAACATCACTGTGGCGTTTATCATTATCGTGTAAGCCAGGCATTTCATTTAACGGCGGATTCACTGACGGTCACGCTCTCTGTCACCAATGAAGGCACTGAGACGCTGCCATTTGGTACTGGCTGGCATCCTTATTTTCCGTTGTCGTCGAAAACGCGGATTCAGGCACAGGCGAATGGTTACTGGCTGGAGCGGGAGCAGTGGTTGGCGGGCGAGTTTTGCGAGCAGTTACCGCCAGAACTGGATTTCAACCAGCTCGCGCCGTTGCCGCGCCAGTGGGTGAACAATGGTTTTGCCGGATGGAATGGTCAGGCCCGCATCGAGCAGCCGCAGGAGGGTTACGCCGTCATCATGGAAACGACGCCGCCTGCGCCGTGCTATTTCATCTTTGTCTCCGATCCCGCGTTTGATAAAGGGTATGCGTTTGATTTCTTCTGTCTGGAGCCGATGAGTCATGCGCCAGATGACCATCATCGCCCGGAAGGTGGTGACCTCATTGCGCTTGCGCCGGGGGAATCAACAACCTCAGAGATGTCGTTGCGGGTAGAGTGGCTGTAATTTATAAAATGCCGGATGCACAGGCCTACAGGGTAATTTCGATTTTGTAGCACTCGGCGCACCATGCCTGATGCGACGCTTGCCGCGTCTTATCAGGCCTACAATTGGTGTTGGAGCGGTCGGCCGGATAAGGCGTTCACGCCGCATCCGGCATCTTTCCTAACGCCGATCGAGAGAAATTGCCCCCGGCCCGGTAATTGCCAGCAGCAGGAATGCGCCAGCAATGCTGATATTCTTCCAGAAATTAATCATATTTGGCCCAACCGCATCGCCAGTCATATCCCAGTAATGATGACCAATCACCGCAGTTCCCAGCGTGTAGAAAATAAACAGCACCGCCAGCGGACGGGTGAAAAAGCCAAGTATGATTAATATCGCGGCGGGTACTTCCATAATCACCGCAATAACTGCCGCCAGCATCGGCATCGGTGCGCCCAGCGAGGCCATATACTGTACCGTCCCGTCAAAGCCCATCATTTTGGGAAAACCAAAAATAATGAAAATTAAGATGACGGCGATACGGGCAATTAATAACAAAACGGGGCGGGCAGCACCAAAATCAAAATAACGTAGTGAGTTCATAACCAATCCCTTTGCAAGATAATATGATTTAAACGTAATACACACTCTTGCACCTCGCCACGCCCCAGCGGATGAGAAATTTGGTAATTATCCAGGTCAATATCCAGCACATTTTCTTTAGGTGATATTTTGTTAGCGGTATTAACGATATTTTTTCCAGCTCTGTGTACTGGAAGCAGACTCGAATTTTCTTATTTTTCAACTTGCACCAACATTCGATTAACTCCAGACTAACGCCTCCTGACGGGAGGGACTCATGGTTTTGCAATCCACGCGCTGGTTGGCGCTCGGTTATTTCACATACTTTTTTAGCTACGGTATTTTTCTACCTTTCTGGAGCGTCTGGCTTAAGGGGATTGGCTTAACGCCAGAAACCATCGGCCTGTTGTTGGGGGCCGGACTGGTTGCCCGTTTTCTCGGTAGTTTGATAATTGCGCCTCGCGTCAGCGATCCTTCTCGCCTGATTTCTGCGCTGCGTGTGCTGGCGTTGCTGACGCTACTCTTTGCCATCGCCTTCTGGGCGGGTGCGCATGTGGCGTGGTTGATGGTGGTGATGGTTGGTTTTAACCTCTTTTTCTCACCGCTGGTGCCGTTGACCGATGCGCTGGCGAATACCTGGCAAAAGCAGTTCCCGCTTGATTATGGCAAAGTGCGACTTTGGGGCTCGGTGGCGTTTGTCATTGGCTCGGCGCTAACGGGGAAACTGGTCAGCGTATTCGATTATCGGGTTATTCTGGCATTGCTGACGTTGGGCGTGGCATCCATGCTGCTCGGCTTTCTTATCCGTCCGACGATTCAGCCACAAGGGGCCAGCCGTCAACAGGAGAGCACGGGGTGGCCAGCGTGGTTGGCGCTGGTCCGCCAGAACTGGCGTTTTCTGGCCTGCGTTTGTTTATTGCAGGGGGCGCATGCGGCCTATTACGGTTTTAGCGCCATTTACTGGCAGGCAGCTGGCTACTCGGCCTCGGCGGTGGGCTATTTGTGGTCGCTGGGCGTGGTGGCGGAAGTCATTATCTTTGCGCTGAGTAATAAGCTTTTCCGCCGTTGTAGCGCCCGTGATATGTTGCTGATCTCGGCGGTATGCGGGGTAGTACGTTGGGGCATTATGGGGGCAACCACTGAGTTGCCGTGGTTGATTATGGTGCAAGTTCTGCATTGCGGCACCTTTACCGTGTGCCATCTGGCCGCTATGCGCTACATTGCCGCTCGTCAGGGAAGTGAGGTTATCCGCTTGCAGGCAGTTTATTCTGCCGTCGCGATGGGCGGCAGTATCGCCATCATGACCGTCTTCGCCGGTTTTTTGTATCAATATCTGGGGAATGGCGTGTTCTGGGTGATGGCATTGGTGGCGTTTCCGGCAATGTTTTTGCGCCCGAAAGTCGTTCCCTCATGCTGATTCAAGTATTTTGCGGATTTGTTCCTGTTGATGTGCCGTCAGGGTCAGATCCGTATAAATCAGCGGTGGTGAAAAAAGCGGTAGCGGCATGGTATAAGGCGCAATAATAAGTGCGGCATTGCGCGGCGCGCCAATCTGCAAAAATGTCTTCACAGACATGTGTTTAATATTGAGCGGCAGTATCGTTAGCTCACGCAATTGCAGCTCAATATTCGCTTCTCGTTCGCTGTCATTGCCCGTCAGCAAAATAATCTGCTTTTCGTGAATTTCATTTGCCTGCATCAGCCATGCACCGAAAATCACTGCCACCAGACAACTTTCTTCATCGGAAAGACTGACATTGTACTCATTTTCAAACCCGACCAGCGCTTCGCGGGTGGTGTGCACGAGCCGTGGATAAAGTCGACGGAACTCTTCCGGTAAAGTGTTATCAATGCCGATAGAAAACAAACAGCGGTTTAACGCCTGGGCGAGGTGAGTATAAAGCTGATAGCACAACCCCTGTTCATCATAGAAATGGACGTTACTCAACTGCCGAAAATGCTGTACCAGACGGTTAATTGACAGGCGCAACTGTTTGCCATGCTGATGGGTGTCTCGCAGTGGATCGGGAACCCGCAACATGGAAAAAAGCAATGCCATAAATAGTGGCTCATCAGTGGGGACAGGTTGACGCGCCCGCCGTTGCCAGTGGCGGCCAATTTCCTGTGCAACCTGAAATTCAATGCAAGATTCCAACCAGTGCCATTGCAGCGGGTTAAATAAGGGCGAGATTCCGGCATGGTGTTGCAATAAGCAATATTGCAGATACAAACACAGGAAATGAACATCACGCGCGTCAAAGCGTTTTTGCAGCCTTCGCGAGCAGAGATTAACTAACGCCAGTAGATTGGTGTCGTCATAAAAATTACGAGCAATCCCCCGACGCTTTAGCTCCCCCTTTAACGCGGGCGTAAAATGGCTGCTGATAAATGACGGACAAAGGCGAAAAGCGCGTCGTAGCCAATGAAATAAACATAAGCGTTGGTTAAGTATTGTACCTTCAATCCGGTAGCTCCCGTCATATCCAGTTGTAATGGTGAGTTGATGATAGCGCTGGATCTCCCGTCCTGTTTCGCTGATATCGCGACCCACCATTTCATCATCCACACCATTAATCTCGCTGAAAGTTGCCGTGGTGGCGCTCAACCCCGGCTGGAACAGCGTCAGCAATACCTGGCAACGGCGCTGGGGAGCTGAAAGTACAGATGGTGGGGCAAGTGTAGGTATCATCTGTAGATCTCCCATAAGCATAATTTATAAGAATAGCTAAAGTTTGCTTAGGGATACGGTGAATGGAATGCTATTAATCAGAAATGATGACAAACATCACAGAATTTTTATCGATATAAACACTTTCTGGCAGTTTAATGCCATCCCTTAAGGTGATTTCTTGCTGTTTTATCTGGTTTCGACCATAAGGTTAATTCTGTGGATTCAATGCGCTAAGGATAAAGTCCACCATTTGCTCGCGATAAACGTCTCCGTGACGATCGGAAAAGGCATCAAGATGTTCGCCATCGGGGATCAAAATCAGGCGTTTTGGCTCTTTCGCCAGGGCAAATAATTTCTCGCTATGCTGCCATGGAATAACATGATCAGCTTTGCCGTGAATCAGTAAAAGCGGGATCGGGCTGACGCTGGCGATGTAATTTTCGCCGCTGTAACTCTCATCAAGTAAGTAGCCACTGCCGGGTATCATCTGGTTAGCGATGGTCGAATAAGAGGCAAATGTGGAGTCGAGGATCACCGCACGTATGCCCTCGCGATCTCCTAACCCAATAACGTCAAGAATATTCGCCCCGCCAATACTCTGCCCGAACAGCACCAGCCGCTTGGGGTTTACATCGCTACGATGGCGCACCACGTTGATGGCACTTTGCGTATCGTCCAGTAATCCGGCTTGTGATGGAGTGCCTTTAGATTTACCAAACCCGCGATAATCAAACATAAAAACATTGAAATTATGTTCTGGTAACCAACTGACCAGCGGCCAGTGGGCGGACATATTCCCGGCATTGCCATGAGCATGAATTACGGTAGCAATAGCGTTTTCGGCGGGACCAGTGGAAGAGGGGATAAACCAGCCTTGTAGCCGTGTGCCATCTTTAGCAGTAAATTCAACAGATTCAGCAGACCATGGATCAGGACCGTAAATTTTGTCGTCGGGATAATAAAAGAAGTTGATGGCGATGCGCGGCACTAAATAAACGCAGAAAGCAGAAATAAAAAGAATAAACAGAATCTTGAGAACGCGTTTGTTCGCTGGCAGAACCATGACCTTTCCTTACGACTTGCTTTGTAATCCATTAATCGGGAAAGGATGGTGGGAGAGTGGCGCAGGAAAGTAAAGCGGTGCGAAAGTATTTCGGAATAGCGCCTGAAAGGCAAGGGCGGGTGAGGAACGTCACCCGCCAGAGAAATTAACGCTTCAGTGCGTCGCTTAACTCGTCACGCATGTTCGCCAGCATGGCTTTAACAACGCGCGGGTTACCGGCAACGATGTTACCGGTCAGCATGTAGTTATGGCCACCGATGAAGTCGCTGACGATACCGCCCGCTTCACGAACCAGCAGCTCGCCTGCCGCGAAGTCCCACGGACGCAGACCGATTTCAAAGAAACCGTCAACGCGACCCGCAGCGACGTAAGCCAGATCCAGCGCCGCGGAACCGGTACGACGGAAGTCTGCACATTCGTTGAACAGTTTGCCAACGATGTTGATGTAGGTGGTGGCGTACTGTTTTGCTTTGAACGGGAAGCCGGTCGCCAGAATAGTACCGTCGAGATCGCGAGCGGTGCTGCCGCGCAGACGGTAGCCGTTCAGCTGTGCGCCCTGACCGCGAGTCGCGGTGAACAGTTCGTTACGCATAGGATCGTAAACCACAGCAACTTCGGTGCGGCCTTTGATACGAACAGCGATAGATACCGCGAAGTGCGGCAGACGTTTGATAAAGTTGGTAGTGCCATCCAGTGGATCGATAACCCATTGAACATCCTGATCAGTACCTTCAAGTTCACCACTTTCTTCGGTGATGATGGTGTGCTGTGGGTAAGATTTACGAATCGTGTCGATAATCACCGCTTCGGCAGCTTTATCTACGTTGGTCACGAAATCGTTACTGCCTTTCTGGCTCGCCTCTACAGCGTCCGGGGTTTCATAGTTTTTGGCAATTAAATTACCCGCCTTGCGCGCTGCGCGCACGGCGATGTTCAGCATCGGATGCATCGGTTTCTCTCACTGGATGTTAAAGAACGGGAAAACGGCGCAGAGTATAGCAGCGAGATCGGCATCTGTCTTCGTTTTATGTTAAGATGCGCGAATAATCTTTAGACGAAGAAAGACAATGCTGCAAAATATTCGAATTGTGCTGGTGGAGACGTCACACACCGGCAATATGGGTTCTGTTGCCCGTGCCATGAAAACAATGGGATTAACTAATCTGTGGCTGGTTAATCCACTGGTGAAACCTGACTCCCAGGCGATTGCCCTGGCGGCAGGCGCCAGCGATGTGATTGGTAATGCTCACATCGTCGATACGCTCGACGAAGCGTTAGCCGGTTGTAGCCTGGTGGTTGGCACCAGTGCACGTTCGCGCACGTTGCCGTGGCCGATGCTCGACCCGCGCGAATGCGGTCTGAAAAGCGTCGCTGAAGCGGCAAATACCCCGGTGGCGCTGGTTTTTGGTCGCGAGCGCGTCGGTCTGACCAATGAAGAGTTGCAGAAGTGCCATTATCATGTCGCGATTGCCGCTAACCCTGAATACAGCTCGCTGAATCTGGCGATGGCGGTTCAGGTTATTGCCTATGAAGTGCGTATGGCCTGGCTGGCAACTCAGGAAAACGGCGAGCAGGTTGAGCATGAAGAGACGCCGTATCCGTTGGTCGATGATCTGGAGCGTTTTTATGGTCATCTCGAACAAACGTTGCTGGCAACCGGTTTTATCCGTGAAAACCATCCGGGTCAGGTGATGAATAAACTGCGTCGTCTGTTTACCCGTGCGCGCCCGGAAAGCCAGGAATTGAATATCCTGCGCGGGATTCTGGCTTCTATTGAACAGCAGAATAAAGGTAATAAGACCGAATAACAGTGATTGCCTGATGCGACGCTTAACGCGTCTTATCAGGCCTGGAAGTGCACGCAATTCCAGGTCGGATAAGGCGTTCACGCCGCATCCGACAACAGGTACAAACGGCACGATAAAAAATGGCACTGAAGGTTAAATACCTGACTAAATCAGTCAAGTAAATAGTTGACCAAATTACTCGGGAATGTCAGACTTGACCCTGCTATGCAATACCCCCACTTTTACAATAAAAACCCCGGGCAGGGGCGAGTTTGAGGTGAAGTAAGACATGAGACTGACATCTAAAGGGCGCTATGCCGTGACCGCAATGCTTGACGTTGCGCTCAACTCCGAAGCAGGCCCGGTACCGTTGGCTGATATTTCCGAACGACAGGGAATTTCCCTTTCTTATCTGGAACAACTTTTTTCCCGTCTGCGTAAAAATGGTCTGGTTTCCAGCGTACGCGGACCAGGCGGTGGTTATCTGTTAGGCAAAGATGCCAGCAGCATCGCCGTTGGCGAAGTGATTAGCGCCGTTGACGAATCTGTAGATGCCACCCGTTGTCAGGGTAAAGGCGGCTGCCAGGGCGGGGATAAATGCCTGACCCACGCGCTGTGGCGTGATTTGAGCGATCGTCTCACCGGTTTTCTCAACAACATTACTTTAGGCGAACTGGTTAATAACCAGGAAGTGTTGGATGTGTCCGGTCGTCAGCATACTCACGACGCGCCACGCACCCGCACACAAGACGCGATCGACGTTAAGTTACGCGCTTAATTTAACCGTCCTGTTTCGTGTTGCATCTGCGTTGACTGCACATACTCACTCCGGTCACTTACTTATGTAAGCTCCCGGAGATTCGTAAGTTTGTCAACTTGCTGAAACCCGAAACAGTTAGGTTAAAGATAACAAGATATTAGAATCAGGCCGGGGCGTATCGCGCTCCGTAAACACGGTCGTACATCCAGCCGGTAGCCTGATTCCTTGCATTGAGTGATGTACGGAGTTTATAGAGCAATGAAATTACCGATTTATCTCGACTACTCCGCAACCACGCCGGTGGACCCGCGTGTTGCCGAGAAAATGATGCAGTTTATGACGATGGACGGAACCTTTGGTAACCCGGCCTCCCGTTCTCACCGTTTCGGCTGGCAGGCTGAAGAAGCGGTAGATATCGCCCGTAATCAGATTGCCGATCTGGTCGGCGCTGACCCGCGTGAAATCGTCTTTACCTCTGGTGCAACCGAATCTGACAACCTGGCGATCAAAGGTGCGGCCAACTTTTATCAGAAAAAAGGCAAGCACATCATCACCAGCAAAACCGAACACAAAGCGGTACTGGATACCTGCCGTCAGCTGGAGCGCGAAGGTTTCGAAGTCACCTATCTGGCACCGCAGCGTAACGGCATTATCGACCTGAAAGAACTCGAAGCGGCGATGCGTGACGACACCATCCTCGTTTCTATCATGCACGTGAATAACGAAATCGGCGTGGTGCAGGATATCGCGGCTATCGGCGAAATGTGCCGTGCTCGTGGCATTATCTATCACGTTGATGCAACCCAGAGCGTGGGAAAACTGCCTATCGATCTGAGCCAGTTGAAAGTTGACCTGATGTCTTTCTCCGGCCACAAAATCTACGGTCCGAAAGGTATCGGTGCGCTGTATGTGCGTCGTAAACCGCGCGTACGCATCGAAGCGCAAATGCACGGTGGCGGTCACGAACGCGGTATGCGTTCCGGCACTCTGCCTGTTCACCAGATCGTCGGTATGGGCGAAGCCTATCGCATCGCAAAAGAAGAGATGGCGACCGAGATGGAACGTCTGCGCGGCCTGCGTAACCGTCTGTGGAACGGCATCAAAGATATCGAAGAAGTTTACCTGAACGGTGACCTGGAACACGGTGCGCCGAACATTCTCAACGTCAGCTTCAACTACGTTGAAGGTGAGTCGCTGATTATGGCGCTGAAAGACCTCGCAGTTTCTTCAGGTTCCGCCTGTACGTCGGCAAGCCTCGAACCGTCCTACGTGCTGCGCGCGCTGGGGCTGAACGACGAGCTGGCACATAGCTCTATCCGTTTCTCTTTAGGTCGTTTTACTACTGAAGAAGAGATCGACTACACCATCGAGTTAGTTCGTAAATCCATCGGTCGTCTGCGTGACCTTTCTCCGCTGTGGGAAATGTACAAGCAGGGCGTGGATCTGAACAGCATCGAATGGGCTCATCATTAATCGGTATCGGAATCAGGAGAATTTATAATGGCTTACAGCGAAAAAGTTATCGACCATTACGAGAATCCGCGTAACGTGGGTTCCTTTGACAACAACGACGAGAACGTCGGCAGCGGCATGGTGGGTGCACCGGCCTGTGGCGACGTGATGAAGTTGCAGATTAAAGTCAACGATGAAGGTATCATTGAAGACGCGCGTTTTAAAACTTACGGCTGCGGTTCCGCTATCGCTTCCAGCTCTCTGGTCACCGAATGGGTGAAAGGGAAGTCTCTCGACGAAGCGCAGGCGATCAAAAACACCGATATTGCTGAAGAACTTGAACTGCCGCCGGTGAAAATTCACTGTTCTATTCTGGCAGAAGACGCGATCAAAGCCGCCATTGCGGACTATAAAAGCAAACGTGAAGCAAAATAAGAGTTGAGGTTTGGTTATGTCGATTACACTGAGCGACAGTGCAGCAGCGCGAGTAAATACCTTTCTGGCTAACCGCGGCAAAGGGTTTGGCCTGCGTCTGGGCGTGAGAACCTCTGGATGTTCAGGTATGGCTTATGTACTGGAATTTGTTGACGAACCGACGCCGGAAGACATCGTGTTTGAAGACAAAGGCGTGAAAGTCGTGGTCGATGGCAAAAGCCTGCAATTTCTGGACGGTACGCAGCTGGACTTCGTAAAAGAAGGCCTGAACGAAGGGTTTAAATTCACCAACCCGAACGTTAAAGATGAGTGTGGTTGCGGCGAAAGCTTCCACGTTTGATGCGCATACCGATAACCCCACCGTGGTCGCCTGCGCGTGGGGTTTGTTTTACCTGATTCGCCGTTATCGCGGCGGATCGCAGCCCTGAGAATGTTATGGATTACTTCACCCTCTTTGGCTTGCCTGCCCGTTATCAACTCGATACTCAGGCGCTGAGCCTGCGTTTTCAGGATCTACAACGTCAGTATCATCCTGATAAATTCGCCAGCGGAAGCCAGGCGGAACAACTCGCCGCCGTACAGCAATCTGCAACCATTAACCAGGCCTGGCAAACGCTGCGTCATCCGTTAATGCGTGCGGAATATTTGCTTTCTTTGCACGGTTTTGATCTCGCCAGCGAGCAGCATACTGTGCGTGACACCGCGTTCCTGATGGAACAGCTGGAGCTGCGCGAAGAACTGGACGAGATCGAACAGGCAAAAGATGAAGCGCGGCTGGAAAGCTTTATCAAACGTGTGAAAAAGATGTTTGATACCCGCCATCAGTTGATGGTTGAACAGTTAGACAACGAGACGTGGGACGCGGCGGCGGATACCGTGCGTAAGCTGCGTTTTCTCGATAAACTGCGAAGCAGTGCCGAACAACTCGAAGAAAAACTGCTCGATTTTTAATTTCTGGAAGCTAAACATGGCCTTATTACAAATTAGTGAACCTGGTTTGAGTGCTGCGCCGCATCAGCGTCGTCTGGCGGCCGGTATTGACCTGGGCACAACCAACTCGCTGGTGGCAACAGTGCGCAGCGGTCAGGCCGAAACGTTAGCCGACCATGAAGGCCGTCACCTGCTGCCGTCTGTTGTTCACTATCAACAGCAAGGGCATTCGGTGGGTTATGACGCGCGTACTAACGCAGCGCTCGACACCGCCAACACCATTAGTTCTGTTAAACGCCTGATGGGGCGCTCGCTGGCTGATATCCAGCAACGCTATCCGCATCTGCCTTATCAATTCCAGGCCAGTGAAAACGGCCTGCCGATGATTGAAACGGCGGCGGGACTGCTGAACCCGGTGCGCGTTTCTGCGGACATCCTCAAAGCACTGGCCGCGCGGGCAACTGAAGCCCTGGCGGGCGAGCTGGATGGTGTAGTTATCACCGTTCCGGCGTACTTTGACGATGCCCAGCGTCAGGGCACCAAAGATGCCGCGCGTCTGGCGGGCCTTCACGTCTTGCGTTTACTTAACGAACCG
The DNA here is from genome assembly GCF_963883145.1 of Escherichia sp. E4385. Taxonomy (NCBI): domain Bacteria; kingdom Pseudomonadati; phylum Pseudomonadota; class Gammaproteobacteria; order Enterobacterales; family Enterobacteriaceae; genus Escherichia; species Escherichia sp. E4385. The sequence continues at coordinate 65,657 of NZ_CAWOOJ010000006.1, forward strand.
ACCGCCGCGGCTATCGCTTACGGGCTGGATTCCGGTCAGGAAGGCGTGATCGCTGTTTATGACCTCGGTGGTGGGACGTTTGATATTTCCATTCTGCGCTTAAGTCGCGGCGTGTTCGAAGTGCTGGCGACCGGCGGTGATTCCGCGCTCGGCGGCGATGATTTCGACCATCTGCTGGCGGATTACATTCGCGAGCAGGCGGGCATTCCTGACCGTAGTGATAATCGCGTTCAGCGTGAACTGCTGGATGCCGCCATTGCAGCCAAAATCGCGCTGAGCGATGCGGACTCTGTGACCGTGAATGTTGCGGGCTGGCAGGGCGAAATCAGCCGTGAACAATTCAATGAACTGATCGCGCCACTGGTAAAACGAACCTTACTGGCTTGTCGTCGCGCGCTGAAAGACGCGGGTGTAGAAGCTGATGAAGTGCTGGAAGTGGTGATGGTGGGCGGTTCTACTCGCGTGCCGCTGGTGCGTGAACGGGTAGGCGAATTTTTCGGTCGTCCACCGCTGACTTCCATCGACCCGGATAAAGTCGTCGCTATTGGCGCGGCGATTCAGGCGGATATTCTGGTGGGTAACAAGCCAGACAGCGAAATGCTGTTGCTTGATGTGATCCCACTGTCGCTGGGCCTCGAAACGATGGGCGGCCTGGTGGAGAAAGTGATCCCGCGTAATACCACGATTCCGGTGGCCCGCGCCCAGGATTTCACCACCTTTAAAGATGGTCAGACGGCAATGTCTATCCATGTAATGCAGGGTGAGCGTGAACTGGTGCAGGACTGCCGCTCGCTGGCGCGTTTTGCGCTGCGTGGTATTCCGGCGTTACCGGCTGGCGGCGCGCATATTCGCGTAACGTTCCAGGTCGATGCCGACGGTCTTTTGAGCGTGACGGCGATGGAGAAATCCACCGGCGTTGAGGCGTCTATTCAGGTCAAACCTTCTTATGGTCTGACCGATAGCGAAATCGCTTCGATGATCAAAGACTCAATGAGCTATGCCGAGCAGGACGTAAAAGCCCGTATGCTGGCTGAACAAAAAGTAGAAGCGGCGCGCGTGCTGGAAAGTCTGCACGGCGCGCTGGCTGCTGATGCCGCGCTGTTAAGCGCCGCAGAGCGTCAGGTCATTGATGCTGCCGCCGCTCACCTGAGTGAAGTGGCGCAGGGCGATGACGTTGACGCCATCGAACAAGCGATTAAAAACGTAGACAAACAAACCCAGGATTTCGCCGCTCGCCGCATGGACCAGTCGGTTCGTCGTGCGCTGAAAGGCCATTCCGTGGACGAGGTTTAATATGCCAAAGATTGTTATTTTGCCTCATCAGGATCTCTGCCCTGATGGCGCTGTTCTGGAAGCGAATAGCGGTGAAACCATTCTCGACGTTGCGCTGCGTAACGGTATCGAGATTGAACACGCCTGTGAAAAATCCTGTGCTTGCACCACCTGCCACTGCATCGTTCGTGAAGGTTTTGACTCGCTGCCGGAAAGCTCAGAGCAGGAAGACGACATGCTGGACAAAGCCTGGGGGCTGGAGCCGGAAAGCCGTTTAAGCTGCCAGGCGCGCGTTACCGACGAAGATTTAGTGGTCGAAATTCCGCGTTACACTATCAACCATGCGCGTGAGCATTAACAGAGGTTAGTATGGGACTTAAGTGGACCGATAGTCGCGAAATTGGCGAAGCACTGTACGATGCGTATCCCGATCTTGATCCGAAAACGGTTCGATTCACCGATATGCATCAGTGGATTTGCGATCTGGAAGATTTCGACGATGATCCGCAGGCATCCAACGAGAAAATCCTCGAAGCGATTTTGTTGGTCTGGCTGGACGAAGCCGAATGAATAAACGGGCTGCCTGGGGGTAGCCCGTTTTGCTGTTAAACGAATAAGGATAACTAAAATGACAGAAGCGATGAAGATTACCCTCTCTCCCCAACCTGCCGACGCGCGCTGGGGAGAAAAAGCGACTTACAGCATTAATAATGATGGCATTACCCTGCATTTGAATGGAGCTGACGATCTGGGGCTGATCCAGCGTGCGGCGCGCAAGATTGACGGTCTGGGCATCAAGCATGTTCAGTTAAGCGGTGAAGGTTGGGATGCGGATCGCTGCTGGGCATTCTGGCAAGGTTACAAAGCCCCGAAAGGGACGCGTAAAGTGGAGTGGCCGGATCTGGACGATGCCCAGCGTCAGGAACTGGATAACCGCCTGATGATCATCGACTGGGTGCGTGACACCATCAACGCACCGGCAGAAGAACTGGGGCCATCGCAACTGGCACAGCGTGCTGTTTATCTGATCAGCAACGTCGCAGGCGATCGTGTGACTTACCGGATCACCAAAGGCGAAGATTTGCGTGAGCAAGGTTATATGGGGCTGCACACCGTCGGACGCGGTTCAGAACGTTCTCCGGTATTGCTGGCGCTGGATTACAACCCAACTGGCGATAAAGAAGCGCCGGTGTACGCGTGCCTGGTAGGTAAAGGCATCACCTTTGATTCCGGCGGCTACAGCATCAAACAGACCGCGTTTATGGACTCAATGAAGTCTGATATGGGCGGTGCGGCAACGGTTACCGGGGCGCTGGCGTTTGCCATTACGCGCGGACTGAACAAGCGCGTGAAGTTGTTCCTCTGCTGTGCGGATAACCTGATCAGCGGCAACGCGTTCAAACTGGGCGATATCATCACCTATCGCAACGGTAAAAAAGTCGAAGTGATGAACACTGATGCCGAAGGGCGTCTGGTGCTGGCCGATGGCCTGATTGATGCCAGTGCGCAGAAACCGGAACTGATCATTGATGCGGCGACCCTCACCGGGGCGGCGAAAACCGCGCTGGGTAATGATTATCACGCGCTGTTCAGTTTTGACGATGCGCTTGCTGGTCGCTTGCTGGCGAGTGCTGCGCAGGAGAACGAACCGTTCTGGCGTCTGCCGTTGGCGGAGTTCCACCGCAGCCAGCTGCCGTCTAACTTTGCCGAACTGAACAACACGGGCAGTGCTGCTTATCCGGCAGGTGCAAGTACGGCGGCGGGCTTCCTGTCGCACTTTGTTGAGAACTATCAGCAAGGCTGGCTGCATATTGACTGTTCGGCGACTTACCGTAAAGCGCCGGTTGAACAGTGGTCTGCGGGGGCGACCGGGCTGGGTGTGCGCACGATTGCCAATCTGTTAACGGCGTAAACGTCTTATTTGGCCTACAAAATTGCGAAAATTCAATAGATTGCGACTCCCTTGTAGGCCTGGTAAGCGTAGCGCATCAGGCATTTTCGCTCCGAACATTGAATGAATTGTGGTTCTTATGTCCGAAACAAAAAACGAACTTGAAGACCTGCTGGAAAAAGCAGCAACCGAACCGGCGCACCGCCCGGCCTTTTTCCGTACTCTACTGGAATCCACCGTCTGGGTGCCCGGTACGGCGGCACAGGGCGAGGCTGTAGTTGAAGATAGCGCGCTCGATTTACAGCACTGGGAAAAAGATGACGGCACCAGCGTCATTCCTTTTTTCACCTCGTTAGAAGCACTTCAACAGGCGGTTGAAGACGAACAGGCATTTGTCGTAATGCCCGTTCGCACATTGTTTGAGATGACCCTTGGCGAAACGCTCTTCCTTAACGCCAAACTGCCAACCGGTAAAGAATTTATGCCGCGTGAAATCAGTTTGTTGATTGGTGAAGAAGGGAATCCGCTGAGCAGTCAGGAAGTACTGGAAGGAGGTGAATCGCTGATATTATCGGAAGTCGCAGAGCCGCCAGCACAAATGATTGATTCACTCACCACCTTATTTAAAACCATTAAGCCAGTGAAGCGTGCTTTTATTTGTTCAATTAAAGAGAACGAAGAGGCACAGCCTAATTTACTTATTGGCATTGAAGCCGATGGTGATATCGAAGAAATTATTCAGGCAGCGGGAAGTGTAGCGACCGATACATTACCTGGCGATGAACCAATAGATATTTGTCAGGTAAAAAAAGGGGAAAAAGGAATTAGCCACTTTATTACCGAACATATTGCGCCATTCTATGAACGTCGCTGGGGTGGTTTTTTGCGTGACTTTAAACAGAATCGGATAATCTAAAATATGCCGCCCCAAAGGGCGGCATTCGGGCTTACCTGCTGTTCTGAAGGTTGTTAACCACCAGTAAATTGTTACCGAAGAGACTCCGGTTATTATTTACTTCGGAAAACAGCGCACCAGAAACAATAAGTTCGATACAAAAGCACCGTATCTTCATTGTGCGGTCCATGCGAAGACCGCATCACGGCAGCACCACTGGCGATATTGCCGCGATAGCAAGCACTGTGGGGTGCCTGTATTTACGGTTATGGAACATCCTTTCCTAAAGCCAGCGCCCGTTTGCGAGACGGCGAAAAGGGCCGTTAAGAATAATACTCTCATGTTTGAATAATTACTCTGTTTATTATCTTGACATAGCCAGGCATAAAAGAGAGTATTTCAACACTGTGGGGTGCCTGCGTTGCTCCGGCAACACAAGTCAACCTGCTGGAAAGGCCGCGAACCAGACCAGCAATAAAAAACCGCCAAATTCGGCGGTTTTTTATCGCCTGTAAAAAGCTTATTTCATTGGCTCAACCGGTAAATCGGCCCGTGCGCCCCATTCACTCCACGCCCCGTCGTATAGTTTCACATTTGGCACATCCAGTGTTGCGAGTGCCAACAAAACCACGGCTGCCGTTACACCAGAGCCGCAGCTGACGATAATCGGTTTGTCATAGCTGATGCCGCGACCAAAAAATATCGCATCCAGTTCATCGGTCGTTTTCAGTTCGCCTTCGCGCACCAGTTCTGTCCATGGGACATTCAGCGCGCCGGGAATATGTCCGCGACGTAAACCTGCGCGAGGTTCATCAACTTCCGCGTTAAAACGCGCAGCCGGGCGGGCATCGATAATTTGTGCCGTTTTTTCATGACTTGCCAATAACACATCGGTCACTTTCACCACGGCTTCCGGGGTAAACGCGACGTTAAACTCACCTTCCGGCAGTTCCACGGCGCCTTCTTCTAACAGCAGATCATCACGTTGCCAGCCCGCTAAGCCACCGCCAAGGATTGACACTTTCTCCACACCAAAAGTGCGCAGCATCCACCACGCGCGCGGCGCAGAAAATAGGTTTCCTTCATCATAGACAATCAGATGCTTGTCCTGATTAACGCCCAGTTCACGCATCGCGACGGCGAACGTTTCCGGGCGAGGCAGCATGTGCGGAAGGGGGGATGTATGATCAGAAAGAGCTTCGATATCGAAAAATACTGCACCGGGGATATGACCGTTCAGATACTCCTGGGCAACGTTACGATCTTCCTGCCCGGGCGGCGCCATACGAGCATCAATAATCTGAATTTCCGGGTCATCAATATGTTCGGCGAGCCAGTCGGCTCCTACAAACCATGTCGTGGACATAGGCATCTCCATTTTTGCCGGGGTTAAGTTAAATTGTCGGATGTTTGCCGAAAAGCGACAAGCAAAAGAGGCTGATTTGGCTGCCTGAGCCACACTTCTCACTAAAATTCGGATTTTGTAGATGTGATAGTGAATTACATAACATCATTTCTCACGCATAATAATCATTCGACGTTGCTAACGGGCCATTGTGGCAGGGATGAGAGATGAAAAAGTTACGCTTAGCCGCCTGTATGTTGATGCTGGCGCTGGCAGGGTGCGACAACAACGATAACGCGCCAACTGCAGTGAAAAAAGATACGTCTTCTGAAGTTGCTAAAGAGTCATCTTCGACAAATGCGACTTCTGCGAAACTCTCCTCGCCGGCGCGACAAAAACTGGCACAACAGAGTGCGGGTAAGTCACTGACATTACTGGATCTCTCTGAGGTACAGCTCGATGGCGCAGCCACGCTGGTACTGACTTTCTCTGTCCCCCTCGACCCGGATCAGGACTTCTCGCGTGTTATTCATGTCGTCGATAAAAAGAGCGGAAAAGTGGATGGCGCCTGGGAGTTGTCAGATAATCTCAAAGAACTGCGTTTACGCCACCTCGAACCGAAACGTGATTTGATCGTCACTATTGGCAAGGAAGTTAAGGCACTCAATAACGCCACCTTCAGTAAAGATTACGAAAAAACCATCACCACCCGCGATATCCAACCCAGCGTCGGCTTTGCCAGCCGTGGTTCGCTGTTACCCGGAAAAGTCGTGGAAGGACTGCCGGTAATGGCGCTCAACGTTAACAATGTCGATGTTAACTTCTTCCGTGTTAAGCCGGAATCGCTGCCAGCTTTCATTAGCCAGTGGGAATATCGTAACTCACTGGCGAACTGGCAATCGGACAAACTGTTGGAGATGGCGGACCTGGTCTATACCGGGCGGTTTGATCTCAATTCTGCGCGTAACACCCGCGAAAAATTATTGCTGCCGCTGGGCGATATCAAGCCGCTTCAGCAGGCGGGCGTGTATCTGGCTGTAATGAATCAGGCCGGACATTACGATTACAGTAATCCAGCCACGCTATTTACGTTAAGTGATATCGGCGTATCGGCCCACCGTTATCACAATCGTCTCGATATTTTTACTCAAAGCCTGGAAAACGGCGCGGCCCAGCAAGGAATTGAAGTCTCGCTATTAAATGAAAAAGGGCAGACCCTGACTCAGGCGACCAGTGATTCACAGGGCCATGTACAGCTGGAAAATGATAAAAACGCGGCGCTACTGCTGGCGCGTAAAGACGGTCAGACAACGCTGCTCGATTTAAAACTTCCGGCACTGGACTTAGCGGAATTTAACATTGCTGGCGCGCCAGGCTACAGCAAACAGTTCTTTATGTTTGGTCCGCGCGATCTTTATCGCCCTGGCGAAACGGTAATCCTCAACGGCTTACTGCGTGATGCAGACGGTAAAGCTCTGCCGGATCAACCCATCAAACTGGACGTGATTAAACCTGACGGGCAGGTACTGCGTAGTGTTGTTAGCCAGCCGGAAAATGGCCTCTACCACTTTACCTGGCCGCTGGATAGCACTGCGGCAACTGGAATGTGGCATATCCGAGCCAACACTGGGGATAACCAGTATCGGATGTGGGATTTCCACGTCGAAGATTTTATGCCGGAGCGCATGGCGTTGAATCTGACCGGCGAGAAAACGCCATTAACGCCAAAAGATGAAGTGAAGTTCTCCGTGGTGGGGTACTACCTGTATGGTGCACCTGCTAATGGCAATACCTTGCAGGGACAGCTTTTCTTGCGGCCGCTGCGTGAAGCGGTTTCTGCATTGCCTGGTTTCGAATTTGGCGATATTGCTGCCGAAAACCTTTCCCGCACGCTGGATGAAGTCCAGCTGACGTTGGATGATAAAGGACGCGGCGAAGTTTCCACTGAAAGCCAGTGGAAGGAAGTACATTCCCCATTACAGGTTATTTTCCAGGGGAGTTTGCTGGAATCGGGCGGTCGCCCGGTGACGCGCCGCGCTGAACAGGCTATCTGGCCTGCCGATGTGCTGCCAGGGATCCGTCCGCAGTTCTCTTCAAAATCAGTTTACGATTATCGTACTGACAGCATGGTAAAACAGCCCATTGTTGATGAAGACAGTAACGCTGTTTTTGATATCGTTTATAGCGATGCGCAGGGCGTGAAAAAAGCAGTGTCGGGCTTGCAGGTGCGACTGATTCGCGAACGTCGCGATTACTACTGGAACTGGTCGGAAGATGAAGGCTGGAAGTCACAGTTCGATCAAAAAGATCTGATCGAAAATGAGCAAACGCTGGATCTGAAAGCGGATGAAACCGGTAAGGTAAGTTTTCCGGTAGAGTGGGGCGCTTATCGTCTGGAAGTCAAAGCGCCGAATGAAGCGGTCAGTAGCGTGCGTTTTTGGGCCGGATATAGCTGGCAGGATAATAGCGACGGTAGCGGCGCAGTGCGTCCGGACCGTGTCACGCTGAAACTGGATAAGGCCAGTTATCGCCCGGGCGACACCATTAAGTTGCATATTGCCGCGCCAACGGCGGGTAAAGGTTATGCGATGGTCGAGTCCAGTGAAGGGCCGCTGTGGTGGCAAGAGATTGATGTTCCGGCTCAAGGGCTGGATCTGACGATTCCGGTCGATAAAACCTGGAATCGTCATGATCTTTATTTGAGTACTCTGGTGGTGCGTCCTGGCGATAAATCTCGCTCCGCGACGCCAAAACGCGCGGTTGGTGTGTTGCATTTGCCGCTTGGTGATGAAAACCGTCGCCTCGATCTGGCGCTGGAAACACCATCAAAAATGCGTCCCAATCAACCATTAACCGTGAAAATTAAAGCCAGCACTAAAAATGGCGAGAAGCCAAAACAGGTGAATGTGCTGGTGTCTGCCGTTGATAGTGGTGTGCTGAATATTACTGACTACGTCACGCCAGATCCGTGGCAGGCGTTCTTTGGTCAGAAACGCTATGGCGCAGACATTTACGATATTTACGGTCAGGTTATTGAAGGTCAGGGGCGTCTGGCTGCACTGCGCTTTGGTGGCGATGGTGATGAACTGAAACGCGGTGGCAAACCGCCAGTAAATCACGTCAATATTGTCGCGCAACAGGCGCTGCCGGTAACGCTCAACGAACAGGGCGAAGGCACGGTTACATTGCCGATTGGCGATTTTAACGGTGAATTGCGCGTCATGGCGCAAGCATGGACGGCCGATGACTTCGGCAGCAACGAAAGCAAAGTGGTTGTTGCGGCACCCGTGATAGCGGAACTGAACATGCCGCGCTTTATGGCTAGCGGCGACACCTCACGTCTGACGCTGGACATCACTAATCTTACCGATAAACCGCAAAAACTTAACGTTGCTCTGACCGCCAGTGGCTTGCTTGAACTGGTGAGTAATTCCCCCGCACCTGTTGAATTAGCGCCAGGTGTGCGAACCACGCTGTTTATCCCGGTGCGTGCTCTGACGGGGTTTGGCGATGGTGAAATTCAGGCCACCATTAGCGGGTTAGCGTTACCAGGTGAAACCGTTGCCGATCAGCATAAGCAGTGGAAAATCGGCGTCCGTCCGGCATTCCCGGCACAAACGGTCAATTACGGTACGGCATTACAGCCTGGTGAAACCTGGGCGCTCCCGGCTGATGGGTTGCAAAACTTCTCGCCTGTTACGCTGGAAGGGCAGCTGTTGTTGAGCGGCAAGCCACCGCTGAACATCGCACGTTATATCAAAGAGTTAAAAGCATATCCCTACGGCTGCCTGGAGCAAACCACCAGCGGCCTGTTTCCGTCACTTTATACCAATGCAGCCCAACTGCAGGCGTTGGGTATAAAAGGTGACAGCGATGATAAACGCCGTGCGGCAGTCGATATTGGCATTTCGCGTTTGCTGCAAATGCAACGTGATAACGGCGGCTTTGCCCTGTGGGATAAAAACGGTGACGAAGAGTACTGGCTGACCGCCTACGTGATGGATTTCCTGACCCGTGCTGGTGAACAGGGTTACAGCGTGCCGACAGAAGCCATTAATCGTGGAAACGAGCGTCTGCTGCGCTATTTACAAGATCCGGGCATGATGTCGATTCCGTACGCTGATAATCTTAAAGCCAGTAAGTTTGCCGTTCAGTCTTACGCTGCACTGGTCCTGGCACGGCAACAAAAAGCGCCGCTGGGTGCGCTACGCGAAATCTGGGAGCGTCGTGCAGATGCGGCTTCTGGTTTACCGCTGCTGCAACTTGGCGTTGCGCTGAAAACCATGGGTGATGCGACGCGTGGTGAAGAAGCGATTGCGCTGGCGCTGAAAACGTCGCGTAACGATGCACGGAAATGGCTGGGCGATTACGGTAGCCCACTGCGCGATAACGCGCTGATGCTCTCTTTACTTGAAGAGAACAAGCTACTGCCTGATGCACAGCAGGCATTGATTAACACCCTTTCACAGCAGGCATTTGGCGAACGTTGGCTCTCGACCCAGGAAAGTAACGCGCTGTTCCTGGCCGCCCGTACTCTTCAGGATTTACCGGGTAAATGGCAGGCGCAGACGTCTTTGTCTGCCGAGCCGTTGACAGGCGAGAAAGCGCAAAACAGCAATCTGGATAGCGATCAACTGGCAGCGTTGCAGGTGACCAACCGTGGCGACCAGCCGTTATGGCTGCGTGTGGATGCCAGCGGTTATCCGCAATCCGCACCACAACCTGCGAGCAATGTGCTGCAAATTGAGCGTCATATTCTTGGTACTGACGGTAAGAGTAAGTCTCTGGACTCGTTGCGTAGCGGCGATCTGGTGCTGGTCTGGTTGCAGGTAAAAGCCAGTGACAGCGTGCCGGATGCTTTGGTCGTTGATTTACTGCCAGCGGGCCTGGAACTGGAAAACCAGAACCTGGCTAACGGCAGCGCCAGCCTGGAGCAAAGTGGCAGCGAAGTGCAAAACCTACTCAATCAAATGCAACAAGCGAACATTAAGCATATTGAGTTTCGGGACGATCGCTTTGTAGCGGCGGTTGCTGTAGATGAATATCAGCCGGTAACGCTGGTGTATCTGGCGCTGGCGGTAACGCCGGGAACGTATCAGGTTCCGCAACCGATGGTGGAATCAATGTATGTTCCCCAATGGCGGGCGACTGGCGCTACTGAAGATTTGCTGATTATCAGACCGTAAATGCCTCGTCTGTTAACCAAACGTGGCTGCTGGATAACGCTGGCAGTCACGCCCTTTATTATCATTCTGGCAGCGTGGGGGGCAGATAAACTCTGGCCTCTGCCGCTACATGAAGTTAACCCCGCACGCGTCGTCGTGGCGCAGGATGGGACGCCGCTCTGGCGCTTTGCCGATGCTGATGGCATCTGGCGTTATCCGGTAACCATCGAAGATGTTTCTCCGCGTTATCTCGAAGCACTGATCAATTACGAAGATCGCTGGTTCTGGAAGCATCCAGGCGTGAACCCATTCTCGGTGGCTCGTGCTGCCTGGCAGGATCTTACTTCTGGTCGGGTTATCTCCGGCGGCAGTACGCTCACCATGCAGGTAGCTCGCCTGCTTGATCCACATTCGAAAACCTTTGGCGGTAAAATTCGCCAACTCTGGCGCGCATTTCAACTGGAATGGCGCCTGTCTAAACGTGAAATTCTGACCTTGTATCTTAACCGCGCCCCGTTTGGCGGTACGTTACAGGGGATCGGTGCGGCAAGCTGGGCTTATCTCGGGAAATCGCCTGCTAATTTGAGCTATTCCGAGGCAGCAATGTTGGCGGTGTTACCGCAAGCGCCCAGCCGACTGCGCCCGGATCGCTGGCCGGAACGTGCCGAGGCCGCACGTAATAAAGTGCTCAAACGGATGGCTGCGCAAGGTGTGTGGTCCCGTGAGCAGGTAAAAGAATCTAGTGAAGAGCCCATCTGGCTGGCCCCCAGGCAAATGCCGCAATTGGCACCGCTGTTTTCGCGCATGATGCTCGGTAAAAGTAAAAGCGACAAAATCGTTACTACGCTGGATGCAGGTCTTCAACGACGTCTGGAAGAATTGGCGCAAAACTGGAAAGGACGATTGCCGGCGCGCAGCTCACTGGCGATGATCGTGGTTGATCATACCGATATGCGTGTTCGCGGCTGGGTAGGATCGGTCGATCTCAACGATGATTCACGCTTTGGTCATGTTGATATGGTTAATGCGATCCGATCGCCAGGATCGGTGCTCAAACCATTTGTTTATGGTCTGGCGCTGGATGAAGGTTTGATCCACCCGGCATCGCTGTTGCAAGACGTCCCCCGACGCACCGGTGATTATCGACCTGGTAACTTTGACAGCGGTTTTCATGGCCCGATCAGCATGAGCGAGGCGCTGGTGCGCTCGCTGAACTTACCTGCTGTGCAGGTGCTGGAAGCCTATGGCCCGAAACGGTTTGCGGCAAAATTACGCAATGTTGGATTGCCGTTGTATCTGCCCAACGGTGCTGCGCCCAATCTTTCGCTCATTCTTGGCGGCGCTGGTGCAAAACTGGAAGATATGGCTGCAGCGTATACCGCGTTTGCTCGCCACGGTAAGGCGGGTAAGTTGCGCTTACAGCCGGGCGACCCATTACTTGAGCGACCGTTAATGTCGCCGGGGGCCGCGTGGATTATCCGCCGTATTATGGCAGATGAAGCGCAGCCGCTTCCGGATAGCGCCTTGCCACGCGTCGTACCACTGGCGTGGAAAACAGGAACCAGTTATGGCTACCGCGATGCATGGGCAATAGGGATAAACGCTCGCTATGTGGTCGGTATCTGGACCGGCAGGCCGGACGGCACGCCCGTTGTCGGTCAGTTTGGTTTTGCCAGCGCCGTACCGCTGTTGAATCAGGTCAATAATATCTTACTGTCGCACAGTGCGAATCTGCCGGAAGACCCGCGTCCTGACTCTGTAAGCCGTGGCGTTATCTGCTGGCCGGGCGGACAGTCTTTGCCGGAAGGTGACGGTAACTGTCGCCGCCGCCTGGCAACCTGGCTGCTGGACGGGAGCCAGCCGCCAACTCTGTTACTACCGGAGCAGGAAGGCATTAATGGCATTCGTTTCCCCATCTGGCTGGATGAAAACGGCAAACGTGTTGCCGCTGATTGCCCTCAGGCGCGACAAGAAATGATAAATGTCTGGCCGCTACCGCTGGAACCCTGGCTGCCTGCATCGGAGCGCCGCGCCGCACGCCTGCCATCGGCATCAACAAGTTGCCCGCCGTACGGTCACGATGCCCAGCTCCCGCTGCAGCTGACAGGCGTTCGCGATGGCGCGATTATTAAACGTTTACCTGGCACTGCTGATGCTTCTTTGCCTGTGCAAACCACGGGTGGCACAGGTGAACGATGGTGGTTTCTTAATGGTGCGCCGTTAACTGAACGTGGGCGTAACATTACGTTGCGTTTGAGTGAAAAAGGTGATTATCAGTTACTGGTGATGGATGAAATGGGACAGGTCGCGACGGTGAGATTTGCCATGCAGTAGTCTGTTTTGTCAGATTTTGTTGCTTAAACTCGGTTTATTTTAAAAAAATGTTACCTTCATCAATAGTCAACGGCCCTGTAGCTCATTATAATCCGCGCCATCTCGTACGCTGGTACAGACAACAACAGAATAATTTACAGAGGTAAAAATGGCTATTGAACGTACTTTTTCCATCATCAAACCGAACGCGGTAGCAAAAAACGTTATTGGTAATATCTTTGCGCGCTTTGAAGCTGCTGGATTCAAAATTGTCGGCACCAAAATGCTGCACCTGACCGTTGAACAGGCTCGTGGCTTTTATGCTGAACACGATGGAAAACCGTTCTTTGATGGTCTGGTTGAGTTCATGACCTCTGGCCCGATCGTGGTTTCCGTACTGGAAGGTGAAAACGCCGTTCAGCGTCACCGCGATCTGCTGGGCGCGACCAACCCGGCAAACGCACTGGCCGGTACTCTGCGTGCTGATTATGCTGACAGCCTGACCGAAAACGGTACCCACGGTTCTGATTCTGTAGAATCTGCCGCTCGCGAAATCGCCTTCTTCTTCGGTGAAGGCGAAGTGTGTCCGCGCACACGTTAATATTTTCGTAAATGCCGCGTGCAAACGTGGCATCCATGCGCCAGAATTTGTACAATGCAGCGCCCCCGGACGAGCAGTCGCTCACCGGGGCGTTTCTTTTTTCAACCCTCCAGGGGCCATAACGTGTAATAACGAGGCCGGAATAGCATATGTCTGAACAATTAGTCACACCTGAAAACGTCACCACGAAAGATGGAAAAATCAACCTGCTGGATCTCAACCGTCAGCAGATGCGGGAGTTTTTTAAAGATTTGGGTGAAAAACCCTTCCGCGCCGATCAGGTGATGAAGTGGATGTATCACTATTGCTGCGACAACTTTGATGAGATGACCGACATCAACAAAGTGTTGCGTGGCAAGCTGAAAGAGGTGGCGGAGATCCGCGCACCGGAAGTGGTTGAAGAACAGCGTTCATCTGACGGCACCATTAAATGGGCAATTGCCGTGGGCGATCAGCGCGTTGAAACTGTGTACATTCCGGAAGACGACCGCGCCACACTTTGCGTCTCCTCGCAGGTCGGCTGTGCGCTGGAGTGTAAATTTTGTTCCACTGCCCAGCAAGGTTTCAACCGTAACCTGCGGGTGTCGGAAATTATCGGCCAGGTGTGGCGTGCGGCGAAAATCGTCGGCGCAGCAAAAGTCACCGGTCAGCGCCCGATCACTAACGTAGTGATGATGGGCATGGGCGAACCGCTGCTCAACCTGAACAATGTCGTTCCGGCGATGGAAATCATGCTCGACGATTTTGGCTTTGGCTTGTCTAAACGTCGCGTGACGCTCTCTACATCGGGTGTTGTTCCGGCACTGGATAAACTGGGCGATATGATTGACGTTGCGCTGGCAATCTCTCTGCACGCGCCGAACGACGAAATTCGTGACGAAATTGTACCGATCAACAAAAAGTACAATATCGAAACTTTCCTCGCTGCGGTACGCCGCTATCTGGAAAAGTCCAATGCCAATCAGGGCCGCGTCACCATTGAATACGTGATGCTTGACCATGTTAACGACGGTACAGAGCACGCGCATCAACTGGCGGAGCTGCTGAAAGATACGCCGTGTAAGATCAACCTGATTCCGTGGAACCCGTTCCCGGGCGCGCCGTATGGCCGCAGTTCGAACAGTCGTATCGATCGCTTCTCAAAAGTGTTGATGAGCTATGGATTCACAACCATCGTGCGTAAAACGCGTGGGGATGATATCGATGCTGCCTGCGGGCAATTAGCGGGCGAGGTTATCGACCGCACTAAACGTACCCTGCGCAAACGGATGCAGGGTGAAGCCATCGACGTGAAAACGGTTTGATGTCTCTTGCGCCACGGTTACTTTTTGTACCGTGGCGTAATCTTTTATGAATATAGCATTAAGTTGCAATTGTCTGATCAATATTAACGGTGCGTTTTTGCTGACTTTAAGGCAGTATGTAACGATGCAACAGTGAGTTAGCTTTGATTCATGTGGGCTTTGTCATGAGCACACAGACAGTCTTATACTGTATGATAAAGGTTAACTTAATGGATGTCTCGCGGTGTGGGTGAGCATGATGGCTCACCGGCATCTCAATTCTCATTTAAACGTACCTGCAGCGAATGAATACTGAAGCCACGCACGACCAAAATGAAGCACTTACTACCGGCGCTCGCTTGCGTAATGCCCGCGAACAACTTGGACTTAGCCAGCAAGCCGTTGCCGAACGACTTTGTCTGAAGGTTTCCACGGTACGCGATATTGAAGAGGATAAGGCACCAGCCGACCTTGCATCAACATTCCTGCGCGGGTATATCCGGTCTTATGCACGACTGGTGCATATTCCGGAAGAAGAACTGCTGCCGGGGCTGGAAAAACAGGCTCCGTTACGGGCCGCAAAAGTTGCGCCTATGCAGAGTTTCTCTCTCGGCAAGCGACGTAAAAAACGCGATGGCTGGCTGATGACCTTCACCTGGCTGGTGTTATTCGTGGTGATTGGACTGAGCGGTGCCTGGTGGTGGCAAGATCACAAAGCCCAGCAGGAAGAGATCACGACTATGGCCGATCAGACCACAGCGGAACTGAACGGTAATAGCGGCCAGGCACAGAGCGTACCGTTAGATACCTCCTCAAACGCTAGTCAGAGTGACTCCACCACGACGTCAGCACCTGCGGATACTACTGCTGCAAACACGCAAACGTCAGACGTGACCAGGCCGGCACCTGCCGTTGAACCACAGCAGAACGCAGTTGTTCCGCCTTCGCAGGCGAATGTGGATACCACTGCTACGACCGCGCCAACGGCAACGACGTCAGATGACACAGCACCACTGCCAACCGATCAGGCAGGCGTGACTACGCCGGCGGCTAACCCGAATGCACTGGTGATGAACTTTACTGCCGATTGCTGGCTGGAAGTCACTGATGCTACCGGTAAAAAACTGTTCAGCGGGATGCAGCGTAAAGACGGTAATTTGAATTTAACCGGCCAGGCACCGTATAAACTGAAAATTGGTGCGCCGGCCGCAGTACAGATCCAGTATCAAGGGAAACCTGTCGATCTGAGTCGTTTTATCAGAACTAACCAGGTTGCGCGTCTGACCCTAAATGCCGAACAATCACCGGCGCAGTAACAGACGGGTAACGCGGGAGATTTTGCATGCATAACCAGGCTCCAATTCAACGTAGAAAATCAACACGTATTTACGTTGGGAATGTGCCGATTGGCGATGGAGCTCCCATCGCCGTACAGTCCATGACTAATACGCGCACGACGGACGTCGAAGCGACGGTCAATCAAATCAAGGCGCTGGAACGTGTTGGTGCCGATATCGTCCGTGTTTCAGTACCGACGATGGACGCGGCAGAAGCGTTCAAACTCATCAAACAGCAGGTTAACGTACCGCTGGTGGCCGACATCCACTTTGACTATCGCATTGCGCTGAAAGTGGCGGAATACGGCGTCGACTGCCTGCGCATTAACCCAGGCAATATCGGTAATGAAGAGCGTATTCGCATGGTGGTTGACTGTGCGCGCGATAAAAACATTCCGATCCGTATTGGCGTTAACGCGGGATCGCTGGAAAAAGATCTGCAAGAAAAGTATGGCGAACCGACGCCGCAGGCGTTGCTTGAGTCCGCCATGCGCCATGTTGATCATCTTGATCGTCTGAATTTCGATCAGTTTAAAGTCAGTGTCAAAGCGTCAGACGTTTTCCTGGCAGTAGAATCGTATCGTCTGCTGGCAAAACAGATCGATCAGCCGCTGCATCTTGGGATCACCGAAGCGGGTGGCGCGCGCAGCGGGGCGGTAAAATCCGCCATTGGTTTAGGTCTGCTGCTGTCTGAAGGTATTGGTGACACGCTGCGCGTTTCGCTGGCTGCCGATCCGGTTGAAGAGATCAAAGTCGGTTTCGATATCCTTAAATCGCTGCGAATCCGTTCGCGCGGGATCAACTTCATTGCCTGCCCGACCTGTTCTCGTCAGGAGTTTGACGTCATTGGTACGGTTAACGCACTTGAGCAGCGTCTGGAAGATATCATTACCCCGATGGACGTTTCGATCATTGGTTGCGTGGTGAATGGCCCTGGCGAGGCACTGGTTTCTACACTCGGCGTCACGGGCGGCAATAAGAAAAGCGGCCTTTATGAAGATGGCGTGCGCAAAGACCGTCTGGACAACAATGACATGATCGACCAGCTGGAAGCGCGCATTCGTGCGAAAGCCAGTCAGCTGGACGAAGCGCGTCGAATTGACGTTCAGCAGGTTGAAAAATAATAACGTGATGGGAAGCGCCTCGCTTCCCGTGTATGATTGAACCCGCATAGCTCCCGAAACATTGACGGAAGCGTTGAGGGTTCATTTTTATATTCAGAAAGAGAATAAACGTGGCAAAAAACATTCAAGCCATTCGCGGCATGAACGATTACCTGCCTGGCGAAACGGCCATTTGGCAGCGCATTGAAGGCACACTGAAAAACGTGCTCGGCAGCTACGGTTACAGTGAAATCCGCTTGCCGATTGTAGAGCAGACCCCGCTATTCAAACGTGCGATTGGTGAAGTCACCGACGTGGTTGAAAAAGAGATGTATACCTTTGAGGATCGCAACGGCGACAGCCTGACTTTGCGCCCTGAAGGGACGGCGGGCTGTGTACGCGCCGGCATCGAGCATGGTCTTCTGTACAATCAGGAACAGCGTCTGTGGTATATCGGGCCGATGTTCCGCCATGAGCGTCCGCAAAAAGGCCGTTATCGTCAATTCCATCAGCTAGGTTGTGAAGTCTTCGGTCTGCAAGGTCCGGATATTGACGCCGAACTGATCATGCTTACTGCTCGCTGGTGGCGTGCGCTGGGTATCTCTGAACACGTTACCCTCGAACTGAACTCAATCGGTTCACTGGAAGCGCGAGCGAACTACCGCGACGCTTTAGTGGCATTCCTCGAACAGCATAAAGAAAAGCTGGACGAAGACTGCAAACGCCGCATGTACACCAACCCGCTGCGCGTGCTGGATTCCAAAAATCCGGAAGTGCAGGCGTTACTCAATGACGCTCCGGCGTTAGGTGATTATCTTGACGAGGAGTCTCGCGAGCATTTTGCTGGTCTGTGCAAACTGCTGGAGAGCGCAGGTATTGCCTACACCGTCAACCAGCGTTTGGTGCGTGGTCTGGATTACTACAATCGTACCGTTTTCGAATGGGTGACTAACAGTCTCGGTTCCCAGGGAACCGTGTGCGCAGGCGGTCGTTATGACGGTCTGGTGGAACAGCTAGGTGGCCGTGCAACACCGGCAGTAGGGTTTGCGATGGGCCTCGAACGTCTTGTATTGTTAGTTCAGGCAGTTAATCCGGAATTTAAAGCCGATCCCGTTGTCGATATATACCTGGTGGCTTCAGGCGCCGATACACAATCTGCGGCGCTGGCATTAGCTGAGCGTCTACGTGATGAATTACCGGGTGTGAAATTGATGACCAACCACGGCGGCGGCAACTTTAAGAAACAGTTTGCCCGTGCTGATAAATGGGGCGCACGCGTTGCTGTGGTGCTGGGTGAGTCCGAAGTGGCCAACGGCACGGCAGTAGTGAAGGATTTGCGCTCTGGTGAGCAAACGGCAGTTGCGCAGGATAGCGTAGCCGCGCATTTGCGCACGTTACTGGGTTAAGGAAGGAGAAGGACAGCGTGGAAATTTACGAGAACGAAAACGACCAGGTTGAAGCGGTTAAACGCTTTTTTGCTGAAAATGGCAAAGCACTGGCTGTTGGGGTGATTTTGGGCGTTGGCGCACTGATTGGCTGGCGCTACTGGAACAGCCATCAGGTTGATTCCGCACGCTCCACTTCTCTTGCCTATCAAAATGCGGTTACCGCAGTTAGCGAAGGCAAACCAGACAGCATTCCGGCGGCGGAAAAATTCGCTGCTGAAAATAAAAATACTTATGGCGCGCTGGCTTCTTTGGAACTTGCGCAGCAATTTGTTGACAAAAATGAACTAGAGAAAGCTGCCGCCCAATTGCAACAGGGGTTGGCGGACACGAGCGATGAAAATCTCAAAGCCGTGATAAATCTGCGTCTTGCCCGAGTTCAGGTGCAGCTCAAGCAGGCTGATGCCGCGCTGAAAACCCTTGAAACCATTAAAGGTGAAGGGTGGGCTGCCATTGTTGCCGACCTGCGTGGTGAAGCATTGCTGAGCAAAGGTGATAAGCAAGGTGCGCGTAGTGCATGGGAAGCAGGCGTGAAAAGCGATGCTACCCCGGCACTGAGCGAAATGATGCAGATGAAAATTAATAATTTGTCCATCTGAGAGGGACCCGATGCAATTGCGTAAATTACTGCTGCCAGGACTGCTTTCCGTTACTCTTTTAAGCGGCTGTTCGCTGTTTAACAGCGAAGAAGATGTGGTAAAGATGTCCCCATTGCCGACCGTTGAAAACCAGTTTACGCCGACCACGGCGTGGAGCACCTCTGTTGGTAGCGGCATTGGCAACTTCTATTCTAATCTTCATCCGGCACTGGCGGACAACGTTGTCTATGCAGCAGACCGCGCTGGTTTAGTAAAAGCGATGAATGCGGATGACGGCAAAGAAATCTGGTCTGTCAGTCTGGCCGAGAAAGATGGCTGGTTGTCTAAAGAGCCGGCATTGCTTTCTGGCGGCGTGACCGTAGCAGGTGGTCACGTTTACATTGGCAGCGAAAAGGCGCAGGTTTACGCGCTGAATACCAGCGATGGTACTGTAGCATGGCAAACTAAAGTCGCAGGTGAAGCACTTTCTCGCCCGGTGGTTAGCGATGGTCTGGTACTTATCCACACCAGTAATGGTCAGTTGCAAGCGCTGAACGAAGCAGACGGTGCTGTTAAATGGACAGTTAACCTCGATATGCCTTCGCTCTCTTTGCGTGGCGAATCTGCGCCAGCCACAGCGTTTGGCGCAGCAGTTGTTGGTGGTGATAATGGCCGCGTCAGCGCAGTACTGATGCAACAGGGCCAGATGATTTGGCAACAGCGCATCTCCCAGGCGACCGGCTCTACTGAAATCGACCGTCTGAGCGATGTTGACACAACTCCGGTAATCATTAACGGCGTTGTTTTTGCACTGGCCTATAATGGTAACCTGACGGCGCTTGATCTGCGCAGCGGTCAGATTATGTGGAAACGCGAACTGGGTTCGGTGAATGATTTCATCGTCGACGGCAACCGCATCTATCTGGTCGATCAAAATGACCGGGTGATGGCGTTGACTATTGATGGCGGCGTTACGCTGTGGACGCAAAGCGATCTGTTGCATCGCCTGCTGACTTCTCCGGTGCTGTATAATGGCAACCTGGTGGTGGGTGACAGTGAAGGCTATCTGCACTGGATTAACGTCGAAGATGGTCGTTTCGTTGCCCAGCAAAAAGTTGATAGCTCCGGTTTCCAGACCGAACCGGTTGCCGCTGATGGCAAACTGCTGATCCAGGCAAAAGACGGGACTGTGTACTCCATTACACGTTAATCGTCTCTGTCGTTCACTTTGAAAACGGCTCCTGGACAGGGGCCGTTTTCCTGTTTTTAACAACGACGCAAAAAAAGCGATCGTTGTCTGATGATTTATAAAAATGAGGCTTTAAACATGGTACCTGTGGTCGCGCTTGTCGGGCGCCCTAACGTAGGAAAATCCACGTTATTTAACCGTCTAACTCGCACCCGAGATGCGCTGGTTGCGGATTTCCCGGGTCTGACTCGTGACCGTAAGTACGGTCGTGCAGAAATTGAAGGCCGCGAGTTTATCTGTATTGATACCGGCGGTATTGACGGTACGGAAGACGGTGTTGAAACCCGCATGGCGGAACAGTCGCTACTGGCGATTGAAGAAGCAGACGTTGTACTGTTTATGGTTGATGCGCGTGCTGGCCTGATGCCAGCAGATGAAGCTATTGCCAAGCACCTGCGCTCCCGAGAAAAACCTACCTTCCTGGTGGCAAACAAAACTGATGGTTTAGATCCAGACCAGGCAGTTGTTGATTTCTATTCGCTCGGTTTAGGCGAAATCTACCCAATTGCCGCGTCTCATGGTCGTGGTGTATTAAGCCTGCTGGAGCACGTTCTTCTGCCGTGGATGGAAGATCTCGCGCCGCAAGAAGAAGTGGACGAAGACGCAGAATACTGGGCGCAATTTGAAGCGCAAGAGAACGGCGAAGAAGAAGAGGAAGACGACTTCGACCCGCAAAGTCTGCCGATCAAACTGGCGATTGTGGGGCGTCCGAACGTCGGTAAGTCTACGCTCACTAACCGTATTCTCGGTGAAGAACGCGTTGTGGTTTACGACATGCCAGGCACAACGCGTGACAGTATCTACATTCCAATGGAACGTGACGGACGTGAGTATGTACTCATTGACACCGCAGGCGTACGTAAACGCGGCAAAATCACCGATGCGGTAGAGAAGTTCTCAGTAATCAAAACGTTGCAGGCAATTGAAGATGCCAACGTGGTGATGCTGGTCATTGATGCACGCGAAGGTATTTCCGATCAGGATCTCTCTCTGCTGGGCTTTATTCTCAATAGTGGGCGCTCACTTGTGATTGTGGTGAACAAGTGGGATGGCCTGAGCCAGGAAGTGAAAGAGCAGGTGAAAGAGACGCTGGACTTCCGTCTGGGCTTTATTGATTTTGCTCGCGTGCACTTTATCTCTGCATTGCACGGCAGTGGTGTTGGTAACCTGTTTGAATCAGTGCGTGAAGCATATGACAGCTCTACCCGTCGCGTGGGTACGTCTATGCTGACACGAATCATGACCATGGCTGTTGAAGATCACCAGCCGCCACTGGTACGCGGGCGTCGCGTGAAGCTGAAATATGCCCACGCCGGTGGTTATAACCCGCCGATTGTGGTGATTCACGGTAACCAGGTAAAAGACCTGCCGGATTCCTACAAGCGTTATCTGATGAACTACTTCCGCAAGTCTCTGGATGTGATGGGTACGCCGATTCGTATTCAGTTCAAAGAAGGGGAAAACCCATATGCGAACAAGCGTAACACCCTGACGCCGACCCAGATGCGTAAGCGTAAGCGCCTGATGAAGCATATCAAGAAAAGTAAGTAATTACTTATCTGGTTTCCCTTTCCATATGGAAAGGGAAACTCATGAAAATGTGAGGATTATTTATGGAACTCAGCTGCCCAATCTGCCAAAAACCTCTCGAACGTCAAGGCGAGACGGCTCACTGCGTAACTTGCGACAAAGATTTCATCGTCCAGGCACTTTGCCCTGACTGCCACCAACCGTTACAGGTGTTAAAAGCGTGTGGTGCGGTGGATTATTTCTGCCAGCATGGTCACGGTTTAATTTCTAAAACCCGTATTGAATTTGTCATTGCTTAATATCACTGGAATATATGATTTCGAATTATATATTCCTAATATAAATATTATAATCTCGTCTCTATTAGATAAATGGCTAATTAAAAATGAGCAAAGTCTCATTGTTATAACTTTAAGACTATGTTTAGCACTTCTGGTGTGCAGTTGCTGCGTTATCTGGAATACAATGTTAGACATTATTTTAGAATTAAATTCCCACAGGGAAAAACATGTTGCAATGGATCCGCTATATAACACTAATATTTATCTCCGGTGCT
>NZ_CAWOOJ010000007.1:0-135602 GCF_963883145.1 Escherichia sp. E4385
GATAAGCGGGTTAATAAAACAGAATTTGCCTGGCGGCCGTAGCGCGGTGGTCCCACCTGACCCCATGCCGAACTCAGAAGTGAAACGCCGTAGCGCCGATGGTAGTGTGGGGTCTCCCCATGCGAGAGTAGGGAACTGCCAGGCATCAAATAAAACAAAAGGCTCAGTCGAAAGACTGGGCCTTTTGTTTTGTCTGTTGTTTGTCGGTGAACGCTCTCCTGACCAGGACAAATCCGCCGGGAGCGGATTTGAACGTTGCGAAGCAACGGCCCGGAGGGTGGCGGGCAGGACGCCCGCCATAAACTGCCAGGCATCAAATAAAGCGAAAGGCCATCCGTCAGGATGGCCTTTTTGCGTTGATGCAGAAAAAATGCCGGATGCGACGCTGGCGCGTCTTCTCCAGCCTACTCTTGCTTATCCGGCCTGCTTTTGCATCCACTCCACCACAAAATCAGCCAGCCCCTCAATATCATTAATATCCAGTAACGCGACATCAAGATTAAGCGGCACATCACTGGCTACAGCAATAACATGTCTGTCTATCACTAATTCTTCTGGTCGATGTCCGGCACCATCGCGAAACAGCACAATCTTCGCGATCTCTTCATGCTTGAACCCTTCAACCAGAATCAGATCCAGCTTTGAGGTATCCATGCGACTTGCAAGAAAATTCAGATCCAACGCTTCTTCGTCTGGCGTCTCCGTTATTAGCGCCCAACGCTGCTGGCTGGCAACGATGGTTTGCGCCGCGCCAGCCTTGCGCAGCTCATAGCTATCTTTGCCCGGTTTATCGACATCCATATCATGATGCGTATGTTTAATCAGCCCCGGGCGGATCCCTCTGGCGCATAATACCGGGATAAGTTTTTTCAACAGCGTCGTTTTTCCGGTGCCGCTCCACGCGGCAAAGGCGAGTAGCGGTATCATTGTTTTTCCTGCCATCGGGCAAGCTCCTCTGGCGTATTCACGTTCACAAATGCTTCTTTACGGTCGCTAAAATCAACCGCGTGACCGCCAGCAAGATTCATAAATGCCATTACCCGGCGTTCTCCTGCTTGCAGATATTCCTGCAACAACGGCTCAATAGCGCGATTTACCAGAGCAATAGTTGGATGATCGCGTTCACCGTCATGGACCCACACAACAGGTGCATCTTTGCGCTGATGATTAAGCCGGGAGACTAAATCCTGGGGAATATAAGGCGTATCGCACGGACAAAACAGAAACCACTCACCTGCTTCCTGCTGCATTACCGAAAGCATTCCCGCCAGCGGGCCAGGATAATCCGCCAGTGAATCCGCTATTACTTTCAGACCACTTGCCTGATAGATTTCCTGATGACGATTGGCATTAACCACGACGTGAGACAGCTGCGTCATAAGCGCGTCAGCGACATGTTGCCATAATGGTTTGCCGTTTAATTCAAGCAATCCTTTATCTACGCCGCCCATTCGTCTGGCTTTACCGCCCGCCAGTATAACGCCTGTTATCGTCGTCATCAGATTCACCGATATCGCCTCTTTTATTGTGGGATTGACCCTGCTAACGTGTCTGTCTCAAGAGTAAGGAGCATTACTATGAAATGTAAACGTCTGAATGAAGTTATTGAACTCCTCCAGCCAGCCTGGCAAAAAGAGCCAGACCTTAACCTGCTGCAATTTTTGCAGAAACTGGCGAAAGAGTCAGGTTTTGACGGCGAACTGGCGGATTTGACGGATGACATTCTGATCTATCACCTGAAAATGCGCGATTCCGCGAAAGATGCGGTGATCCCAGGGCTGCAGAAAGATTATGAAGAAGATTTCAAAACGGCGCTATTACGTGCGCGTGGCGTAATTAAAGAGTAAAAGCTTGTAAGCGCTACCAACAAAATCATTGTGAAATGATATCCTTCATCATTCGTAATGTTTTCCGGATGATGGGATGAACAACAGCGCTTTTACTTTCCAGACACTACACCCGGATACCATCATGGACGCTCTGTTTGAGCAAGGGATCCGGGTGGATTCCGGTCTTACCCCGCTTAACAGCTATGAAAACCGAGTCTATCAATTTCAGGACGAAGATCGTCGGCGTTTTGTCGTCAAATTTTATCGCCCTGAACGTTGGACAGCAGATCAAATCCTCGAAGAGCATCAATTTGCGCTGCAACTGGTAAACGACGAAGTTCCTGTCGCGGCCCCTTTGGCTTTTAACGGCCAGACCTTATTGATTCATCAGGGATTTTATTTTGCCGTTTTCCCAAGCGTCGGTGGTCGTCAGTTCGAAGCCGATAATATTGATCAGATGGAAGCGGTTGGGCGTTATTTAGGGCGCATGCACCAGACGGGGCGCAAACAGCTTTTTATCCATCGCCCGACCATCGGTCTGAATGAATATCTCATTGAACCACGCAAGCTGTTTGAAAATGCTACGCTGATACCTTCTGGGCTGAAAGCGGCCTTCCTTAAGGCAACGGATGAGCTTATTACCGCCGTTACAGGACACTGGCGGGAGGACTTCACCGTTCTGCGATTACATGGTGACTGCCATGCCGGAAATATTCTCTGGCGCGATGGCCCAATGTTTGTCGATCTGGATGATGCGCGTAATGGCCCTGCAATTCAGGACCTGTGGATGTTGCTGAATGGCGATAAAGCTGAGCAGCGGATGCAGTTAGAAACTATTATTGAAGCTTATGAAGAATTTAGCGAGTTCGACACCGCTGAAATCGGACTGATTGAACCTTTACGCGCCATGCGTTTGGTTTATTATCTTGCCTGGCTAATGCGGCGTTGGGCTGATCCCGCGTTCCCGAAAAATTTCCCGTGGTTAACCGGGGAAGATTACTGGTTGCGACA
Organism: Escherichia sp. E4385; assembly: GCF_963883145.1. Lineage (NCBI taxonomy): Bacteria > Pseudomonadati > Pseudomonadota > Gammaproteobacteria > Enterobacterales > Enterobacteriaceae > Escherichia > Escherichia sp. E4385. The sequence goes on from NZ_CAWOOJ010000007.1 coordinate 2,841, forward strand.
GACGGCGACTTTTATAGAACAGGCAAAAGTTCTACAAGAACCCCCTTTGCAATTAACACCTATGTATTAATCGGAGAGAGTAGATCATGAAAAAGATTTGGCTGGCGCTGGCTGGTTTGGTTTTAGCGTTTAGCGCATCGGCGGCGCAGTATGAAGATGGTAAACAATACACCACGCTGGAAAAGCCGGTTGCTGGCGCGCCGCAAGTGCTGGAGTTTTTCTCTTTCTTCTGCCCACACTGCTATCAGTTTGAAGAAGTTCTGCATATTTCTGAGAATGTGAAGAAAAAACTGCCGGAAGGTGTGAAGATGACTAAATACCACGTCAACTTCATGGGCGGGGAGCTGGGGCAATCTCTGACACAAGCGTGGGCTGTGGCGATGGCGCTGGGCGTAGAAGATAAAGTGACTGTACCACTGTTTGAAGGCGTACAGAAAACACAGACCATTCGCTCTACGGCCGACATTCGTGATGTCTTCATCAACGCAGGTATTAAAGGCGAAGAGTATGATGCAGCATGGAACAGCTTTGTTGTTAAATCTCTGGTCGCACAGCAAGAAAAAGCGGCTGCAGATGTACAATTGCGTGGCGTTCCAGCGATGTTTGTTAACGGTAAATATCAGCTGAATCCGCAGGGTATGGATACCAGCAATATGGATATTTTTGTTCAGCAGTATGCCGATACAGTAAAATATCTGTCTGAGAAAAAATAATTTATTGTAACTTACATAAAGCCCGTGAATATTCACGGGCTTTTTTATTGTTTAATCAATATAAATACTTTCTGATAATTCACCTCGTTTCTGGACATTTTAATATCAAGCGCGGATATTAAAAGTTTTGCTGTTTTATCAGGGAATAATAGATATGATACGTAAGTCAGCCACAGGTGTTATTGTTGCATTAGTCATTATCTGGGGCGGTGGAACATGGTATGAAGGGACTCAAATCCAGTCTGGCGTCGAAAAATTTATTAAAGATTTTAACGACAGTAAAAAGAAGGGAGAGCATGCCTATGATATGACCGCCAGCTATAAAAACTTTGACAAAGGTTTTTTTAGCTCTCATTTTCAAATGCTTATTACCTTTGATAAAGGTGCGCCAGATCTCAATATCAAGCCAGGACAAGGTATTGCATTTGATGTGGATGTCGATCATGGCCCCTTGCCCCTATCAATGTTAAAAAGTGGCAATATCTTACCTGCTATGGCGGCAGCAAAAGTTAAATTAGTCAATAATGAACTGACACAACCGCTATTTATTGCCGCAAAAGATAGAGCGCCCGTCGAAGCAACATTGCGATTCGCCTTTGGCGGTTCTTTCTCTACAACTCTGGACGTTGCCCCAGCAGCGTATGGAAAACTCTCCTTTGGTGAAGGTCAGTTTACTTTTAATGGTGATGACAGTTCATTGTCTAATCTCGATGTTGAAGGCAAAGTCGAAGATATTGTTCTGGAATTATCGCCAATGAATAAAGTCACGGCGAAAAGTTTTACCATTAATTCTCTGACGCGATTAGAAGAAAAGAAATTTCCGGTTGGTGAAACCGAGTCGAAATTTAATCAGATTAGCATTGTCAATCACGGTAACGAAGTTGCCAAACTCGACGCTTTCGTCGCGAAAACCACACTAGAGCGCGTAAAAGATAAAGATCATATCAATGTCAATCTGAGTTACGAAATTGATAAGTTAACAAAAGGGAATCAGCAACTCGGTAGCGGTCAATGGTCATTGATTGCTGAATCTATTGATCCCTTAGCAGTTCGCCAGTTTATCATCCAGTACAACATTGCGACGCAGAAGCAACTTGCAGCACACCCTGAGTTAGCAAATGATGAAGATGCACTGGAAGCAATGAATACGGCATTGTTCAAAGAGTATTTACCGTTATTACAAAAAAGTGAGCCGATCATTAAACTACCTGTAAGCTGGAAGAACGCTGTCGGTGAACTAAATGCTAATCTGGATATTAGTATTGCCGAACCAGCCCAATCGTCATCATCCACAAACAAAGATATTAAATCTTTCAATCTGGATATGAATGTACCGATTAATGTCGTCACTGAAATAGCTAAACAGCTTAATTTATCTGAAGGAATGGATGCTGAAAAAGCTCAAAAGCTGGCTGATAAACAAATCGGCGGAATGGCAACATTAGGTAAGATGTTTCAGTTAATCACAATTGACAACAATATCGCCTCGCTGCAACTGCATTATTTGCCAGGTAAAGTTGTTTTTAACGGGCAGGAGATGAGCGAAGAAGAGTTTATGTCTCGTGCCGGACGTTTAGTGCATTAAAATGATAACTCGCCTCTGCTATTACGGAGGCGAGTTATAACTACTTATCCTGATGCCGTGATGACATCAGTGAAGTCAGAAGTCGGTCTTTTTCCTGCCACAGTGTGTTCAGCCACTGCTGAAAATGACGTTTGAAGCTTTTGTCATTGATATAGTCGCCATGCAACTCTTCAGCAATAGGTTGTAAATCCACATGCACGACAATCCGCGTCAGTTTGCCACTTAACATATCGAAGAATGGCTGGCGGTTATTGTCCGGATAACACAGCGTAACATTGAGTAGTTTATCGAATTGTTTACCCAGCACATTCAGCGTCATCGCGATACCGGCGGCTTTGGGAGGCAGGAGATTTTTAAATGTCGAGTGGGTTTGCTGGTGTTTCTGTTCAGTAAAACGGGAGCCTTCAACAAAATTCACAATTGTGGTGGGATGCAGGCGAAACTTTTCGCAAGACCGACGAGTGGTTTCAACATCTTTACCGCGCCGTTCCGGATGACGTATCAAATAAGCGCGGGAATAGCGCTTCATAAACGGCATATCCAGCGCCCAGCACGCCAGGCCCAGGAAAGGCACCCAGGCCAGTTGCTGCTTGAGAAAATATTTGTTCATTGGAATATGCTTACGAAACAACACGCATAGTACAACAATATCAGCCCAACTGCGGTGGTTACAAATAAGCAGATACCAGTTCTTCTTACTTAGCCCTTCCAGTCCGCGAACTTCCCATTGCAGGTGTGGGTTAAGGTGCAGTAATAGCGCTAATCCTTCACACCAGCAATACATCATAAAATCACAAAAAAGCGATACCTTTCGCCAAATCACTGGCACTGGTAACAATAGTTTTACGATCCCGGCAATGATGATCGGGACAGAACAAAAAATGGTGACCAAAATGGTCAATACGATACTCACCAAAAGTGTTATCGCAGCGAGTATTCTCGTCATAATTAAATTATTCAAAAGGTTAGCCATAGACAGTGCGCTAAAGAAGCGCAAGGCGCAGATTTTAGCAGAAAACGGCCCAAATAACGGATGATCCTTAAATAGAAAAATAATTCATATCTATCCACATTAGAAAAAATCCCTATTACTCAATCACCAGCAATGCTTTTATTTTTAACTTTATGAAAAACAACAACAAACCTAATGCTGTAACAAGCATGATAATAAATTAAAAGTGATGTAAATAATTTATACACAAAGTTATCCACATAACGATTTGCGAGCGATCCACAAGATCTACAAAAGATTTTCACGAAAAGCGGTGAAAAACTCATGTTTTCATCCTGTCTGTGGCATCCTTTACCCATAATCTGATAAACAGGCACGGACATTATGGTTCAGATCCCCCAAAACCCACTTATCCTTGTAGATGGTTCATCTTATCTTTATCGCGCATATCACGCGTTTCCGCCGCTGACTAACAGCGCAGGCGAGCCAACCGGTGCGATGTACGGTGTCCTCAACATGCTGCGTAGTCTGATCATGCAATACCAACCGACGCATGCAGCGGTGGTCTTTGACGCCAAGGGAAAAACCTTTCGTGATGAACTGTTTGAACATTACAAATCACATCGCCCGCCAATGCCGGACGATTTGCGCGCGCAGATCGAACCCCTGCACACAATGGTAAAAGCGATGGGGCTACCTCTGCTGGCCGTTTCTGGCGTAGAAGCAGACGACGTTATCGGTACTCTGGCGCGCGAAGCAGAAAAAGCTGGGCGTCCGGTATTGATCAGCACCGGTGATAAAGATATGGCGCAGCTGGTGACGCCAAATATTACGCTTATCAATACCATGACGAATACCATCCTCGGCCCGGAAGAGGTGGTGAATAAGTACGGCGTACCGCCAGAACTGATCATCGACTTCCTCGCGCTGATGGGCGACTCCTCTGATAACATTCCTGGCGTACCGGGCGTCGGCGAAAAAACTGCGCAGGCACTGCTACAAGGTCTTGGAGGCCTGGATACGCTGTATGCCGAGCCGGAAAAAATTGCTGGATTGAGCTTCCGCGGCGCGAAAACAATGGCGGCGAAGCTTGAGCAAAATAAAGAGGTGGCCTATCTCTCTTACCAGCTGGCGACGATTAAAACCGACGTTGAACTGGAACTGACCTGCGAACAACTGGAAGTACAACAACCGGCGGCTGAAGAGTTGTTGGGGCTGTTCAAAAAGTATGAGTTCAAGCGTTGGACTGCTGATGTCGAAGCGGGCAAATGGTTACAGGCCAAAGGGGCAAAACCAGCCGCGAAGCCGCAGGAAACCATTGTTGTCGACGAAACACCCGAAGTGACTGCAACAGCGATTTCTTACGATAACTACGTCACTATTCTGGACGAAGAAACTCTAAAAGCATGGATTACGAAGCTGAAAAAAGCGCCTGTATTTGCGTTTGATACCGAAACCGACAGCCTCGATAACATCTCCGCCAACCTGGTAGGGCTTTCTTTTGCTATCGAACCTGGCGTAGCGGCCTATATTCCGGTTGCTCATGATTATCTTGATGCGCCCGATCAGATCTCCCGCGAGCGCGCACTCGAGCTGCTAAAACCGCTGCTGGAAGATGAAAAGGCGCTGAAGGTCGGGCAAAACCTGAAATACGATCGCGGCATTCTGGCGAATTACGGTATTGAGCTGCGGGGGATTGCGTTTGATACCATGCTCGAGTCCTACATTCTCAACAGCGTTGCCGGTCGTCACGATATGGACAGCCTCGCGGAACGTTGGTTGAAGCACAAAACCATCACTTTTGAAGAGATTGCTGGTAAAGGCAAAAATCAACTGACCTTTAACCAGATTGCCCTGGAAGAGGCCGGACGTTACGCCGCTGAAGATGCAGATGTCACCTTGCAGCTGCATCTGAAAATGTGGCCGGATCTGCAAAAACACAAAGGGCCACTGAACGTCTTCGAAAACATCGAAATGCCGCTGGTGCCGGTGCTTTCGCGCATCGAACGCAACGGTGTGAAGATCGACCCGAAAGTGCTGCACAATCATTCTGAAGAACTCACCCTGCGTTTAGCAGAACTGGAAAAGAAAGCGCATGAAATTGCAGGTGAAGAATTTAACCTTTCTTCCACCAAGCAACTGCAAACTATTCTTTTTGAAAAACAGGGTATTAAGCCGCTGAAGAAAACGCCGGGTGGTGCGCCGTCAACGTCGGAAGAGGTACTGGAAGAGCTGGCACTGGACTATCCGTTGCCAAAAGTAATTCTGGAGTATCGTGGTCTGGCGAAGCTGAAATCGACCTACACCGACAAGCTGCCGCTGATGATCAACCCGAAAACCGGGCGCGTGCATACTTCCTATCACCAGGCAGTAACTGCGACGGGGCGTTTATCCTCAACCGATCCTAACCTGCAAAACATTCCGGTGCGTAACGAAGAAGGCCGCCGTATCCGCCAGGCGTTTATTGCGCCACAGGATTATGTGATTGTCTCGGCGGACTACTCGCAGATTGAACTGCGCATTATGGCGCATCTTTCACGAGACAAAGGCTTGCTGACCGCATTTGCAGAAGGAAAAGATATCCACCGGGCAACGGCGGCAGAAGTGTTTGGTTTGCCACTGGAAACCGTCACCAGCGAACAACGCCGTAGCGCGAAAGCGATTAACTTTGGTCTGATTTATGGCATGAGTGCTTTCGGTCTGGCACGGCAATTGAACATTCCACGTAAAGAAGCACAGAAGTACATGGACCTTTACTTCGAACGCTACCCAGGCGTACTGGAGTATATGGAACGCACTCGTGCTCAGGCGAAAGAGCAGGGATACGTTGAAACCCTGGACGGACGTCGCCTTTATCTGCCGGATATCAAATCCAGCAACGGTGCGCGTCGTGCCGCGGCTGAACGTGCAGCCATTAACGCACCAATGCAGGGAACCGCTGCGGATATCATCAAACGGGCGATGATTGCCGTTGATGCCTGGCTACAGGAAGAGCAACCGCGCGTGCGCATGATCATGCAGGTACACGATGAACTGGTGTTTGAAGTTCATAAAGATGATGTCGATGCGGTAGCGAAGAAGATCCATCAGTTGATGGAAAACTGTACCCGCCTGGATGTGCCGTTGCTGGTGGAAGTGGGTAGTGGCGAAAACTGGGATCAGGCGCACTAAGATTTGCCTTAACAAGCCTTTTTTTCGTAACTAAGCAACATAACCAGCCACGATTTGTGATGGGTATTAGAAATTCCTATGCAACAACTGAAAAAAAATTACAAAAAGTGCTTTCTGAACTGAACAAAAAAGAGTAAAGTTAGTCGCGTAGGGTACAGAGGTAAGATGTTCTATCTTTCAGACCTTTTACTTCACGTAATCGGATTTGGCTGAATTTTTTAGCCGCCCCAGTCAGTAATGACTGGGGCGTTTTTTATTGTGCGAAAGAAAAGATCCGTATTGCCGGATACATTGTGCTTAACAGGCCTACGGTAGAAAATAGCTCATTGAATTTGCATGATTTTATGTGCCAGATACGCGATATCCGGCACATGCATAAGGGCTAGAAAATTATTCGCCGTCCTGCGTTTCTTCTACAGGCTGCATCTCGCTGAACCAGGTATCCAGTTTCTGGCGAAGCTTATCCACGCCTTGCTTCTTCAGAGAAGAGAATGTCTCTACCTGCACATCACCGTTAAACGCCAGCACTGCTTCACGCACCATATTCAATTGCGCTTTACGTGCACCGCTCGCCAGTTTGTCCGCTTTGGTCAGCAACACCAGTACGGCGATATTGCTGTCCACCGCCCACTCAATCATCTGCTGGTCGAGATCTTTCAGCGGATGGCGAATATCCATCAGCACGACCAGGCCTTGTAGACTCTGACGTTTTTCGAGGTACTCACCGAGCGCGCGCTGCCATTTGCGCTTCATCTCTTCAGGAACTTCCGCGTAGCCATAGCCAGGCAAGTCGACCAGACGTTTGCCCTCAGCCACTTCAAACAGGTTGATAAGCTGGGTACGTCCTGGTGTTTTCGAGGTACGCGCCAGGCTTTTCTGGTTAGTCAGCGTGTTCAGCGCGCTGGATTTACCTGCGTTGGAACGGCCTGCAAAAGCCACTTCGATCCCGGTATCGGAAGGTAAGTGGCGAATATCAGGCGCACTCATCACAAAATGCGTCTGTTGATAATTCAAATTAGTCAAAGCGGTCGTCTCCGTCAGTCAAAGCTTTGTGGCGATTATACCTGAACCACAATAAAAGACGGATTTTTCGGCGTGAACGGTGTAAGTAAATACCATGTACTTTGTGAGACATTGCCGATTGTTTTTATGCGAAATCGAAGAGAAATTTCTGCGACACATGTCAAATAGGCTAAATAAATCATGTGATTAGTTTTATACAATAATCTGAAAATGAGTAAATACTGATGATAGTTTATTGTTTGTTTAACACAGAAGCGTAAAGTAGTACCCATAGAGCGAGGACGCTAACAGGAACAATGACTCAGGATGAGGGTCAGGAGCGCCAGGAGGCGAAGACAGAGGATTGTCAGGAAGACAAACGTCCGGAGACGTCACTAAAGGGAAATGGAATCAACACGGAATGTTCCGGCTAATGGAAAAACAGGGTGTGTTGGCGGCCTGCAAGGATTGTAAGACCCGTTAAGGGTTGTGAGTCAGGAAAAAAGGCGACAGAGTAATCTGTCGCCTTTTTTCTTTGCTTGCTTTCTGTTAGATTCCGCCGCAAATCTATACTAAATAAAACGGCTAAAAGACGAATTGATATGAAACCATCATCTTCAAACTCACGCAGCAAGGGTCATGCAAAAGCGCGTCGTAAAACCCGCGAAGAGCTGAATCAGGAAGCTCGTGACCGCAAGCGCCAGAAAAAACGCCGTGGTCATGCACCAGGCAGCCGCGCAGCGGGCGGTAGCGCTACTTCGGGTAGCAAGGGCCAGAATGCACCGAAAGATCCACGTATTGGCAGTAAAACCCCTATTCCATTGGGCGTGACTGAAAAAGTCACCAAACAGCACAAACCGAAGAGTGAGAAACCTATGCTTTCACCGCAGGCGGAGTTGGAGTTACTGGAGACAGATGAGCGTCTGGATGCGCTGCTGGAACGTCTGGAAGCAGGCGAAACCCTGAGTGCCGAAGAGCAATCCTGGGTAGATGCCAAGCTGGATCGTATTGATGAGCTGATGCAGAAACTTGGCCTCTCTTATGACGACGACGAAGAAGAGGAAGAAGACGAGAAGCAAGAAGACATGATGCGTCTGCTGCGGGGCAACTAACGGATTGCCTGCGTGGGCCTTCCCGTTCTGCTGATAACCCTTCCGGTTATATGTTATCTGGTGTGGTTATTCGTTAAACTACAGCGGTTGTCGCGGCGACAAAAGTGGCTGCGCAACCGGCTGATGACCCGAAACGGGCATCCGCCGGTACGCCGTAGCCGCCAGAGACGCCATCGGAAGGAGTGAGCATGTCAGTACAGCAAATCGACTGGGACCTGGCCCTGATCCAGAAATATAACTATTCCGGGCCACGATACACCTCGTACCCGACTGCGCTGGAGTTTTCAGAAGACTTCGGCGAACAGGCGTTTTTACAAGCCGTGGCGCGCTACCCTGAGCGTCCCTTATCTCTCTACGTACATATTCCGTTCTGCCATAAACTTTGCTACTTCTGCGGTTGCAACAAGATTGTGACTCGTCAGCAGCACAAGGCCGACCAGTATCTGGACGTGCTTGAGCAAGAAATCGTCCATCGTGCACCGCTTTTTGCCGGGCGCAAGGTGAGCCAGCTGCACTGGGGCGGTGGAACGCCAACATACCTGAATAAAGCGCAAATCAGCCGCCTGATGAAGCTGTTGCGCGAAAACTTCCAGTTCAATGCCGATGCGGAAATCTCGATCGAAGTCGATCCGCGCGAAATCGAACTGGATGTACTGGATCATTTACGCGCGGAAGGCTTTAACCGCCTGAGCATGGGCGTGCAGGACTTCAACAAAGAAGTACAGCGTCTGGTTAACCGCGAGCAGGATGAAGAGTTCATCTTTGCGCTGCTTAACCATGCGCGTGAGATTGGCTTTACCTCCACCAACATTGACCTGATTTACGGCCTGCCGAAACAGACGCCGGAGAGTTTCGCCTTTACCCTGAAACGCGTGGCGGAACTGAACCCTGACCGTCTGAGCGTCTTTAACTACGCGCATCTGCCAACTATTTTTGCCGCCCAGCGCAAAATCAAAGATGCTGACTTGCCGAGTCCGCAACAAAAACTCGATATTCTGCAGGAAACCATCGCCTTCCTGACACAATCGGGCTATCAGTTTATCGGTATGGATCACTTTGCCCGCCCGGATGACGAGCTGGCGGTGGCCCAACGTGAAGGCGTGCTGCATCGTAACTTCCAGGGCTACACCACCCAGGGCGATACCGATCTGCTTGGGATGGGCGTTTCCGCCATCAGCATGATTGGTGACTGCTACGCGCAGAACCAGAAAGAGTTGAAGCAGTACTATCAGCAAGTGGATGAACAAGGCAATGCGCTGTGGCGTGGTATTGCGCTAACGCGCGATGACTGTATTCGCCGCGATGTGATTAAGTCGCTCATCTGCAACTTCCGTCTGGATTACGCCCCCATTGAGCAACAGTGGGATTTGCACTTCGCTGATTACTTTGCGGAAGATCTCAAGCTGCTCGCCCCATTAGCAGAAGACGGGCTGGTGGATGTGGATGAGAAGAGGATTCAGGTGACGGCTAAAGGTCGCTTGCTGATCCGCAACATTTGCATGTGCTTTGATACTTATCTGCGCCAGAAAGCGCGAATGCAGCAGTTCTCACGGGTGATTTAAATAGTGAATGGCGCTTCGTTTACAAAGTAGAAAACGAAAGCGCCATCAATGTGCTGAGAACAAGATTGCCTGATGCGCTACGCTTATCTGGCCTGCAAAACCTGTTGAAATTATTGCTTTTGTAGGCCGAATAAGGCGTTCACGCCGCACCCGGCATGAACAAAGAGCACTTCATCAGCAATCTGAAACTCAGCTAAACAGCCCAATCATTGCGGCACACAGCACAGCAGCAACGGCAGTTTGCGGCGTGTGACTGTTAACTGCGCCACTTGATAGCAGATTAATTATTGATTCCAGCATAATGACACTCCCCCCGTTTTTCGGGCATGATCATACTGAACTTACCGGAACAGTAAAGCGCAAAATAACAGCAATTTGCGCTCAATAATCAATCTTTACATGGCGAGCCTGAATCACTCCATTCCCAGCTCTTTTAACTTACGCGTCAGGGTGTTACGCCCCCAGCCAAGTAAGCGCGCTGCTTCCTGTTTATGCCCCTGCGTATGTCGCAACGCGGTAGTCAGTAACGTCCGCTCCAACTCTGGTTGCGCTTCAGACAGCAAGTTTTGATGACCGGAACGTAGCGCCCGATCTGCCCACTGTGCTAACAGCGTTGCCCAACTGTCCGGCTGCATTTGTGAAGTGCTTTCCGGTACGGTTGATTCAAACAGTTCGCCAGGCAAATCCTGAATCAACACTTCCTGTCCGGCAGCCATTACCGTTAGCCATCGGCAGGTGTTTTCCAGCTGGCGCACGTTGCCTGGCCACGCCAGACGCGTCAGAGCGGCTTCAGTTTCCGGATGCAGCAACTTTGCTTCTACGCCCAGCTCGCGAGCGGCAACTTGTAAAAAATGGCGTGCCAGACGGGGAATATCTTCCCGACGCTCACGCAGCGGCGGCAGATGAACACGGATAACGTTCAGGCGGTGGAACAAATCCTCACGGAACTTGCCTTCCTGCACCCGCTGTTCGAGATTCTGGTGAGTGGCAGCAATAATCCGCACATCCACTTTCACCGGCGCATAGCCGCCAACGCGATAAAACTGACCGTCTGCCAGCACGCGCAGCAAACGCGTCTGCACATCCAGCGGCATATCGCCAATTTCATCGAGGAATAATGTGCCGCCATCGGCCTGTTCAAAACGCCCCTGACGAATGGTATTCGCGCCGGTAAACGCGCCTTTTTCGTGACCGAACAGTTCTGATTCGATCAAATCCTTCGGGATAGCCGCCATATTGAGCGCGATAAACGGCGCTTTGGCGCGTGGGCTGTGGCGATGCAGGGCATGAGCGACCAGTTCTTTACCGGTGCCGGATTCGCCATTAATCAGCACGCTAATCGAAGAACGCGAAAGCCGACCGATAATCCGGAACACGTCCTGCATGGCTGGCGCTTCGCCGATGATATCGGTCGTTGGGCCGTTAAGCTGAACATTACGCGGCTGCTGCTGCTCCTGGTAATGACTGATGGCGCGCTCAACCAGCGCCACGGCTTCGTCGATATCAAACGGTTTAGGCAGATAATCAAACGCCCCTTGCTGATAGGCGCTAACGGCGGCATCCAGATCTGAATGTGCGGTCATAATGATGACCGGAAGCATCGGATGGCGCTGTTTAATCTGCTTGAGCAGCGCCAGCCCGTCCATTCCCGGCATACGGATATCCGACAGCAGCACATCCGGCGTTTTGCTCGCCAGTGCTTCCAGCACCTCCGCGCCGTTCTCAAACGTCGTACAGGTTAAACCTGCCCCAGCGAGCGCACGTTCAAGCACCCAACGGATGGAACTATCGTCATCGACTACCCAGACTATCCCTCGTTGCATAAACGTCACCTTTATTTCCTGATAGGCAGGTAAACCGAGAACTCGGTATGGCCTGGCCAACTGGTAAATTCAATTTTGCCTGAATGCTGATCAATCAAATTACGGGCGATGGATAAGCCAAGCCCGGTGCCACCTTCGCGGCCGCTGACCATCGGGTAAAACAGCGTATCCTGCAAATGAGGCGGAATGCCCGGCCCGTTATCTTCCACATCAATCCGCGCCGCCAGCCGATAGCGCTCGCCGTGTAAGGTCAGTTGAAACGCGGTGCGGGTACGCAGAATGATTTCACCGCCTTCCGGCCCCAGCGCCTGTAGCGCATTGCGCACAATATTCAGCAGCACTTGCTCAATTTGATCCGGGTCGTGCGCCAGTTCCGGCAGGCTGGGGTCGTAATCACGAATCAACCGCACGTTGTCAGGCAGTTCCATCGACACCAGCGTCACCACGCGTTCAGCCACTTTGTGAATACTTTCGGTAACGCGCGTACCGGGCAGCTGCGGCCCCAACAGACGGTCGACCAGATTTCGCAGCCGGTCCGCTTGTTCGATAATCACTTTGGTATATTCCAGCAGTGACGGGTCAGGTAATGCTTTGCTGAGCAGCTGCGCCGCGCCACGTAAACCGCCAAGCGGATTTTTAATCTCATGCGCAAGGCCGCGCACTAAATCACGGGCAGCAACCTGCTGGGCGTGTTGTAGCTGTTCCTGACTTAAGCGGCGCTGGTTATCCATCGGTGCCATCTCCAGCAGGATCATGCCGTCTGGCATGCGCTGAGCCGTCACAGAAAGGATATGCGAGCGACCGTCGATGACCAGCGTCACTTCGTTATCGGTAAAACCTTGCCCCGCCTCCAGACTTTCTTGCATCAGCTCGATATTTAATGAGAAGTAGCTCAACAGTTCCGGTAACGGTGTACCAAACAATTTGCGGGAGCTTTGGGCGAGCAGTTGTTGCGCGGCGGGGTTGGCGTAATGGATCGCCAGATTGTCATCAATTAACAAAATACTGTTAATCAGCGAGTTGAGGATCTGCCCAGCATCGGGCTGCGTGCCTGTTGCCATAAAGCAGTCTCCTGAACAGGTTGCACCATTTTAGTGCATTATAGCTTTTTACGGATAAAAAGCGCGAAGCATCACAGAAGTTACGGAGAAAAAAGCCCATGCAGAGATGGGCTACAGATAGCTGACAAACTTCACGTTGAAGAGCGACTTCACCTGCTCCGGCCTACTACATCATCACCGTGTAGGCCGGATAAGACGCATTTGCGTCGCATCCGGCGTGATGTGCTTGCCATCGATCCCAAGCCTGCCAGAGACAGGCGAAAAGTTTCCACGGCAACTAAAACACTTAGACGCTGTAGTACAGCTCAAACTCTACCGGATGCGGAGTCATACGCACGCGGTCATCTTCTTCGCGACGCAGAGCGATGTACGCATCGATCGCTTCATCAGTGAACACGCCACCGGCTTTCAGGAACTCGCGGTCCAGATCCAGTTCGTTCAGTGCTTCTTCCAGAGAGCCTGCAACCTGTGGGATCTCTTTCGCTTCTTCTGGCGGCAGGTCATACAGGTTTTTGTCCATGGCTTCGCCCGGATGGATCTTGTTTTTGATGCCATCAAGACCGGCCATCAGCAGGGCAGCAAAGCACAGGTACGGGTTAGCCGCCGGGTCCGGGAAACGGACTTCGATACGACGTGCTTTCGGAGAAGAAACCACCGGAATACGGATAGACGCAGAACGGTTACGCGCAGAGTAAGCCAGCATGACCGGTGCTTCGTAGCCCGGGACCAGACGCTTATAAGAGTTGGTGGTCGGGTTTGCCAGGGCGTTAATCGCTTTAGCGTGTTTGATTACGCCGCCAATGTAGTACAGCGCCTGTTCAGACAGACCTGCGTATTTGTCGCCCGCGAACAGGTTAACGCCGTTTTTAGACAGCGACATGTGGCAGTGCATACCGGAGCCGTTATCACCGAACATCGGTTTTGGCATAAAGGTCGCGGTTTTGCCGAAGCGGTGCGCTACGTTGTGCACGACATATTTGTAGATCTGAATTTCGTCGGCTTTTTTGGTCATGGTATTGAAGCGGGTAGCCACTTCGTTCTGACCAGCAGTCGCTACTTCGTGGTGATGGGCTTCAACCACCAGACCCATCTGTTCCATCACCAGACACATTTCAGAACGGATATCCTGAGCCGAGTCTACCGGAGGCACCGGGAAGTAACCGCCTTTCACTGCCGGACGGTGACCTTTGTTACCACCTTCGTATTGGGTGGAGGAGTTCCATGCACCTTCGATATCGTCGATAGCAACGTGAGAACCGGAGATAGATGATCCGAAACGGATGTCATCGAACAGGAAGAATTCAGGTTCTGGCCCGAACAGTACGGTGTCGGCAATGCCAGTAGAACGCAGGTAATCTTCGGCGCGCTTCGCAATAGAGCGCGGGTCACGGTCATAGCCTTGCAGGGTGCCAGGTTCAAGGATGTCGCAACGGATAATCAGGGTAGAGTCGGCGAAGAACGGGTCAATCACTGCGGTGGATGCGTCTGGCATCAGCACCATGTCGGATTCGTTAATGCCTTTCCAGCCACCAATCGAGGAGCCGTCAAACATTTTGCCTTCTTCGAAGAATTCAGCATTCACCTGATGAGCAGGGATAGTGACGTGCTGTTCTTTACCTTTGGTATCGGTGAAGCGCAAATCAACAAACTTCACTTCGTGCTCGTTCAGCATCGTCAGTACGTGTTCAGCGGACATACTTTAACTCTCCTGGATTGGTCATTGTCGTCGTGGTAACGAAATCTGCAATTATTTTGGCCGTGTCGCCGTAAAAAAGATAAAGCGAAATCTGTGCCAACTTTTAAATTGCCCCTAAAAGGCGTTATCATGCTTAACATCGTGCAAAAGGGCTGCACCATGATGTGAATGTTGCACCAATATAGTGCTTCAATGGAAACATTAAGCACCATGTTGGTGCAATGACCTTTGGATAACCCTTTTTATGCTCCGTGAAAGCGATCACAAAGGGACTCTGCAATACTTGTTTGCGGAGGATGTTTGTGATCCTGTTTTGTAGTGCGATTAATCCGTGTACAATAACGCGCTATTTCTAATGCCTGAGGCAAAGTTGTGATCGAAAAATTGCGTAATATCGCCATCATCGCGCACGTCGACCATGGTAAAACCACCCTGGTAGACAAGCTGCTCCAACAATCCGGTACGTTCGACTCTCGTGCCGAAACCCAAGAGCGCGTGATGGACTCCAACGATTTGGAGAAAGAGCGTGGGATTACCATCCTCGCGAAAAACACCGCTATCAAATGGAATGATTACCGTATCAATATCGTTGATACCCCAGGGCACGCCGACTTCGGTGGTGAAGTTGAACGTGTAATGTCCATGGTAGACTCAGTGCTGCTGGTGGTTGACGCATTTGACGGCCCGATGCCGCAAACGCGCTTCGTAACCAAAAAAGCGTTTGCTTACGGCCTGAAGCCGATTGTTGTTATCAACAAAGTTGACCGCCCTGGCGCGCGTCCTGACTGGGTTGTGGATCAGGTATTCGACCTGTTCGTAAACCTCGACGCGACCGACGAGCAGCTGGACTTCCCGATCGTTTACGCTTCTGCGCTGAACGGTATCGCGGGTCTGGACCACGAAGATATGGCGGAAGACATGACCCCGCTGTATCAGGCGATTATTGACCACGTTCCTGCGCCGGACGTAGACCTTGACGGTCCGTTCCAGATGCAGATTTCTCAGCTCGATTACAACAGCTATGTTGGTGTTATCGGCATTGGCCGCATCAAGCGCGGTAAAGTGAAGCCGAACCAGCAGGTCACTATCATCGATAGCGAAGGCAAAACCCGCAACGCGAAAGTCGGTAAAGTGCTGGGCCACCTCGGTCTGGAACGTATCGAAACCGATCTGGCGGAAGCTGGCGATATCGTGGCGATCACGGGCCTTGGCGAACTGAACATTTCTGACACCGTTTGCGACACGCAAAACGTTGAAGCGCTGCCGGCACTCTCCGTTGATGAGCCGACCGTTTCTATGTTCTTCTGCGTTAACACCTCGCCGTTCTGTGGTAAAGAAGGTAAGTTCGTAACGTCTCGTCAGATCCTGGACCGTCTGAACAAAGAACTGGTACACAACGTTGCGCTGCGCGTAGAAGAAACCGAAGATGCCGATGCGTTCCGCGTTTCTGGTCGTGGCGAACTGCACCTGTCTGTTCTGATCGAAAACATGCGTCGTGAAGGTTTCGAACTGGCGGTATCCCGTCCGAAAGTTATCTTCCGTGAAATCGACGGTCGTAAACAAGAGCCGTATGAAAACGTGACTCTGGACGTTGAAGAACAGCATCAGGGTTCTGTAATGCAGGCGCTGGGCGAACGTAAAGGCGACCTGAAAAACATGAATCCAGACGGTAAAGGCCGCGTACGTCTCGACTACGTGATCCCAAGCCGTGGTCTGATCGGCTTCCGTTCTGAGTTCATGACCATGACTTCCGGTACAGGTCTGCTGTACTCCACCTTCAGCCACTACGACGACGTTCGTCCGGGTGAAGTAGGTCAGCGTCAGAACGGCGTACTGATCTCTAACGGTCAGGGTAAAGCGGTTGCGTTCGCGCTGTTCGGTCTGCAGGATCGCGGTAAGCTGTTCCTCGGTCACGGTGCAGAAGTTTACGAAGGTCAGATTATCGGTATTCACAGCCGCTCTAACGACCTGACTGTAAACTGCCTGACCGGTAAGAAACTGACCAACATGCGTGCTTCCGGTACTGACGAAGCCGTTGTTCTGGTTCCGCCTATCCGCATGACTCTGGAACAAGCTCTGGAGTTCATCGATGATGACGAACTGGTAGAAGTGACTCCGACCTCTATCCGTATTCGTAAACGTCACCTGACGGAAAACGATCGTCGTCGCGCTAACCGCGCACCGAAAGACGATTAATTTCGCTTTTCAGTCATAAAAAACCTGCCAGCGATGGCAGGTTTTTTTTTTGCCTGTCGTGAGCGCTCACCAATGCGAGTATCTCCCTTATAAGTCTGTGGTTACGTCAATAGAGAGCTTTGTCACAATTATCTGCAAAGTCATGCGCCGTTAATTGCTTTCTTTTTTGGCGTAAGCGTAAGATGCCTCATCTGGTTTAAACCAAAAGGATTAAACAATGACGGGAAATCAATCCACCGTAGAAAATGCAAAAGAGAAACTGGATCGGTGGTTAAAAGATGGCATCACCACGCCAGGTGGAAAACTCCCTTCAGAAAGAGAGCTGGGAGAGCTGCTGGGCATTAAACGTATGACGCTGCGCCAGGCGTTGCTGAACCTCGAGGCAGAATCCAAAATCTTCCGTAAGGATCGTAAAGGGTGGTTCGTGACTCAGCCGCGATTTAATTACAGCCCGGAGCTGTCGGCGAGCTTTCAGCGGGCCGCAATTGAGCAAGGGCGGGAACCTTCCTGGGGGTTTACCGAGAAAAGCCGTACCAGCGACATTCCCCAGACGCTTGCGCCACTGATTGCAGTGACGCAGTCAACCGAACTCTACCGCATTACCGGTTGGGGGGCGCTGGAAGGACATAAAGTTTTCTATCACGAAACGTATATTAATCCTGAAGTTGCCCCAGGTTTTACTGAGCAACTTGAAAACCACTCATTTTCTGCAGTCTGGGAAAAGTGCTACCAAAAAGAGACGGTAGTAAAAAAATTGATTTTCAAACCCGTCAGAATGCCGGGCGATATCAGCAAGTATCTTGGCGGTTCTGCGGGTATGCCTGCGATCTTAATTGAAAAGCATCGCGCCGACCAGCAAGGCAATATTGTCCAGATAGATATTGAATATTGGCGATTTGAGGCCGTAGACCTCATCATTAATCTGTAGGTGTTTTATGGTGACAATAAATAACGCAAGAAAGATTCTACAACGTGTCGACACTCTTCCTCTTTATTTACATGCCTATGCCTTTCATTTAAATATGCGGCTGGAAAGAGTGTTGCCTGCTGATTTACTTGATATCGCGAGTGAAAATAATCTGCGGGGCGTCAAAATTCATGTTCTGGATGGCGAGCGTTTTTCTCTTGGCAATATGGACGATAAAGAACTCTCTGCCTTTGGTGATAAAGCCCGCCGTCTGAACCTTGATATTCATATTGAAACTAGCGCCTCAGATAAGGCCTCTATTGACGAAGCCGTCGCCATCGCGTTGAAAACCGGGGCATCGTCCGTACGTTTTTATCCACGTTATGAAGGTAATTTGCGCGACGTATTATCGATCATCGCTAACGATATTGCCTATGTACGGGAAACGTATCAGGACAGCGGCCTGACTTTTACGATCGAGCAGCATGAAGATTTAAAAAGCCATGAGCTGGTGTCGCTGGTCAAAGAAAGTGAGATGGAGTCTCTTTCCTTATTGTTTGATTTTGCGAACATGATCAATGCAAATGAGCATCCCATGGACGCTTTAAAAACGATGGCGCCGCATATTACCCAGGTGCATATAAAAGATGCATTGATTGTTAAAGAACAGGGTGGTCTGGGCCATAAAGCCTGTATTTCAGGTCAGGGAGATATGCCCTTCAAAGCGTTATTAACGCACCTTATCTGCCTGGGCGATGATGAGCCGCAGGTGACGGCATATGGCCTGGAAGAAGAGGTTGATTATTATGCTCCGGCGTTCCGCTTTGAAGACGAAGATGATAATCCGTGGATCCCTTATCGCCAGATGAGTGAAACACCGTTGCCAGAAAAACATTTACTGGATGCGCGGTTACGTAAAGAAAAAGATGATGCAATTAATCAGATAAATCATGTGCGTAACGTACTACAACAAATCAAACAAGAGGCAAGCCATCTTCTGAACCACTAATAAGTTTTAACTCATACGCAGTTAATAAAACCATTCCATAAGAATGGTCGATATCTTATTGCCTTTAAAACAGTGATTTTAAAAATCGCTTAGGGGATGTTATGCTCACGAAAAAGAAATGGGCGTTATTTAGTCTATTAACACTGTGTGGCGGTACAATTTATAAATTACCGTCGCTGAAAGATGCGTTTTATATCCCGATGCAGGAATATTTCCATTTGACTAATGGTCAAATTGGTAATGCTATGTCGGTAAACTCATTTGTCACCACAGTGGGCTTTTTTCTGTCTATTTATTTTGCCGATAAACTACCGCGCAGATACACCATGTCATTCTCCCTCATTGCGACGGGATTACTGGGTGTTTATTTGACGACAATGCCAGGTTATTGGGGCATCCTCTTTGTCTGGGCGCTATTTGGCGTTACCTGCGACATGATGAACTGGCCTGTCTTGCTCAAGTCGGTAAGTCGATTGGGCAATAGCGAACAACAAGGTCGTTTGTTTGGCTTCTTCGAAACAGGGCGTGGCATTGTCGATACTGTGGTGGCATTTTCTGCGTTGGCAGTATTTACCTGGTTTGGCAGTGGCTTGTTGGGCTTTAAAGCGGGTATCTGGTTCTATTCCCTTATTGTGATTACCGTGGGCGTTATCATTTTCTTTGTACTCAATGACAAAGAAGAGGCACCGTCCGTGGAGGTGAAAAAAGAAGACGAAGCATCGCAAAACACCAGTATGACTTCGGTGCTGAGAGACAAAACCATTTGGCTTATCGCTTTCAACGTCTTCTTCGTTTACGCGGTTTACTGTGGCCTGACATTCTTCATTCCATTCCTGAAAAACATCTATCTGCTACCCGTTGCGCTGGTGGGGGCTTACGGCATCATTAACCAATACTGTCTGAAAATGATCGGTGGACCGATTGGTGGCATGATTTCAGATAAGATCCTGAAATCACCGAGTAAATATCTATGCTACACCTTTATCATCAGTACCGCTGCGCTCGTACTGTTGATTATGCTGCCGCACGAAAGCATGCCGGTCTATTTAGGGATGGCCTGTACATTGGGCTTTGGTGCGATTGTCTTTACTCAGCGCGCCGTATTCTTTGCACCTATCGGCGAAGCAAAAATTGCTGAAAATAAAACAGGCGCGGCGATGGCGTTGGGTAGCTTTATCGGTTACGCCCCGGCGATGTTCTGCTTCAGTCTGTATGGCTACATTCTGGATTTAAATCCGGGGATTATTGGCTACAAAATCGTGTTTGGCATTATGGCTTGCTTCGCATTCTGTGGTGCGGTGGTTTCCGTAATGCTGGTTAAGCGTATTAGCCAACGTAAGAAAGAGATGCTGGCGGCTGAAGCTTGATTAATGGCCGGATGTGTTTAATCCGGCCATTGAAAACAATACCAGCCTTATCAACCGTAGGCCGTATCCAGCAAAACAAAATTTTTTGCACCAGACTGATTGAGCTGACCCTTGGGACGACTGTTTTGGCTTTTATGACGGGGTGAAGGTTAAGTTACGGTGGCTTGGTTAACTCGCGATGACCATGACCTCTTCTGCAAACAGTCTGGTGGTATTTGATAAACAGCCTGATGCCACCTGTGTTAATCCACTTACCCAGGCAACTAACGCCGGAATTAGCGGCACCAGATAAGCCACTGCTCATTGAAACCCATTGGCAATTTATGCCTGAATCTTAACCATTCATCTATTGCGAAAAAGCCAGTGAAATTACTCTGCTTTTTCGCAATCAGCATCACAAGATTACCCTTATTGCTGCATAGCCAAACCCATCCTTTCCCGCTACAGTTAATTTCTTGTGGCGAGAAAGGAGGCAAAAATGCTCTATATCTTTGATTTAGGTAATGTGATTGTCGATATCGACTTTAACCGTGTGCTGGGAACCTGGAGCGATTTAACGCGTATTCCGCTGGCATCGCTTAAGAAGAGTTTTCATATGGGGGAGGCGTTTCATCAGCATGAGCGCGGGGAAATTAGCGACGAAGCGTTCGCAGAGGCGATGTGCCATGAGATGGCTCTACCGCTAAGCTACGAGCAGTTCTCCCACGGCTGGCAGGCGGTGTTTGTCGCGCTGCGCCCGGAAGTGATCGCCATCATGCATAAACTGCGTGAGCAGGGGCATCGCGTGGTGGTGCTTTCCAATACCAACCGCCTGCATACCACCTTCTGGCCGGAGGAATACCCGGAAATCCGTGATGCTGCTGACCATATCTATCTTTCGCAAGATCTGGGCATGCGCAAACCTGAAGCACGAATTTACCAGCATGTTTTACAGGTGGAAGGTTTTTCACCCAGCGATACAGTCTTTTTCGACGATAGCGCCGATAATATAGAAGGAGCAAATCAGCTAGGCATTACCAGTATTCTGGTGAAAGATAAAACCACCATCCCGGACTATTTCGCGAAGGTGTTATGCTAAAAACCATCCATGAAAAAGCCAGGTATCGTACCCGTCCGCTATGGGCCTGGCTGAAACTACTCTGGCAACGCATTAATGAGGACAACATGACCACCCTGGCAGGTAATCTTGCCTATGTGTCGTTGCTCTCATTAGTGCCGCTGGTTGCCGTTGTTTTTGCGCTTTTCGCCGCTTTTCCCATGTTTTCCGACGTCAGCATTCAGTTGCGTCACTTTATTTTTGCCAACTTTCTGCCTGCCACTGGCGACGTTATCCAGCAATATATTGAACAGTTTGTTGCCAATTCCAACAAGATGACCGCCGTCGGGGCATGTGGCCTGATCGTCACGGCGTTATTGTTGATGTATTCCATTGATAGTGCATTGAATGCCATCTGGCGAAGTAAACGGGTACGGCCAAAAATTTACTCTTTTGCTGTGTACTGGATGATCCTGACGTTAGGGCCGCTGCTGGCAGGGGCCAGTCTGGCGATCAGTTCCTATCTGCTCTCCCTGCGCTGGGCGAGCGATCTCAATACTGTCATCGACAATGTGCTGCGTATTTTTCCGCTGCTGTTGTCGTGGATCTCCTTCTGGTTGCTTTACAGCATCGTTCCCACCATCCGCGTACCGAATCGCGACGCGATTGTCGGCGCGTTTGTCGCCGCACTCCTGTTCGAAGCAGGAAAGAAAGGTTTCGCGCTTTATATCACCATGTTCCCGTCATATCAGCTCATTTACGGCGTGCTGGCGGTGATCCCCATTCTCTTTGTTTGGGTCTACTGGACATGGTGTATCGTCTTGCTTGGCGCGGAAATTACTGTCACTCTCGGGGAATACCGCAAACTAAAACAAGCAGCTGAACAAGAAGAAGACGACGAACCATGATTGCATTAATTCAACGCGTAACCCGTGCCAGCGTCACCGTGGAGGGAGAAGTGACGGGCGAAATTGGCGCGGGACTTTTGGTGTTATTGGGTGTCGAAAAGGATGACGACGAACAGAAAGCAAACCGTCTGTGCGAGCGTGTGCTCGGCTATCGCATTTTTAGCGATGCCGAAGGCAAGATGAATCTCAACGTGCAACAGGCGGGCGGCAGTGTGCTGGTAGTTTCCCAGTTTACTCTTGCCGCAGATACCGAACGAGGGATGCGCCCAAGCTTCTCCAAAGGCGCATCACCGGATCGCGCAGAGGCGTTATATGACTATTTCGTCGAACGCTGCCGTCAGAAGGAGATGAACACGCAAACAGGACGCTTCGCTGCGGATATGCAGGTATCGCTGGTCAATGATGGTCCCGTGACATTCTGGTTGCAGGTATGAGCCAGCTTCCAGGGGTGTCACGGGAAACAAGAGAGAGTATCGCTATGTATCACCTTCGGGTTCCACAAACAGAAGAAGAATTAGAGCGCTACTATCAGTTCCGCTGGGAGATGTTGCGTAAACCCCTGCATCAACCAAAAGGTTCGGAACGCGACGCGTGGGATGCGATGGCGCATCACCAGATGGTCGTCGACGAGCAGGGTAATCTGGTGGCAGTAGGGCGGCTGTATATTAATGCCGATAACGAAGCGTCCATTCGCTTTATGGCCGTTCATCCCGACGTGCAGGACAAAGGGCTGGGGACGTTGATGGCGATGACCCTGGAGTCGGTGGCGCGTCAGGAAGGCGTTAAGCGCGTGACCTGTAGCGCCCGCGAAGACGCGGTGGAGTTTTTCGCCAAGCTGGGGTTTGTTAATCAGGGAGAAATCACCACACCAACCACCACGCCGATTCGCCATTTTTTGATGATTAAACCTGTCGCCACTCTGGATGATATTTTGCATCGCGGCGACTGGTGCGCGCAGCTGCAACAGGCGTGGTACGAACATATCCCGTTAAGCGAAAAAATGGGCGTGCGCATTCAGCAATATACCGGGCAAAAATTTATCACCACCATGCCAGAAACCGGTAATCAGAATCCGCACCATACGTTGTTTGCCGGGAGTTTATTCTCACTGGCGACGCTCACCGGTTGGGGACTTATCTGGCTGATGCTGCGCGAACGCCACCTCGGCGGAACGATTATTCTTGCGGATGCGCATATCCGCTATAGCAAACCGATTAGCGGTAAACCCCATGCGGTAGCCGATCTTGGTGCCTTAAGCGGCGATCTCGACCGTCTGGCACGCGGGCGCAAAGCGCGGGTGCAAATGCAGGTCGAAATCTTTGGCGACGATACGCCAGGCGCGGTGTTTGAAGGGACGTATATCGTTCTGCCCGCGAAGCCATTTGGTCCGTATGAAGAGGGCGGGAACGAAGAAGAGTAGGGCGTTTTAATTATCAATAAACGCTTCAGCCGGGAGATTAAAACGCTCGCTTAACGCCTTGATATGACGAACGGTGAGCGCCCGGCGACCATTAAGAATATTACTCACATTGGATTTAGAGCCAAGTTCTTGTGCCAAATCAGCCGCCTTAAGCCCATGTTGATCCATGAGGATCCGTAACAGACTTACGCCGCGTGGGGTCGATGCTAACCGCTGATTTAAATGCTGAAATTCCGGAGCGTTATTTTCATATTTGCGGATCCGCGCGCTGAGCAATTCAAATAAAGGGTTTTCCAGATCGTCACGATCGACTAAAAACTCGATCAGTTTCAGCGCATTATGGTATTCCTCTTGATCTGCTTTAGGGCCACATAATGGGATGCCTTTTACTGCGTGGGCGAAGGTACTGACGAGCGTTTCAAAATTGGCCGAGTCTTCTGCTGGTGTGTGATGTGTTCTCATTTTTATGGCTCCGATACCAGGTGGTGAGTCGGTCGTATTCATTGTGGGTAACAATATGTTTGACAAAACATTTTTGGAGCCTGAAATCTATATAGGCTATAAGTCGTAAATGATTGCCTGCAATATTAATCACCCACCATTTATCTCTGTACTTAAAGTTATCCAGAGAGGAAATATATCTTTTCATCTCACCCGGATCGCTAAACGTTGTTTTTTCAAGAAGATTTAATAAATCAATAAGGGCATCTTCATAAAGTGGAAAACGTTTTATCGCCTCGTTAAAAGGCTTGTGGCTGATAACATGCATGGTGTAATTCCATTACGAGTTTTCAACCTGAAAACACTGTAAGGCAGACCTGTGATGTTTTCAAGTTGAAAATAATTTTTATCTGAATCCGGAGCTACCTACCTGCTCTCCAGACTACATCCCGTAGCGCTGCCTCGCTGAAAAAATCCGTGGTGATAAACTCTGCAATTCCTTTTTCCAGTGTCATTGGAGAACTCATTTTGCTGTACGAATGCACAGCCTTATACGCCCGTTTTTGCTGGATGGAAACAGGGAAATTCACGGGCGTGAAAAATCCGGAAAGCGCCTCGCAAATGTAAAGACAAACTCGGCAGAGACATGGTTTTGCTGGAGCACTATCAGTAAGCTAGTGGTTTCAATGGTACGTCAATGACGTACAAAAAGGATTGTTACTCTAAGCCAATGGCGTATAGTTATGCTCTTCATCGAAACGGAAATTTTTACTGAAGATGTTCAAAAACTGCTGAACGACGATGAATTTAGTCGTTTTCAGTTTTTCCTGGCCTTGAATCCTGACTATGGTGAGGTAATACCTGAAACTGGTGGGTTAAGAAAGGTTCGATGGGTGTCAGGAGGAAGGGGGAAACGTGCTGGTGTCAGGGTTATTTACTTTCATCAGGTTAAACATTATGAGATCAGATTACTGCTTATTTATCGTAAGGGTATTAAAGATGATCTGTCTCCCCAGGAAAAAGCAATGCTCCGGTTGTTAAATACGAGGTGGTAAATGGATAAGGCACTTTTTGAGCGGTTGACTCACAGCATGACCCAGATGAATGAAATTATTGAAGGAACGCGACAGCCTTCACGGACTTTTGAAATTGATGCTATGAAAATCAAAGAAATACGCCGCGCTTCAGGGTTGTCACAATCTAAATTTGCCGATCTTATTTCCGTAAGCGTAGACACGTTGCGTAACTGGGAGCAGGGGCGGCGTTCACCGACCGGGCCTGCAAAGGCTTTGCTGCGAGCGATTGCCAATGATCCGCAACATGTGCTGCAAGCACTTAACCGTTAGAGGCATGTTTATGCCATACAGAAAGCACCAGCATTCAGAACTCCTATGAAAGCGGCATAGTGCCGCCTGCTCAGGAGTTTTGCTATGACCCGTAATCGTGCTGAACGTCGCCATCATATGGCGCGATTAAAAAAAATCCGCCGTCGTTATCGCACAGCAGGCGATGAAAGCAAAAAAGCATCAGGTGTTTGCTTTCGTACTCCCTGTATTTGTTCTTGTTGGATGTGTGGGCATCGACGCTATCATAATGGTCCCCGCATATCGGAAATTCGTGCAAAAGCACGCTATGCGAATTAAGGGAAAATGATGAACTATTTTAAGGAAGCACATTTTTAGAACTCTCAACAGGAGACTAAAAATGTCCACCTTTAATACGCGTAAAGTTAGGGATCGTAATGGTAAAGCGAAGCCGCATAAGCATTCAGGGATCCCAACACTGACAGGTAAATGGCGTCCCCCTTCAATGGATTGTTGGGTAAACTACAGTACACCGGGCGATCATGAATGGAAGCGACTCTATACCACGCTTCGCCGTCGCGCAGATGATCGACGCCAATGTTATCGGGTAATGCAGGGGGATGATCCGGAAGGAATCGTCTGGTTCCCGGACTGTTATCCACAAATTTACTACTACTAACAACTAAAGACCGGTTGGTGGCAGCACTGACCGGTCAGTTATGGATGGTAGATTTCACCTTAAACCTGGTGCGGTAAAGATGCTGACTTTTTTCGGGTACACCATCCTGATGATGTAAATGAAGACCCAATCAAAAAAATATTCTTGAATATAAAATATTTATAGCACCCATAATTCATCCTTATTATTTGTTGTTGCTTTTCTGTAGATGTGCCCCCGCTTAATTAAAAGTAATAAACCATCCTGGGCTATAACCAAACCATTTTTGATTAACAACTGAAATAACTGCAACTGTTACATTATCTTTGGAAAGCGTCTCGCAAAAACAAAACAACATGAAAAAATCCGCTTTTTTTTAATGATTTTCCGGCGTAATTTTCGCACATACATTAATGAGTAATATATGTAAGAGGGTAACAATGGCGATGAATACGGTTTTTCTTCATTTATCAGAAGAGGCAATTAAACGGCTGAACAAGCTTAGGGGCTGGCGTAAGGTTTCACGATCTGCAATTTTACGCGAAGCGGTAGAGCAATATCTGGAGCATCAGCAATTTCCGGTGCGTAAAGCAAAGGGTGGCAGGCAAAGGGGGGAGGCAGTTGGTGTTGAAGAACTATGTAAGCAGCATAAGGAATGACAAAAAGATTTTTTCATTCTTGAATATAAAAACAAAAAGCCAGATGCTCTTATTCTGGCATTAACACAAGGCTGTTTTACCTGAACTTATAATAACTGCAACTGTTACATCATATCTGGAAAACGCCTCGCAAAAATAAAAAGTGATGCGTAAATGAGCTTTCTTTAAAGGTTTTGCAAGAGTATTTTGCTCATCATGCATTCAAAAATGATATACTGGAGGTATATATGAGCGCTATGGCAGGTATGGATATGGGCAGAATTTTACTCGATTTATCCGATGAGGTGATTAAGCGACTTGATGATCTCAAAGTGCAGCGCAATCTTCCTCGCGCAGAGCTGTTACGAGAAGCGGTAGATCAATATCTGGAAAATCAATCGAAAACGACAATATCCAGTGCTCTTGGTATCTGGCAAGGGTGTGATGAAGATGGTGTCGAATATCAGCGTAAGCTGCGCGAGGAATGGTAATGGCAAAAAGAACTGCGCTTTTTGATACCAATATCCTTATCGATTTGTTCAGCGGACGAATTGAGGCAAAACAGGCACTGGAGGCATGGCCCCTACAGAATGCGATTAGTCTGGTCACCTGGATGGAGGTGCTAGTTGGCGCTAAAAAATATGATCAAGAACATCGCACACGGATTGCAATGAGTGCGTTTAACGTTATTGGGATTTCGCAGGATATCGCGGAACGAAGCGTTGCTTTAAGGCAGGAGTATAGAATGAAACTTCCAGATGCCATAATTCTGGCAACAGCACAGATTTATGGCTTTGAACTAGTAACGCGAAATACGAGAGATTTTGCGGGAATAGCAGGTGTCGTCACACCTTATGAGCTGTAATCCGGGCGACCAGCGCCACCCGGAAAACGTCAGAGATTACTCTCCTTCACCCGGGAACAGGAACGGGTTGATGGAGCTACGCGCGTAGCCTTCTTGCTCCATTCGTGCGTCCAGGACCAGAGAGGCGAGGTCATCTGCCACGGCTTCAACTTTCGGTTCTTTTTCCTGATAAAGAATCTTCAGGTAAGTGCCGCAGTCATCGCAGCTTTCGGCTTTAATCGCGGCCTGTTCGTCATCCAGCGACCAGTAGTGCAGTTTGCCGCTCTGCTCGCAGTTGCTGCATTTTACGCGCACCACGTGCCATTCGGTTTCACACAGGTTGCAGTGCAGGTAACGCAGCCCCTGAGTGGTGCCAATTTGCACCATGCTGGACACCGGCATAGAACCACAAACCGGGCAATATTGACGCTGTTCGCCGTATTCAGCGCGGGCTTTGCCGGGGATCAGATTGGCCATCTGCGCCCAGTAGAGCGACAGTGCAGCCCAGATAAACGGCGCTTTATCGCTGCTGACGGACGAGAAATCAGAGGCAAACAGTGCGCTGGCCATATCTTCCAGCTCCTGGGTCGATGCCTTCTCCAGATTCTCAATCACCGCCAGCGCCGGGCCGCTCATTTCAGGTTTCAGTTCAGCAATCAGCGCCATCAGCAGTTTTTGCCAGTGCTTATCACGCGGCAGAACGTGAATATCCAGCGGTGGCTTGCCCTGTGCGCTGGCTTCTTTAATGCGCGCGGTCAGATCCATCTCCAGCGGATGGTCGTACAGCACCACTTCCTGGGCGTGGGCGATAAGCGCAGCAAAGCGCAGGTAATCACCCAGCGGATTATTTTCTGCCAGCTCGCGCAGACGCTCGGCGCGGCGGTTGTATAAATTTTTGAGCCGAGGGAACAATAACGGCGGAATCATATCCGCCGTACGTTTCTCGCTCGAACCCAGCTCATCTTGCGGGATTATGCGAATACTCATTCAGCTTTCTTTTCCGTTGTCTTGCGGACCTCACGGTACCAGCGCGGGTGATGTTTCTTCGCCCAGGCGCTGGTAACCCATCCTTCCACCATGGCGGTAATCGTGCCTTTCACCCAAAGGGCGGCGTAGATATGCACCATGATAACCACAATTAACGCCACTGCGGCAAATGAATGCAGCATTAACGCGAATCGGATCACCGGGATTGAGAAAGCAGGCGCAAAATAAGGACGCCAGATAATCACGCCGCTCACCAGCAGCAGGACCAGGAAAATAATCGCCGCCCAGAAAACGCATTTCTGACCGAAGTTATAACGCCCGGTGTCACCTACTTCCTCGTTGACGACGATCTTACGAATATTCTTCGCCCAAAAGATATCATCCCGATTGATTAGGTTGTGATGCCAGTAACGGAAAAACATGATGATGAACGAGGCAAACATAACCACGCCGACAAACGGGTGCAGAATGCGCGCCAGCTGCGGTGTGCCCATGATTTGCATCAACCAGTTGAAGGAGGGGAAGAAAAACCCCAGCCCGCTCACCGCCGCCAGGATGAAACAGAAGGCGGTGACCCAGTGGTTGATACGTTCCGGCGCGGTGTAGCGCACGATGGTGTCACGTCGTTTCATTTGCGCTCCTCGTCTTTCTCTTCGTGCAGATTGTTCTCTTCCTCATCCGCACGGTTCGGACCGACACCCACGTAGTGGAAGATACTGGCCGCAAAGGTAGCCGCAAAGCCAACAGCCGCGAGCGGTTTCCAGATGCCTTTCCAGAATTTCACGGTTTGGCTGATTTCCGGGTTCTCCGGCAAGCCATGATACAGATTCGGCTTGTCAGCATGGTGCAGCACGTACATGACGTGTGTACCACCAACGCCAGCCGGATCATACAGACCCGCATTGTCGTAACCACGGGTTTTCAGCTCAGCCACGCGCTCGCTCGCCAGCGTTTTCATCGACTCTTTCGTACCGAAGTGAATCGCACCCGTCGGGCAGGTTTTCACGCAGGCCGGCTCTTGCCCAACCACCACGCGGTCAACGCACAGCGTACATTTGTAGACGCGGTTGTCTTCCGGGTTGAGGCGCGGAATATCGAACGGGCAGCCCGCAATGCAATAACCGCAGCCAATGCACTGCTCGGACTGGAAGTCGACGATACCGTTGGCATACTGAATAATTGCCCCTTCCGCCGGGCACGCTTTCAGGCAGCCTGGATCGGAACAGTGCATACAGCCGTCTTTGCGGATCAGCCATTCCAGTTTGTCGTTCTGCTCCACTTCCGAGAAGCGCATTACCGTCCACGATTTGGCGCTTAAATCATTGGGGTTGTCGTACACCCCAATGTTATTGCCGACGGTATCGCGAATGTCGTTCCACTCTGAACACGCCACCTGACAGGCTTTACAGCCGATGCAGGTGGTGACGTCGATGAGTTTCGCCACTTCTTCCTGGAAGTCCCGCGCCTGAGGCGCGGGGGTCAGACCGTTAGTCGCGGAGCGACGAATAATGTCTTGCGATTGATAAGCCATATGTCGTCTCCGTTATACCTTTTCCACATTCACAAGGAAGGACTTAAACTCCGGCGTCTGCGTGTTCGCATCACCAACGAATGGCGTTAACGTATTGGCAATAAAGCCTTTTTTTGCAACGCCTTCATAGCCCCAGTGAATTGGAATACCGATGGTATCGATATCTTTGCCGTTCGCTTTCAGCGTGCGAATACGTTTGGTCACCACCGCTTTGGCTTTGATATAGCCACGGTTGGAGGAGACTTTCACGGTATCGCCCTGGGCAATGCCAAGTTTATTCGCCAGCGACTCACCGATTTCCACAAACTGCTCTGGCTGCAAAATCGCGTTCAACAGCGCGTGTTTGGTCCAGTAGTGGAAGTGCTCGGTCAGACGATAGGTGGTTCCGACATATGGGAACTTATCGGCTTTACCCAGAGCTTCGGCGTCGTCTTTAAAGATACGCGCAGCCGGGTTCGAGATAACGTTTGGATGCAGTGGGTTAGTTCCCAGCGGCGTTTCAAACGGCTCGTAGTGTTCCGGGAACGGACCTTCCGCCATCTTATCGAGGGCAAACAGACGTCCCATGCCTTCCTGCTGCATGATAAACGGCCCGACGCCACTGCCCGGAGGCGCTGCGCTGTAGTCCGGAATATCCCAGCCGGTCCACTTAGTGCCGTCCCATTTCAGCAACTGACGCTTCGGATCCCACGGGTTACCCTGCGGGTCTGCGGAGGCGCGGTTATACAGAATGCGGCGGTTAAGCGGCCATGCCCATGCCCAGCCCAGCGTGTTACCGAGGCCAGACGGATCGGCGTTATCACGACGCGCCATCTGGTTGCCTTCTGGCGTCCAGCTACCGGCGAAAATCCAGCAGCCACAGGAGGTCGTACCGTCATCGCGCAGTTGGGCGAACGAGCTAAGTTGTTGGCCTTTCTTGACGATAACCGCACCGGTTGCCGGATCGGTAATATCGGCCAGCGCCTTACCGTTACTCTCCATCGCCACTTCTTCTGAAGATGGCTCATGCGGAATGGCGTAGTTCCAGGTCATGTTCAGCACCTGGTCCGGGTTCGCACCACCCTGTTCGGCATACATCTTGCGCAAGCGCAGGAAGATACCGGAGAGGATCTCGCCGTCAGTCAGCGCAATCCCCGGGGCGTCCGCACCTTTCCAGTGCCACTGCAACCAGCGACCGGAGTTAACGATTGAACCGTTCTCTTCCGCGAAGCAGGTCGATGGCAGACGGAACACTTCGGTCTGGATCTTCGACGAGTCAACTTCGTTCAGCTCACCGTGGTTCTGCCAGAAGTTGGAGGTTTCAGTATTCAGTGGGTCGATGGTCACGAGGAACTTCAGTTTCGACAGACAACCGATCACTTTGTTTTTGTTCGGGAATGAGGCAACCGGGTTAAAGCCCTGGCAGATATAGCCATTGACCTTGCCCTCTTTCATCATCTCGAAGTATTGCAGGACGTCGTAGCCTTTATCCCACTTCGGCAACCAGTCAAAGCCCCAGCTATTTTCCACCGTCGCTTTATCACCAAAGAAGGCCTTCATCATGGAGACGAAGAATTTCGGGTAGTTGCTCCAGTAGT
Source organism: Escherichia sp. E4385 (assembly GCF_963883145.1). Classification (NCBI taxonomy): domain Bacteria; kingdom Pseudomonadati; phylum Pseudomonadota; class Gammaproteobacteria; order Enterobacterales; family Enterobacteriaceae; genus Escherichia; species Escherichia sp. E4385. Next base: position 34,341 of record NZ_CAWOOJ010000007.1, read on the forward strand.
TAACCTGTCCTTCCAGCAGCGGTTTCGGCGTGCTGGCGGCGAGGTAGGTTTGCAGATCAGTCTGCTTCTCGCTTGGCAGCGTCATGTAACCTGGCAGGCTCTGCGACAGCAGCCCCAGGTCCGTCAGCCCCTGAATGTTGGAGTGACCGCGCAGGGCGTTAACGCCGCCGCCTGCCATGCCCATATTGCCGAGTAGCAACTGGATCATCGCCATCGTACGAATGTTTTGCGCACCAACGGAGTGTTGCGTCCAGCCGAGCGCGTAGAGGAACGAGGCAGTTTTATCGTGAGCACTGGTTTCGGCGATATATTCGCAGACTTTCAGGAACGCGTCTTTTGGCGTACCACAGATGTTTTCAACCACATCTGGTGTGTAGCGGGAAACGTGCTGTTTCAGCAAGTTCCACACGCAGCGCGGATGTTGCAGCGTGGTATCGCGTTTGGCGAAGCCGTTTTCGTCCAGTTCGTAGGTCCAGCTGGATTTATCGTACTTGCGTTTTTCCGCGTCGTAGCCGGTGAACAGGCCATCTTCAAAGCCGTAATCCTCACGCACGATCAGGCTGGCGTTGGTATAGGCTTCGGTGTATTCGCGGTTGAATTTTTCATTGTTCAGCAGGTACAGCAATACGCCTGACAGGAAAGCAATGTCAGTACCGGAACGAATAGGGGCATAGTAGTCAGCCACCGCCGCCGTACGCGTAAAGCGAGGATCGATCACAATCAGCTTCGCGCCGTTGTGAATTTTGGCTTCCATCGCCCAGCGGAACCCTACCGGGTGAGCTTCAGCGGCGTTACCGCCCATCACCACGACGAGGTTGGCGTTCTTGATGTCGACCCAGTGGTTGGTCATCGCACCGCGACCAAATGTTGGAGCAAGACTTGCTACCGTTGGTCCGTGTCAGACACGCGCCTGGTTGTCGACCGCGAGCATACCCAGCGCGCGGGAGAATTTTTGCGTTAAATAGCCGGTTTCGTTACTCGACGCGGAAGCACACAGCATCCCGGTGGAGAGCCAGCGGTTAACAGTCACGCCTTCGGCGTTTTGCGCAATGTAGTTAGCATCGCGGTCTTCTTTCATCAGTTTGGCGATGCGATCAAACGCCTCTTCCCAACTGATTTGCTGCCATTTATCAGAACCTGGCGCACGGTATTCCGGGAACTTCAGACGGCTTTCGGAGTGGATGAAATCCACCAGGCCAGCGCCTTTCGGACAAAGTGCACCGCGGTTGACCGGGTGATCCGGATCGCCTTCGATATGGAAGATAGATGCTTTGGCGTTTTTTGCTCCGTCACCGAGGCTGTACATCAACAGCCCACAGCCTACGGAACAATAGGTGCAGGTATTACGGGTTTCGCGGGTGCGCAGCAGTTTATACTGCCGGGTTTCCGCGAGTGCTACGCTGGGTGCAAAACCCAGTGCCGCTGCCGTGGTGCCTGCCATACCGCCAGCGCAGATCTTAAAGAACTGCCTTCTGCTGACCTGCATGGATTGCTCCTTGTTTCGACATTGTCACGTCCCATTTACATTCGCTTGCTGAGTGTGCAGGGAGTGGGAGTTATTTTTCTTTGCGGAAGGGGCCGCAAAGGTCCAGAATTGGCTCAATTTCCCTCCATCCAGGAAGGGTTTGTAACAGAATACCATAATGTTGGTGTGTGTGTTCTTATCTGGTTAAGAGAAAGTGAAAAAAACACAGCAAAAAGAAACCAAAAATGTGACAAATATCACAGGTGTTCGTCAAATTGAGTTATGGCGGCGTGACGATTTACAACACCCACGGTTAGATGAGGTGGCGGAAGAAGTTCCCGTTGCGCTGGTCTACAACGGTATTTCGCATGTGGTGATGATGGCGTCGCCCAAAGACCTTGAGTACTTTGCGCTCGGTTTTTCGCTTTCCGAGGGGATTATAGAAAGCCCGCGCGATATCTTCGGCATGGATGTCGTTCCTTCCTGTAATGGTCTTGAAGTACAAATTGAGCTTTCCAGCCGCCGCTTTATGGGGTTGAAGGAGCGCCGCCGGGCGCTGGCGGGACGTACGGGCTGTGGCGTATGCGGCGTGGAACAGCTTAATGACATCGGAAAACCGGTGCAGCCGCTACCGTTCACCCAGACGTTTGATCTCAATAAACTGGATGATGCATTACGTCATCTCAATGATTTCCAGCCAGTGGGGCAACTGACTGGTTGTACTCACGCCGCCGCCTGGATGTTGCCATCTGGCGAACTGGTCGGCGGGCATGAAGACGTGGGCCGCCATGTGGCGCTGGATAAACTGTTAGGCCGCCGGGCGCAAGAAGGGGAAAGCTGGCAGCAAGGTGCGGTGCTGGTTTCCAGTCGTGCCAGTTATGAAATGGTGCAAAAGTCGGCGATGTGTGGCGTAGAGATTTTGTTTGCGGTGTCTGCCGCGACCACACTTGCCGTGGAAGTGGCCGAGCGCTGTAATCTGACGCTGGTGGGCTTTTGTAAACCGGGGCGGGCAACGGTTTATACGCATCCGCAGCGTTTGATTCATAATTAAAGAAATACCGCAATTCTGATTCTGGATTGCGGTTTTATTTTTCTATTAAATAATCCTCAATATATTATTCACCATTTAAATAATAATTTCACCACAATAAATTATCTCGTTAATTCCGGTTCATATCGATATACTCCAGTCGCATTAATCCTTTAAGAATTAATCATTATTTATATAAGACATTTTGTTTTAATCATCGCGTCAATAAATAAATGTTTCTGATGAATGAATGCAAATAACAAACCTTGCACCGGTTGTAAAAACAGCAATGTATTTTCAATAGTGGGTGATGGATTATGAGTATTGAAAAATGAGTACATTACAGTTACCTGGCAGTTCATATTCTACAGAAGTTAATTTAAACGGCTTAATTGAGGTGCTCAGTAAGCACCTTTACTCTACCCCCGTGGTCGCCGTGCGCGAGCTGGTGCAGAACGGACATGATGCGATTGTGCGCCGCAGGATTGAGCAGCCCGATGCGCCAAAGGATAACGCGATTCGTGTGGTGGCAGACGTGGCGAAGTCCACCATCACCATTACCGATACCGGCGCGGGTCTGACAGAAAGCGAAATTCACGGCTTCCTGGCAACAGTGGGCGTGGGTTATACCCGAATGTTGCGCCAGCAGGATGACAACACCGGTTTAATTGGTATGTTCGGCCTTGGTTTCTTGTCTGCATTTGTACTTGCAAAAGAGGTCACGGTGTTGACCACATCCTGGCAAACGCCGGATCAGAGCTGGAAATACCACTCTACTGACGGGCAAAAATATACCGTTACGCCGCATCAGTCCTCGGAAACGGGTACGCAGGTGATTCTGACGCTCAAAGAAGAGTACAGCCATCTGGCGAGTAACAATTTGCTGAACCGCGTTCTTTCCCGCTACTGCATATTGCTGCACGAACCGGTCTATGTCGGCGATGCCAGCGAGCCGGTAAATAAACTTCAACCACCGTGGCGTGAAGTTGCTCCCGAAGGCGTAACCATGCACCGCGCGCTGGTACAGCGTAAAAATCTCGCCTTTGCCGCGCAGTTTGAATCCTCCTTCGAACCGATTTGCACCATTCCGGTGGTGCCAGCGGGAATGAGCGACGCGGTCGGGATTTTATGGATTCAGGATGGCGCAACCTACGGCACCAGCGATAACCGCAACCTGTCGTTGTTTTTGCGCGGCATGTTACTCGATGACGAAGCGCGTGAGTTGTTACCGCCCTGGGCCGGATTTATTGGCGGCGTGATTGAGTCATCGAAACTGACGCCGACGGCGAGCAGGGAAGATCTCCAGCGGGACGAAACCTGGGTCGCGGTGCAGGAGGCGTTAAAAGAGGCGCTGATCTCTGGTTTGTCCGATCTTGCACAAAACCAGCCAGAAATCTGGCGGCGTGTGTTAGCGCGCCATAACGAAGCGTTGCTGGGTGCGGCATTGTGTGATGACCGCCTGTTTGATTTGCTCAAAGATCGCTTGCAGGTGCCAACGTCAAAAGGGGCGCTGCTGGCGAAGGATTTACGCGTTAATAACAGTATTCATATTCTGTTAAGTCGCGACGGCGGTTTTGAAGAGATGTTGTTCCATATTCTGCAACGGCCTGTAGCCCGTGGCGATCGCTATGCGGTGGTGCCATTTTTACGCCGTTGGGCGCTGTTATATCACTGCCGGATTATCGAAGTCGGTACACAAACAGGTAATGAGCAGTTGTTCAGCCTGGCAGAATTACCCGAAGAGCAGGTGGCTTATCTGGAAGAGCATCTCTGCGATGGCGAGCAATTAATTATCTCTCGCTTCGAACCAGCGGTTTTACCGCTCGTGGTCACGCCAGACCGCGAAGCAGAATTAAAACAAATACTCGAACAGGATGACGCAGATAAACGTATCAGTACCGCAGCATTAATGCTGGCGCGGCAATTTACCTCGCAAATCCAAAAGACTAAAACCTCAAGTCTGTATATCAATCTTAATAACCCCTGTGTCATGCAACTGGTGACTGCCTTACAACACCATCAACAGCCAGCGGCAGCATTACGGTTATTAAAATCGCTGAAAGTGATTTTGTGCTCCAGCGGCAATAAAGAACAGCAGTGGGATTTACATCAGGCACTGGAAGATTTTACTCAGGTTATTCCCGTTTTAATTAATCAAGGAAAATAAAATGGATATATGGGAGTGGTACCACAAATATACTAAGGAGTTGCGCGATGCCGGGCAGGAATATATTCCGCAACTTATCGATGATTATTCGGAAGGCGTTATGCACCTGCAAATGGAAAAGTGCGATTCGCTATTACCTGAAGTAAAAGCGCTTACCCAGGTGGCAAAAAATCCGTGGCTGGAGATTTTTATTGGTCACTGGGAAATGCGCCATCGTCTCACTAACCGCGAAGAAGGCGAAAAAGTACTGCCAGACGTGGTGGCGCTGTTTGAAAAAGCGCACCGGGAAGAGGCAAAAGATTGCCCACAATCTATTTGCGTTACCCAGGATTTATCCGCCTGCTACGAAAATATTGATGCACCTGGCTGGGCGAATGAACGCATGGCGGTGTGTGAAGAAACTATCGCGCGCATTGATCCGACCTGGAGCTGTTTTCAGTGTTTGTCCACTGAATATGCCAGTGCACTGATAGATTCCAAAAGGGCAGAAGAGGCATTGGCGTACCTGGATCGGCAAATCGACGCGGTTAAAGCATCCGGTGATGATGATATTGAAGCATTATTGAATACCCGTGCCGATATTTTGATTGAACTACAGCGCTACGATGAAGCACGCAAATTGATTGATGAACTGGCAGAAGAAAATGATTACTGGGGGCGCGACCGTATCAGTTATCAGTTGAAAAAACTGTATATCATGGCGTTGTGTGGACAGGACGAAGAAGTATGGGCAGAGTTGCCGCGCTGGGCTGATCTTACGCCTTTTTCGTGGGGGATTTGGATCAAGATTATCACTGCGCTACTGCCTCGCCATCCACAAAGAAATAACTGGCAACTGGCGCGCATCATCCAAAAAATGCTGGAGCACCGCTCACAGGCCGGGGCGCACCGCAAAGTGGTTGATCTGGCGAAACTGCAAATTACCCTGGCGCTGGAGCGTGAATCCGTCTGGGTTGCCAAAATAGCGATGAAACTGGCCCAGCGACACATGCCAAAATTACGCGCGTTACTGGGCGTCGATCGCGAATTTCTCGAACTGAGTGAAAAAATTGCCGCCAAAGAAGCAGAGTTGCTGGCTCGTCCGGTTGTAGAAGTACCTGAAAATAGCGATGAAGAAACGCAACCAGATCCAGAAAAAGACGTAGAAACATTCCGCCGCGCTTATCTGAACACGCCTGATGATGCGGAATTGCTGGGCAAGCTGGTCAATGCGCTAAACGCCTGCAATGCGATTGATGAATCGATTGAACTCCTGCAACGCTACGTTGAAAGCCATCTTCAGGAAGATAATGGACTTTGCTTCGATCTGTTGGATCTCTTGCTCCACCGTGACGATCTGCAAACTATCGAGCATCTGGCGAAGCAGTATGAACAGGCGGGGCTGCTACATATGGCCTTGTGGTTCCGCGCGCGAGTGATCAACCAACAGGAAGACTGGAGTGAACTGGAGTCGATTGGGCAACAGTTGCTGCAACACGAAAAAGGGCGTGAGTGGGTTGGCGTTTATCGCATGTGCTCCTGGGCAGCACAAAAACAGGAAGCCTGGGATCGACAACTGGATTATTTACAGCAATTGCAGCAACTGATGATTAGCCGTGAAGAAGATATTCGAAATCTCCAGTGGGATATCATGGCGACCGCCAGCATCCTGCAACAATGGGATTTGGTTCGTGCTATTGCTGCTGAACTGGAAATCGAACTCACGGAAGGCGAAGGTTTTATTGACGAAAAATGGGGGCTGTTAAACATCCGCTTCCGGGAAAATTATGAATACCGCTATTACTATGCTCAACGTATTGGGCCGGTAACAGCAAGGATCATTGAGCCAACTTACCGGACCGATTATCCGCAACATGTTGATGAAGTTGTGGTATTCGATGCAGAAATGTTGAATACCCGGCCTGAAGACGAAGAAGAGCAGAAGAATTTCACGCCACTTTATGCCTGCCTGCAAACCATTATTCCGACCGAATACGGCGAGTCCTGGTTCTGCGAAGGTGTCATGCCTGGTGAAGAACAGTTTAATGCCTTCCGTGAGGCGCTCCGCGAACGAAACTGGTACTACTGGAGCAACAGTAATGACGACTATACGTTAACGGACAGTCATCAGGGTGAAGATGCGCAGCCACTTCCCGCATTCTATTTTGTTATCAGTGCGCCGCGTTCAGTTTCTAAAGGTGATATCGATAAGACCTTGCACGAATTGACCGCTGACTGGGAACATCCGTTGTGCTGGTGGCGTCTTGCCAAAGAAGCCGGGGCGAATGAAGAGAAGCATGCCGCTATTGCCGAACGCTACGGGATGTAGTGCGTGATTAATGGCGGTGGGGGGGGAGATGACACTCCCTCTCGACAGGGTTGTGCCGTTAATTAAAATAAATCCTGTGATTTAGAGATTAAATTACAGGACTCATTCACTTTGTGGATATTATAGATTTATTGATAAACAAAACGTGCGTAGTGACATTTCCTTTTTTCCTTTATTATATTCACTCTCTTATCTATATATTTATAAGGCAATTAAATGAAAAGGAATTTATTATCTTCCGCTATTATAGCCGCCATAATGGCCCTCGGTATCACTGGCTGTGATGATAAAAAAATCGAAACAGAAACTCCCCCGCCCGCCAATAGTCAACCTGCCGCACCAGCCCCTGAAGCGAAACCTACTGAAGCTCCCGTTGCAAAAGCAGAAGCTAAACCTGAAACGCCTGCGCAACCGGAGGTGGATGAACAAGCGGTTTTCGATGAAAAAATGGATGTCTATATCAAGTGCTACAACAAGTTACAGATCCCTGTACAGCGCAGTCTGGCGCGTTATGCTGACTGGCTGAAAGATTTTAAACAGGGACCAACGGGTAAAGAGAGTCATGTTTATGGCATCTACGGCATTAGTGAATCCAGTCTTTCTGAGTGTGAAAAAGGCGTGAAAAGTGTTGTGGCGTTAACGCCTGAGCTGCAACCTATTGATGGCGTAGCGTTGAATTATATTAATACCGCAGTCTCGCTGGGGAATACTATTAATGAAATGGATAAATATTACACCCAGGAAAATTATAAAGACGACGCATTTGCTAAAGCCAAAACGCTGCACCAGGCATTATTGAAAAATATCGAAGCCTTTGAACCGGTTGCGGAATCTTATCACTCGGCGATTCAGGAAATTAATGATAAGCGCCAGCTTGTGGAACTGAAAAATATTGAACAAAGAGAAGGGAAAAAATTCCACTACTATTCTCTGGCTATCATGATTTCAGCGAAACAAATTAATAACCTGATTTCGCAAGAGAAATTTGATGCAGAAGCGGCAATGAAGAAAGTGACTGAACTGGAAACGCTGGTGGCGCAGGCCAAAGAAGCGGATAAAGGCGGCATGAATTTTTCATTCATCCTTTCGGCAGACCAGTATCAGCTTGAGGCTAAAAAATATGTTCGCCGCGTCAGAGATAAAGTCCCGTACTCTGACTGGGATAAAGAGCAACTTCAGGACGCAAATTCAAGCTGGATGGTCCAGGATTCTTTCCCGAAAGCATTACGCGAGTACAACGAAATGGTTGATGATTATAATCGTCTGCGTTAAACGTTTTTGCTTTTGCTGATCAATGTAATGTCGGATATGGCAGTGGACATCAGCCTGACCGAGCTATTGCAACAGACGAGCTGCTAACCGAAGTGGCGGTGTTGTGCGGATACGGGAGTATATCAATTCATAGTACCGGGGCGATGAAGCCCCGGCGTGAGAGATTATTGCCCGTAATAAGCATTGGCCCCATGCTTACGCAGGTAGTGCTTATCTAAGAGTTCGTTTTGCATGGCAGGAAGCTGCGGCGCGAGCTGGCGTGAGAACAGGCCCATATAGGCGCATTCTTCCAGCACTACGGCATTATGCACCGCATCGGCGGCGTTTTTACCCCATGCGAACGGACCGTGAGAATGCACCAGTACCGCCGGAATTTGTGCCGGACTCCTGCCACGTTCTTCGAAAGTTTCAATGATCACTTCGCCGGTCTGGTATTCATACTCGCCGTTGATCTCCTCTACGGTCATCTGGCGCGTGCAGGGGATGGCGCCATAGAAATAATCGGCGTGTGTGGTGCCCCAGGCGGGGAGATCCAGCCCGGCCTGTGACCAGATGGTGGCGTGGCGCGAGTGGGTATGCACAATGCCACCGATTTCTGCATATCGACGGTAGAGCGCCAGATGCGTTGGTGTGTCGGACGAGGGCTTTTTGCTGCCTTCCACCACCTTGCCGCTGGCTATCTCAACCACCACCATATCATCGGCGGTCATCACGTCGTACTCGACACCGGAAGGCTTGATTACCATCCATTGCCGCGTGTTGTCTACCGCGCTGACATTGCCCCAGGTGAATGTCACCAGATGGTGAGCGGGAAGCGCCAGATTCGCCGCCAGCACGTCGGCTTTCAGTTGCTCTAACATAGAAATCCGGCCTCCTGCATACGCGCTTCAATCCACCGCCGTGCCTGAATAATCTCCAGTACCGGCTCGTTGGCTTTTTCGGTCCACATCTCAATCAGAAATGATCCGCGATAGTTCAGCTCATGCAGCGTTTTGAAGATGCCAACGAAATCGACGCAGCCTTCGCCAAACGGCACGTCGCGGAACTGTCCGGGGCTTTGCTCGGTAACGGGTTGAGTGTCTTTCAGGTGGATTGCGGCAATACGGTCAATGCCCAGCTTCAGTTCGGCGGGAACATCATTGCCCCAGGCGCTAAGATTGCCGACGTCCGGGTAGACGGTAAACCACGGCGAGGCGAGCATCTCGTCCCATTTTTTCCATTTGCTGATGGAGTTCATAAACGCGGTATCCATAATCTCCACCGCCAGCATTACTTGTGATGCCGCCGCCTGTTCTACCGCCCACGCCAGCCCTTCAGCAAAACGTTGCTGCGTGCCGTCGTCATGGTCTTCGTAATAGACGTCGTAACCAGCCAGTTGAATGGTGCGAATGCCGAGATCGCGCGCCAGGCGAATCGCTTTACTCATGATTTCCCGCGCCCGTTCGCGCACCGCCTCGTCCCGGCTGCCAAAAGGAAAACGGCGATGGGCAGACAGACACATTGACGGAATAGCAACGCCCGTTTCGATCATCGCGGTGACCAGTGAGGCACGTTGTGCGGCGCTCCAGTCAAGACGTGAAAGCCGTTCGTCGGTTTCATCCACTGACATTTCGACAAAATCAAAGCCGCAGCTTTTTGCCAGCACCAGCCGCTCCGGCCAGGAGAGATCTTTCGCCAGCGCTTTTTCATAAATCCCTAACGGATGATTACGCACGCGCGCCTCCCCAGATAGCATCGATTTGCGCATGGAAATCGCCAGCCACCTGCGCCGGATTTGCTGCGCCCGCCAGCGCCCGCCCGGCAATAAACACCTTCACGCGGATATCTTTAAACAGCGGCAGGTCAGCAGGGGTAATCCCGCCAGTAATGGAAAGCTCAAGGCCGATATCGGAAAGCGCTTTCATGCGTGCCAGATCGGCCTCGCCCCACTGTTGCCCGCTGGCCTGCGCGTCACGACCACGATGATAAATGGCCTGCCGCACGCCAATACGATGCCAGTCACGGGCGTCGTCCAGTGTCCAGTTACCAAACAGCTCTATCTGGATTTCACCGCCGCAGCGTTGCGCCATCGCGTGGCCTTTTTCTACCGTGGCGAGCGGCGCGGCGCAGATGATGGTCATCCAGTTAGCGCCTGCGCCAAAAGCCTGTTGCGCGAGTGTTTCACCAGCGTCGGCGACCTTCCAGTCAGCAACGATGATTTTGTCCGGGCACTGTTCGCGCAAGGCTTTCACCGCGCCAAGCCCTTCGTTTAAGCAGAGAATGGTACCCGCTTCAACAATATCGACGCTGTCTTTTAACAGCGTAACGTCGCGCTGCGCGGCTTCAAGTGATGAGTGGTCGAGGGCCAGTTGCAGAAGTGGTCGGCTCATAATGTGTGCTCCTTAATGCGGGCGTGATAACCCTGAAGTGCGGCAATGAGATGCTGATAGCGTTGATATTTTTGTTGGTAAAGTTGATGCGCGGTCATATCCGGCAGCAGGGTGCGTACCGGGTGCTGTAAGTCACGTTGGGCTTCGCTGAAATTGCGATAAACCCCGGTGCCGACGCGGGCGGCAAGTGCTGCGCCAAAACAGCCGGTTTCTTCCACCTGCGGCAGCTCGATACGTAAGCCGCTAACGTCCGCCAGCATTTGCATCCAGACATCGGAGTGCGCCGGGCCGCCAGTCACGCGCAGGGTGTGAACATCAGTAAAACGTTCGCGCATTCGGTTGAGGTGAGTCATATGGCTGAACACCACGCCTTCATAGATGGCCTGCAACAGATGCGCGCGGGTGTGAATGGCCTGCATCCCGTAGAAACCGCTGGTCATCTCGAGTCCGGCGTTGCTGCCGTACAGGAACGGCAGGAAAAAGAGATCGCCACTGGCTTTCGGCAAGCTGGCAACCGCCCGATTAATCTCATCGAACGAGATTTCTCCCCACTGTGCGGTAAACCATTCGAGGTTGCCGGAAGAAGTAGGGCTGGCTTCGTGAACGATAAATTCACTATCGTTAACGTAGCGACCATAGACATACGGATGCGCTTCACCGTCACGTAGACCGCTGGTTATGCCGCTGGTCACCGCCCAGGTGCCCATCACCGCATTGAGGGTAAATTCGTCTTCGATCCCGGCGCAGAGTGCGGTAGAAACCACATCAAACAGGCCGCCGACAACGGGCGTACCCGCTTTCAGACCGGTCAGTGCGGCTGTCTGAGCGGTGATTTCCCCGCAGATTTCGGCAGATCCCACAACAGGCGGCAGGGCGGGATTGATTTCACCGATCCCCAGCCAGTCGGTGAGACACGGGTCATATTGACCGCTGCTCATATTGTAGAGATTGGATTCGGAAATATTGCTCTCTTCGCAACCTTTGACGCCGGTTAAACACCAGCGCAGGTAGTCGTGCGTCATCATCACGCAGCCAATTTGCGTGTAGCGTTCCGGTTCGTGCGCTTTCAACCAGCGTAACAATGACACCGGATGCCCGGTCCATAAGGTCTGTCGGGTCAATGGGTAGAGTTTTTCCGGGATGCCATCTTCCTGCCAGCGACGAACGATTTCCATCGCCCGGCGATCCGAGGACAAAATAGCATTACCGAGCGGCTTGTTGTTTTTATCCAGTAAAAACAAGCCTTTTCCCTGAGCGGAGATACCGATGCCGACAATTTGTTCCCCGCTGACGCCGGAATGGGTAAGCAGGGCGCGAATGACGGCAGTGCAGCATTGCCACAGTTCTGCCATATCGCGCTCTGCCCAGCCTGGCTGCGGGCTTAATGCGCATAGCGGCAGGCGCTGCACGCCTGCCTCCCGGCCTTCGCGGTCATACAGCCCGGCTTTCAGCCAGCTACCGCCACAATCTAACCCCAGCCAGTATTGCGTCATGGTTTATTGCACCTCATCCACGGCTTTCAGCAGATCGGTACCCTGCGGAACATCTTTAACAAACATGTCGCGGACCTGAGTACCCAGTGCGTCGCTAAAGGCTTTGCGATCGAGATCGGTAATAACTTCAACGCCAGCCGCTTTCATGCCATCGATGATTTTTTGCTGATTTTCGGCGACCAGTTTGCGCTGGTAATTACCCGCTTCTTGCGCGGATGAGATAAGCACTTGCTGGAACTCCGGGCTTAAGCCATCAAACTTCGCTTTGTTGATTACCACCAGAAGCGGTGAATAGGCGTGGTGTGTCAGAGAAAGATACTTCTGCACTTCATAAAATTTTGCCGACCAGACGACGTTGATCGGATGCTCCTGGGCGTCGATGGTGCGGGTTTCCAGCCCGGTATAGACTTCGGCAAACGGCATCGGGATCGGGTTAGCGCCAAAGACTTTGAATGCTGCGATATTCATCGGGCTATTGTTGGTGCGGATTTTCAGCCCTTTCAGGTCGGCAGGCGTTTTAACCGGTGCGCGCGAGTTGGTGACATCGCGCCAGCCGTTTTCCCAGTAGGCCAGTACTTTCAGTCCTTTACCTTCAAGGGAGGCTTTCAGGTCATCACCGACTTTACCATCAAGCGTTTTATGCGCATGGGCGGTGTCGCGGAACAGGAAAGGAACATCGAGCAGGTTCATCACCGGCGACAACCCGGCGAAGTTATTCGAGCCGGACATCTCCATATCAATAGTGCCGCCGCGCACGCCGCTAATCATCGCCTGTGCGTTACCGAGAGTGCTGTCCGGGAACAGTTTTAATTTCAGTTCGCCTTTGGTTCTCTCCTGTAATAATTCATTGAATTTTTTCGCCGCAATATGTTGTGAATCGGTTTGTGAGGTTTCATAACCGAAACGTAATGATTGCGCCGCCAGTGAAGATGTACTGAATGCAGCCAGGCCAGCAATGAATAATGCGTAGGTTACAGAGCGTAATTTCATAATATTTTCCTTTTAATTAATCCATTTCGAAGGGAGGATGATGAGATCGGGAATAAAAATAAATGCGGCTAATAAAGAATATAAAACCAATACGTAAGGGAAAACGCCTCTGACTGCATCATCAAATTTTAATCTAGCCACACCTGAAATAACGTTAAGTACATTACCGATGGGGGGTGTAATTAAGCCGATTGAACAGTTGATGATAAACATGACACCGAAATAAATCGGATCAATGCCAGCCTCTTTAACTAAAGGCATTAATACCGGAGTGAGAATTAACACGGTTGGTGTTAAATCCATAACCATGCCGACGATCAAAATTGCCAGCATAATCACGATAAACAATAAACGTGGTGAATCGACCAACGGTTGCAGTAAATCAGAAACCATCATCGGCAGTTCAGCAATGGTAATCAGCCAGGCGGAAACTTGTGCCGAGGCCACCAGAAACATGACCACAGAGGTCGTTTTCGCCGCGCCAATTAGCACATGCCAAAGTGTGGCGAAGGTCATTTCACGGTAAATAACTGTGGCGACAAACAACGCATAGAAAGCAGCAACGGCCCCGGCTTCGGTAGGGGTAAACAGACCGGAGCGAAAACCCCCAATAATGATGACCGGAAGAAACAGCGCCCAGATACCGGAGACAAAAGAGTGCCAGATTTCCCGCATCGTCGCTTTTTGCTGACGGGGTAAATTAAGACGACTGGCCTGCCACCACCAGGTAAGCATCAGCGTTGCGCCCATCATAATGCCGGGAGCAATGCCCGCCATAAACAGCTTACTGATGGATAATCCGCTGGAAACGCCGAAAATAATAAACGGAATGGAAGGGGGAATAATTGGCGCGATAATCCCGCCTGAGGCAATTAGCCCCGCGGCCCGGTTGACCGGGTAGTTGGCGCTGCGCATCATCGGCACTAATAGCGCGGCAACGGCGGCGGTATCCGCAACGGCAGAACCGGAAAGACTTGCCATAATCATTGCCGCCAGAACACCCACGTAGCCCAACCCGCCAGGTTTATGCCCAACCAGTTTCATCGGCAGGTCAACAATGCGTTTTGACAAGCCGCCCGCATTCATGATTTCACCCGCCAGCACAAAGAATGGTATCGCCAGCAGGGAGAAACTGTCGGCTCCGTTCACCAGCGTTTGTGCCATGATCTGGACATCAAACATCTCCAGCCAGAACATTAACGCTGCGCCACATAACAAAAGTGCCCAGGCAATAGGCAAACCGATAGCAATGCCACCCAACAGGCAGCCCAGAAAAATCAGCACAGCCATGATTAAGCTCCTTGCGGTGGCGGCGTAACAGAATCGCTGCGCGAGATGAGTTGATATAAATGACGCAGTTCAAAGAAAGCGATAACAAGGCTGGTGGGCAGGCAAGCGGCATACATCAGGCCGATGGGTAAGCAGAGGATCGGTGAATAATCGCTCCAGTCCTGAATTGTTTTTAGCGTTGCGCCCCAAGCCAGTGCACCACAAATAAATAAGATTAAGGAATGGGTGACCAGAGCGACTCGTCGCTGCCATGCGGGAGAGAGTTTCTCTACCAGAAAGGTGACCTGAACGTGGGCGTTATCCATAAAAGCCACAATTGCGCCAATAAATGTTAACCAGACAAATAAATAACGCGATAATTCATCTACAGATAAAATACTTGTCTGAAAACCATATCTTAAAATAATATTTACAAACACAATACAGGAGAGCACGGCGAGATTAATCGCCAGTATTGCTTCAAGTATTTTCTTCATAGCTATTCCTTTAGGCTATACCCGTCATACTTCAGATTGCATGTGATGCGATTTGAAATATTTAGGGTATATATATTTAGCGCAATGACATTACCTTGTCGTTCTGGCGTAGAAGAGTCTTCGGTTAATCCAGCGCCGTTAATGCGACCTTAACCACAACTTTTCGTATCTCAGAGGCTGCTTCCAGAATACAACCTGGTCGATGAACATCCTGAGGGAAGAAAATAGCGTAACTGCCGGGCGTCATTTGAATAAATGATTCTTTTTCACAATGGTGATAAAAAATAATATCGCGCTGTTCTAATAGGGATTCGCTGACTTTATTATTTCCGGTATCAATAGCAATGCCGATTTTCTCTTCGCCCCATGCCAGACATTGAATATCAATATAGCGACGATGTACTTCTGGGCGATTTTCCTCCACCTGGCGCGTCGTTAAGTCGATAATTTGCGCAAAAATATTCTTGCCGTCGATTTCGACAACGCCCGGTTCCAGGGCGTTAAAGTCGGTAGCGCGCAGAAAATCGAGCGCCTTTTCAATGGCAGCGGGTAAACGGCACGGATTAGGCTGCGTGATATGTCCAGATATCATGGTCTATCTCCTTATAACGCCTGAATTTTTGCCCATACGCTGTCGTCAACGGTAATACCGTTACGGCGGTTTTCTGCCAGCAAAGTAGTAAATTCGTGTCCGGGTAAACGAATAGCCTGGTTTTCGTCAGCGCGTTCGGCGGTGGTAACGTAATCCATGATGCGTTGCAGCTTGGCGTCGCGGGTGGTGCCTTCGATCAGTTTGTCTACTTCAATGGCGATAAAGATTTGCGAAATGCCGTATTCGTCGCTGTTATCCTCGGTGACTTCAGCAACCGATGCGCCATCAGAAAGGAGAGTAGCGATCATATCCAGCACAATCGACATGCCCGAACCTTTCCAGTAGCCCATCGGCAAAATGCGGCGATTTTTCTCGATAACGCCAGGTTCTTTGGTCAAATTGCCCTCATCATCAAAGCCACCATCTACCGGGAGCTGACGACCTGCCAGGCGGTTAACTTCTAACATGCCGTAGGAAAACATCGACATCGACATATCGACCATCGTAATGGGTGAGGAAGGAATGGCTACGATCAGCGGGTTAGTGCCGATGCGACACTCTTTTGCGCCCCACGGCGGCATCACGGCGATGGAGTTGGTCCAGCAAATGCCAATATAGCCTTTTTCCGCCGCCTGCCAGCCGTAGCTGCCGCCGCGCATCCAGTGATTGGCGTTACGTAACGCCACCAGGCCAATTCCGTGACTGGCAGCCAGTTCGATGGCGCGATCCATCATCTTTTTCGCCGTCAGGTTGCCGATTGAGCGCTGAGCGTCCCACTGCTCAATCGCACCGAGGCTGGTCACGCGTTTGGGTTGGGCGTCAGGAATGATATCGCCGTTATCCAGTTGTTGAATGAAACGGGGGAAACGATTTACACCGTGGGAATAAACGCCGGACTCGGTGGTGCGGGCGAACATTTCCGCGCAGGCATCGGCAGTTTCGCTGCCAACGCCACGTGAAATTAAGACCTGATTAAAGGCCGCTTTTAACTGCTCAAATGTCACTTTCATCCCTGGCTTCCTTGTTTTTTTGAACGCTTTTTTAGCTTAAAATTCCACTATGCGAAATTTGATTTCAAATATATCGATCGCTTTTTAACAAAGCAATCCGCGCCATGATTTTCAAAAATCATATAAATCAAAATGTTATAAATTATCTGTCGAGATCGTGAACTACGACACACTTTGCGCTACCATCAGGACGCGACAAAATGGGGAAAAAGCGATGGGAAAAAATGAGAACGAGATGGCACAGGAAAAAGAGCGTCCAGCCGGAAGTCAGAGCCTGTTTCGTGGGTTGATGCTGATTGAGATTTTGAGTAACTATCCAAACGGTTGCCCACTGGCGCATCTCTCAGAACTGGCAGGTTTAAACAAAAGTACCGTCCATCGTTTATTGCAGGGATTACAGTCCTGTGGCTATGTGACCACCGCGCCTGCCGCAGGGAGTTACCGCCTGACCACCAAATTTATTGCCGTCGGTCAAAAGGCTTTGTCTTCGCTGAATATCATTCATATCGCAGCCCCGCATCTTGAGACGCTCAACATCGCCACCGGCGAAACCATTAATTTCTCCAGTCGCGAAGATGATCACGCTATTTTGATTTATAAACTGGAACCCACCACGGGTATGCTGCGTACTCGCGCCTATATTGGTCAGCATATGCCGCTCTACTGTTCCGCAATGGGCAAGGTCTACATGGCGTTTGGTCACCCGGACTACGTGAAGTCGTACTGGGAAAGCCATCAGAATGAAATCCAGCCGTTAACCCGCAATACCATTACCGAGTTACCTGCGATGTTCGACGAACTGGCGCACATTCGTGAAAGCGGAGTAGCGATGGACAGAGAAGAAAATGAGCTCGGTGTCTCCTGTATTGCTGTTCCGGTATTTGATATTCATCGACGGGTGCCGTATGCCGTGTCGATTTCGCTTTCGACATCACGGTTGAAACAGGTAGGGGAGAAGAATCTTCTGAAACCACTGCGTGAAACCGCTCAGGCCATCTCTAATGAACTGGGATTTACTGTCAGAGACGACCAGAGTGCAATCACATAACGCTTTAGACAGGTGACAAAACTTTAACATTTCCTTCGTTGGATCAAAGCAGTAGAGGGGTGCTCTCTGGCACTCTGCTGTTTTAGTGCAAAGGAGTGATCATGAACCGGTTTATTATTGCGGATGCGACGAAATGTATCGGTTGCCGTACCTGTGAAGTGGCTTGCGCGGTGTCGCATCAGGAAAATCAGGATTGCTCTGCGTTGTCGCCGGGCGAGTTTATTTCGCGAATTCGAGTCATCAAAGACCATACCTGGACCACTGCAGTAGCCTGTCATCAGTGTGAAGATGCTCCGTGTGCGAATGTCTGCCCTGTGGAGGCGATTCGCCGCGAACATGGGCATATCTTTGTTGAACAATCACGTTGTATTGGCTGTAAAAGCTGTATGCTGGCTTGCCCGTTTGGTGCGATGGAGGTGGTTTCGGCGCGCAAAAAGGCGAGGGCGATTAAGTGCGATCTGTGCTGGCATCGGGCGACGGGACCGGCCTGTGTTGAAGCCTGCCCGACACAGGCGTTGCAATGTATGGATGTCGAGAAAATCCAGCGTCAGCGGCTACAGCAGCAGCCTGTTTGAAACGTTTTTCCGGCGTTATTCAACGCCGGAATTGTGCGCTTTGTTTATGCCGGATGCGGCGTAAACGCCTTATCCGACCTACAAATTCAATTGATTGCAGAAATTATGTAGGTCTGATAAGCGCAGCGCATCAGGCAATTTTTAATGGCTTTCAGCCCAGGCGCGTTCAATCTCTTCCGCCAGAATCTTCACACCCGCCTCAATTTTCTCCGGCTCTGGTACGTAGTTCATGCGCATACATTGATGTGTATGCGGCCACGGTTTATCCAGCCCTGGGAAGAAGTTGTGGCCCGGCACCATCAGCACGCCGCGCGCTTTCAGGCGCTGATAGAGCTGCTCGGTGGTAATCGGCAAATCCTTAAACCATAACCAGAGGAATATTGCCCCTTCGGGTTTATGAATCAGGCAGCGATCTTCCGGTAAATAGCGGCGAATGATAGCGATAGTCTCCTGAACACGCTGGTAATAGAACGGCTTGATGACCGTTTCTGACAGGCGCAGTAGATCGTTACGCTTAATCATTTCACACATTATCGCCGGACCAATGCCGCCAGGCGCGAGGCTGATAATGCCGTTCATATTGGTGATGGCGGTGATGATTTTTTCATTGGCGATGATAATGCCGCAGCGCGAACCTGGCAGACCCAGCTTGGAAAGGCTCATGCATAGCACGATATTCGGATTCCACAGCGGGCGCGCTTCGCTAAAGATGATGCCCGGGAACGGGACGCCATAGGCGTTATCAATCACCAGCGGGATCCCGTGCTGATTCGCCAGCGCATCCAGCTTCAGCAACTCTTCATCGGTTATCACATTACCTGTTGGGTTCGTCGGTCGCGAGACGCAAATCATCCCCGTCTCTTCGCCAATGCGCAGATGTTCGAAATCGACGTGATATTTAAACTGGCCCTCTGGCAGTAGTTCGATATTCGGACGCGTAGAAACAAACAGATCCTCTTCCAGCCCGGCATCCGCGTAGCCAATGTATTCCGGTGCCAACGGGAACAGTACTTTTTTGATCCGGCCATCGGCACGGCGTCCGGCAAACAGGTTAAATAAGTAGAAAAACGCGCTCTGGCTACCGTTTGTTAGTGCAATATTCTGTGGTTCGATATCCCAACCTAGTTTCTCACGTAGCATCCCGGCAAGTAGCGACAGTAGCTCCGTCTTTCCTTGCGGGCCGTCGTAATTGCACAGCGCATCCGTTGCTTTACCGCTTTCCAGCATGTCGGTCAGCAGTGTCTGGAAGTAATCCTGCATTTCCGGGATCTGCGCCGGATTGCCGCCACCGAGCATAATCGCGCCGGGCGTGCGTAAACCGTCGTTCAGATCTTCCATCAGCAGCGTAATGCCGGAGTGGCGGGTAAATTTGTCACCAAAAAGGGAGAATGTCATAGCGGGATATCTGTCGAACTCTGTAGCAAGGAAGGTAACAATAACGCTACATTTGCCAGGGTGCAAATCACGCTGTTGACGGTGGATTGACACTTTATGCTGTGGTTTTCGGTTAGGATGGTATTTTAGTCTGGGTGGCTTCCCGACGTACTGCCGCACGGGAAGCCGGAAAAGTTACTGTTGCCCCGCCCAGACGACCATTACTTTATCGTCGCCGTGTTCACGGACAAATCCGTAGCCCTGCTTCAGCGAAAGCGCCGTTTGTTTGCCTGCGCCAATGGCTGGATGCCGTGCGCGGAACTGACTGATGCGCTGCCAGTGCGCGACGCTGGTGGCAGATTTACCACTGATATCCTGCCAGTTCATATCAGAACGTGTGCCTTGTAGGGGATCAGAACCGGTGGGACCGAACGGACGTAAGGATTCATCACCGTAAAAGATTTGCACTGCACCTGGCGCGAGTAACAATAACTCTGCTGCTTTGTCGCCCCCTTCGCGGAACAAGCGGGTATCATGCGAGGAGAGATAGCTCAACACATTGAAATCTTGCAATTTCTCGGCCATTTGCTGCCAGGTGGTATCCATCTGCGCCAGGCAATCGACCGCTTTCGCCGCCTGTTCCTGATAATCAAAATTGATCATCGCGTCGAATCCGTGGCGATAGTAGTCGCTTTGCATTACACCATGGCCCCAGGCCTCGCCGGTCATCCAGAAAGGTGTGTCATCTAATGCTTTCTCGGGGTTAGCTTTTTTCCATTCGCGAAGTGCGGCGCTGGCCTGAGTTTTCAGTTGCTGCCAGGCGGGCAACTCAACATGTTTGGCGGTATCGACCCGAAAACCATCAATACCGTAGTCGCGGACCCATTGGCTTAACCAGTGGGTTAAGTAATCGCGCGGCGTATAGCCGTCAATGGCTTTGGCGTGGGTATCCGGTTTGTTTTTATAGAATATCGGCAGACCAGAAGCGGTAGTTGATTCGGTTTTGATATCCGGCAAAAAGGCTAGCGACATGGTGAGATCGTCGAATCCAGGATTGTCGTAATCGCCGATATCGGTACGGATCCAATTTTTCCCCCACCATTTATCCCAGCCTGTTTTGTCGCTGAAATTAATGTAATCGTTAAAGCTATGCCAGGTTTGCCCGGCGGTAGGTTTCCAGTCGCTCCAGTGGTCGCCCAGCGTTTTTTTCAGCTCGTCACCAGAAAGATATAACGCGCCGAACTGAAACTCCTGCATATCCGCCAGCGTGGCATAGCCGGTGTGGTTCATCACTACATCAAACAAAATGCGGATACCGCGTTGATGCGCGCTATCAACCAGCGTCCGTAGATCGGCTTCGTTGCCCATATTGGCATCAAGATTCGTCCAGTCCTGTGTGTAATATCCGTGGTAGGCATAATGTGGGAAATCGCCTTTTGTACCGCCGCCGACCCAGCCGTGAATTTGCTCAAATGGGGCGCTTATCCATAAAGCATTGACGCCCAGCTGCTGGAGATAATCCAGTTTGTTGGCCAGGCCGCGTAAATCACCGCCGTGGAAAGTGCCAATTTCCTCCATGCCGTCTTTATGACGTCCGTAGCTCTGGTCATTGCTGGGATCGCCGTTTTCGAAACGGTCTGTTAGTACAAAGTAAATCGTGGCGTTATGCCAGTTGAAGGGGGCGGATGTGGCAGTTTCTGCCCGTTCCAGCAGTAGCAAGCCGTTACTGGTGGCGGCAGGTTGTAACGTTATTTGGCCGTTCTTCACCGTCGCGATTTGCTGGCTGTAATAATCCCGGACTACCGTACCTTCCGGGAAAGTGCCGCTGACATTAAGCGTCAGTGGTTTTCCATCCCATTTGGGGCATTCACGAGCCAGGTTCGCTACCGGTTCGGTGGTGTTCTGGACCGAAATCATCAACGTTGGTGTGCCGGAGCGGGTATCTATTTGCAGCGTATATTCACCGTTCCTGAACAATCGCCACTGAGAGGGCGTGCTGTCGCAAGGTCTGAGAGAAAGCATCTGATTGAGTTTTATCGCATCCGCAGGCTGCCAGCATTGTTGGTTAAAATTTAGCGTCAGCGGTCGCGTACCTTTGGTCAGCTGGGCATGACTAACAAATGTTCCTGCACTTTGTTCAGCAAAGGTGGGAAATCCCTGAGATGTCCAGTTGGCGGCAATGGCAACACTGGGCAGGAGTATCAGAAAACAGGCGGCAAGTTTCATAACGGATGAGTCCTTGTTGCTGCGAATTTCACCAGTTTGCCAGTGATAATACGGGTAAAACTCCTCCCTGATGAGGATTGCGCCAGGATGAGACGAAAGGGGGAGTATTTCACCTGAGATTTAAGCTTATTTTTTGCGATAAACCCCACATTTTCTGCGATTTAGCGCCAATCTGAACGGTTAACACGTGACATAGTTTCAGATTTGGACTATTCCTTGGGGTGCTCTTGACAGCTATTTTTGATATGATTTGAGATTCAACTCTCAAATTTGTGAAAAATATAAGGTGTTGGAATGATTAAATCCGACCAGGAGAACTGATGATTTTGACTCCCATACGACGATATGGGGCGATGATTCTTATGTTACTCACTCTGATGTTTTCGAGTGAGGTGTTAGCGAAAACGCACACGACAACAGCGAGTCAAAAGTCCCACATAACCAAAGCTAGTAATAAACAGGTAAGCAGTAAACAAGAGTATTCTCGCAATAGTGCAAAGAGCAGTTCACTTCCTGATTTGCGAAAATACCCTTCCGGAACACCAAGGAAAAAAGCGTTTCTCCGGACCGTAATGCCTTACATTACCAGCCAAAATGCTGCCATTACGGCGGAACGTAACTGGCTGATTTCAAAACAGTACCAGGGCCAATGGTCGCCTGCAGAGCGTGCGCGTCTGAAAGACATCGCCAAACGCTATAAGGTGAAGTGGTCTGGTAATACACGAAAAATCCCGTGGAATACGCTGCTTGAACGCGTAGACATTATCCCGACCAGTATGGTGGCGACGATGGCTGCGGCAGAAAGTGGTTGGGGTACGTCGAAGCTGGCGCGTAACAACAACAACCTGTTTGGCATGAAGTGCATGAAAGGGCGTTGTACCAATGCACCGGGTAAAGTGAAAGGCTACTCACAGTTCAGTTCTGTCAAAGAATCGGTGAGCGCCTATGTCACTAACCTGAATACGCACCCGGCGTACGCTTCGTTCCGTAAATCACGTGCACAATTGCGTAAAGCTGATCAGGAAGTCACCGCCACAGCGATGATTCACAAGCTGAAAGGTTATTCAACGAAGGGACAGAGTTATAACAACTACCTGTTCGCGATGTACCAGGATAACCAGCGGTTAATCGCTGCGCATATGTAATTGCATTCCCTCGAACCTTATCCGACTTGTTGGTCGGATAAGGCTTTTGCTCGCATCAGGTGGTTGTGCTGCGTTACCTGATGCGACGCTGGCGCGTCTTATCATGCCTGGCGGCTTTTCTCCTCCTGCTACAGCAGGACCTCGCTGTTTACATCGCGATACTCTTTCGGCGTTGTGTCATATGCTTTTTTAAATACAGAGTAGAAATATTGCAACGATGGATAACCGCACATTTGCGATATCTCGTTTATTGATAAGGTTGTTGAAATTAGCAGGCTGCGCGCTTTCTCCAGCTTCTCGGCATGAATCATTGCGTGTATGGTTTCGCCCACCTCTTCTTTAAAACGCTTCTCAAGATTGGAGCGTGATATGCCGACAGCGTCCAGTACCTGATCCACTTTAATCCCTTTGCAGGCGTGATTGCGGATGTAATGCATGGCCTGAATAACAGCCGGGTCGGTCAACGAACGGTAATCCGTAGAACGTCGTTCAATGACGCGTACTGGCGGGACCAAAATCCGCTGCAACGGCATCGCTTCTTTATCTAACAACCGATGCAGAAGTTTTGCCGCCTGATAGCCCATTTGCCGTGCACCCTGGGCAACCGAAGAAAGCGCGACGCGAGAAAGATAGCGGGTCAGCTCTTCGTTATCGATGCCAATTACGCATAATTTTTCCGGTACGGGAATATGCAGATGCTCGCAAACTTGCAGAATATGCCGCGCCCGGGCGTCAGTAACGGCAATAATCCCGGTTTGCGGTGGCAGCGTTTGCAACCAGTCGGCCAACCGGTTTTGCGCGTGCTGCCAGTTTTCTGGCGCAGTTTCCAGTCCCTGATAAACGACACCACGGTACTTTTCTTCGGCAACAAGCTGGCGAAAAGCATATTCGCGTTCGGCTGCCCATCTTTTGCCACTCGACTCCGGCAGACCATAAAAAGCAAAGCGGTTAACGCCTTTTTCTTTTAAATGCAAAAATGCGCTTTCAACCAGCGCATAGTTATCAGTGGCAATGTAATGTACGGGCGGATAGCTTTCTGCCAGGTGATACGAGCCGCCAACCCCGACAATGGGGACGTCGACATCAGCCAACGCTTGCTCGATTTGTTTATCGTCAAAGTCGGCAATAACGCCATCTCCTAACCAGTCCTTGATTTTATCAATGCGGGCGCGGAAATCTTCTTCAATGAAAATATCCCATTCCGATTGTGACGCCTGTAAATATTCCCCCACACCTTCTACAACTTGACGGTCATAGGCTTTATTAGCATTGAACAGTAATGTGATTCGGTGACGTTTAGTAAACATGGTTCTTTTCCTGCTGAATCATGCAAAAACTCAAAACCGGCAACACGTTACCGGTTTTGAGAAAATTTTTATCAAAATCAGGAACGGCGTTTGGTTGCGGAGTCCATCCATACTGCCAGCAACAGAATCGCACCTTTGACGATATACTGCCAGAAGGTCGGAACATCCATCATACTCATGCCGTTATCCAGCGAAGCCATGATGAATGCCCCCATCACAGCCCCTGCAACACTCCCTACGCCGCCAGCCAGACTGGTGCCGCCAATCACGCAGGCTGCAATGGCATCCAGTTCGGCGATATTACCGGCAGAAGGCGAGCCTGCGCCAAGCCGTGAACTGAGGATTAACCCCGCGATGGCCACCATCAAACCGTTGATAGCAAACACGACAAGTTTGGTGCGTTCTACGTTAATCCCGGAGAGTCGCGCCGCTTCCAGATTGCCACCAATAGCGTAAATGCGCCGCCCGAAAGCTGTCCTTGTTGCCATAAACATGCCGCCGAGTAACAGCAACGTCAGCAGCAGGACAGGAGTAGGAACGCCACGGTAATCATTCAGTAGCCAGATTGCGCCTAATACGATGATGGCGGTCAAAGCCTGGCGACCGACCACCGCTGTAGATGCCGGAGACTGTAAACCCAAAGCTTGTCGGCGCATTCTTCCACGCCACTGCCAGCCGACAAAAGCCATTAAGCCAAGCGCGCCAATAATGAAACCGGTGCTGGCGGGTAGATAGCTCTGTCCAATTTGTGACATCGCGGCGCTGGTGGGGGAAACCGTCGTACCGTTGGTGATGCCAATGAGGATGCCGCGAAATGCCAACATGCCCGCCAGAGTGACAATAAATGAAGGCACTTTGCGGTACGCGACCCACCAACCATTCCATGCGCCGAGAAGCAGGCCCAGAACCAGCGTCACAATAATGGTGAGCGGCAGAGGCCAGCCTAACCAGACGTCGCAGATAGCGGCGACGCCGCCTAATAGCCCCATCATCGAGCCGACCGAGAGGTCGATTTCGGCAGAAATTATGACGAACACCATCCCTACCGCAAGGATGCCGGTAATCGCGGTCTGGCGCAGCAAGTTGGAGACGTTACGGGCGCTTAAATAGGCGCCGTCAGTAGTCCAGGTAAAGAACAGCATGATGGCGATGATTGCTGCAATCATCACGAAGACTTGTAAATTCAGTGACTTCAGCACAGAGAAGCCACCAGATGTCGGTACGGCTAATTTCACTTCAGACGGATTGCTTTTCGACATGATGTTCGCTCCTCAATGCGGCTTCCATCACCTGCTCCTGAGTCAGGTTATGATTTATCAGGTTGGCTTTTAGTTTTCCTTCATGCATCACCAGTACGCGATCGCTAAGACCAAGTACTTCAGGTAATTCAGAAGAGATGACAATAACGGCGATACCCTGCTGGACGAGTTGGTTAATTAATTTGTAGATCTCGTATTTCGCGCCAATATCGATACCCCTGGTAGGTTCATCAAGAATGAGAATGCGCGGGTTGAGTAACAGACAGCGTGCCAGGATCGCTTTTTGTTGATTGCCGCCGCTTAAACGTCCAATAGCAAGTTCCGGAGACGACGTTTTCACTTTGAGTCGCTGGATTGATTCCAGAATACATTTTTGCTCTGCGGCATCATCAAGCTGGCTAATACCCCCGGTAAATTTACTGAGTGCGGCGAGGGTAATATTTTTACCAACTGCCATTACCGGAACGATGCCATCACGCTTTCTATCTTCTGGCACCATTGCAATACCCTGGGCGATGGCGTGCTGGCAATTACGAATATCCACTTGTTTGCCATCAATATAGATTTTCCCTTCCCATTGTCCGGGCCAAACGCCAAATGGCATTGAATAGTTTCGGTGCGACCAGCGCCGACCAGTCCAGCAATCCCCAGTATTTCGCCACGTTTCAGGGAAAACGAGACATCGTTAACCCGTTTAATATGACGATTAACCGGATGCCATGCCGTCAGATGTTCTATGCGTAATATTTCATCGCCAGTGGTATGTGGTTCGTTTGGGTACAGTGCCGTTAATTCTCGCCCAACCATCATGGTGATAATATCGTCTTCGCTCATTCCGGCTGCATCACGCGTACCTATGTGCTGACCGTCGCGAATAACACAAATTGTGTCGGAAATCGTTTTGACTTCGTTGAGCTTGTGAGAAATATAGATACATGCGATGCCGTGTTGTTGCAGATCGCGAATAATATCCAGTAAAACTGTGGTTTCCAGCTCAGTTAATGAGGCTGTTGGTTCATCGAGAATTAATAAACGCACCTGTTTATTTAGTGCCTTGGCAATTTCAACGAGTTGTTGTTGCCCAAGCCCTAAATCACCCACGCGGGTATCTGGTGAAATGGATAAGCTGACTTGCGCTAACAGTTTCTGACAGCGTAGCGTCATCAGGTCATAATCCATGACCCCATTGCGTGTTATCTCATTGCCAAGAAAGATATTTTCCAGCACGGTCAACTCTTTCACCAATGCTAATTCCTGGTGAATGATGGCAATACCTTTGCGTTCGGTATCGCGGATGTGACTTGCCTGTATTACTTCACCAGCAAAAGTAATTTCGCCTTCGTAACTGCCAAAGGGATAAATTCCGCATAGCACTTTCATTAATGTTGATTTACCAGAACCGTTCTCACCGCAAAGTGAGACGATCTCACCAGCATTTAGCCGTAAACTGACGTTATCTATCGCCTTTACGCTGCCGAAAGTTTTGGTAATGCTCTTCATTTCAAGTAGATAAGACATAACGACTCCACCTAAGCCAATCAGTTCATGCGGCATGGAGAGAAATCACGTCCCCGTTGTCGACAGGGACGTAACGCTTAAAGCTCGCTCTCCTTGTGGAAACCGTCTTTAATCACCGTGTCTTTGATATTGTTTTTATTCACATCAATAGGTGTCAGCAGGCGGGATGGAACATCTTTCAGCCCATTATTCAGCGTGGTATCTGCTTTAGGTTGTTGATCGTTACCCAGTTCAACGGCAATTTCCGCGGCAGTATTTGCCAGAAGAGTAATCGGTTTATACACCGTCATGGTTTGCGTACCCGCAGCAATACGTTTAATGCCGGCGAGATCCGCATCCTGACCGGAAATGGCGACTTTCCCTGACAAACCTTGCGCGCTTAATGCCTGAATAGCCCCGCCAGCAGTAGCATCGTTAGAAGCAACAACAGCGTCAATTTTGTTATTGTTGGCGGTCAACGCGTTTTCCATAATTTTCAGCGCGTTTTCTGGTAACCAGCCATCAACCCATTGGTCGCCTACGACTTTAATTTTCCCGGAGTCGACGTAAGGTTTTAATACTTTCATTTGCCCGGCGCGGAAAAGCTTAGCGTTGTTATCCACCGGAGAGCCGCCCATCAGGAAATAATTTCCTTGCGGGACGATATCGACCAGCGCTTTTGCTTGTAGTTCGCCCACTTTTTCGTTATCGAAAGAAATATAAAAGTCGATATCAGCATCATTAATCATGCGGTCGTAAGCTAATACTTTAATGCCTTCTTGTTTTGCTTCTTTTACAACGTTACTTAATACCTGTCCGTTATACGGAATAATGACAAGAACATCGACTCCCCGGTTAATCATGTTTTCAATCTGCGACATTTGAGTTTCTTCGTTGCCATTTGCAGACTGCACAAATACTTTTGCGCCGAGAGATTCAGCTTTTTTCACGAAAATATCCCGGTCTTTCTGCCAGCGCTCAAGACGGAGATCATCAATAGCCATACCAATTTTGACTTCTTTAGCATGTGCCGCAACGTTGGTTAGCAGAAGTGAGGTGCACAGGGTGAGTAAAATGTTCTTTATTTTCATGGTTCAGAGGCCTTCTTTTGTTAGAGGGTAGCTTTAAAAAGTAACAATCACCGCGTTAAACGTGACCAATTTTTAGCAACTAAATGGGGGAAAACAATTACAGATTTTTATCTTTCGATTACGATTTTTCGTTTATTTCTTGATTTATGACCGAGATCTTATTTTTGTTGGTTAATCGAATTTGTTGCATTTTTCTCTTCGAGTAATTACCCAATTTCATCATTCCATTTTATTTTGCGAGCGAGCGCACACTTGTGAATTATCTCAATAGCAGTGTGAAATAACATAATTGAGCAACTTAAAGGGAGTGCCCAATATTACGACATCATCCATCACCCGCGGCATTACCTGATTATGGAGTTCATTATGCAAGCTTATTTTGACCAGCTCGATCGCGTTCGTTATGAAGGCCCGAAATCCTCTAACCCGTTAGCATTCCGTCACTACAACCCCGACGAATTGGTGTTGGGTAAGCGTATGGAAGACCATTTGCGTTTTGCTGCTTGCTACTGGCACACCTTCTGCTGGAACGGGGCGGATATGTTTGGCGTAGGCGCGTTTAACCGTCCCTGGCAGCAACCTGGCGAGGCGCTGGCATTGGCGAAGCGTAAAGCAGATGTTGCATTTGAGTTTTTCCACAAATTACATGTGCCTTTTTATTGCTTCCACGATGTGGACGTTTCCCCGGAAGGCGCATCGTTAAAAGAGTACATCAATAACTTTGCGCAAATGGTCGATGTGCTGGCAGGTAAACAAGAAGAGAGCGGCGTGAAACTGCTGTGGGGAACCGCTAACTGCTTTACTAACCCACGTTATGGTGCGGGCGCAGCTACGAATCCCGACCCGGAAGTTTTCAGCTGGGCAGCAACACAAGTCGTTACGGCGATGGAAGCGACGCATAAACTGGGTGGTGAAAACTATGTGTTGTGGGGCGGTCGCGAAGGTTACGAAACGCTGCTGAATACCGATTTGCGTCAGGAGCGTGAACAGATTGGCCGCTTTATGCAGATGGTGGTTGAGCATAAACATAAAATCGGTTTCCAGGGTACCCTGCTTATCGAACCGAAACCGCAAGAGCCGACCAAACATCAATATGATTACGATGCCGCGACGGTCTACGGCTTCCTGAAGCAGTTTGGCCTGGAAAAAGAGATTAAACTGAATATTGAA
Organism: Escherichia sp. E4385; assembly: GCF_963883145.1. Classification (NCBI taxonomy): domain Bacteria; kingdom Pseudomonadati; phylum Pseudomonadota; class Gammaproteobacteria; order Enterobacterales; family Enterobacteriaceae; genus Escherichia; species Escherichia sp. E4385. Next base: position 63,495 of record NZ_CAWOOJ010000007.1, read on the forward strand.
GCAAACCATGCAACGTTGGCGGGTCACTCTTTCCACCATGAAATTGCCACCGCCATTGCGCTTGGTCTGTTCGGTTCTGTCGATGCTAACCGTGGTGACGCGCAGTTGGGCTGGGATACCGACCAGTTCCCGAACAGCGTGGAAGAAAATGCGTTGGTGATGTATGAAATTCTCAAAGCGGGCGGTTTTACCACCGGTGGTTTGAATTTCGATGCCAAAGTACGTCGTCAGAGCACCGATAAATATGACCTGTTCTACGGTCATATTGGCGCGATGGATACGATGGCACTGGCGCTGAAAATTGCAGCACGCATGATTGAAGACGGTGAGCTGGATAAACGCGTAGCGCAACGTTATTCCGGCTGGAATAGCGAACTGGGCCAGCAAATTCTGAAAGGCCAAATGTCACTGGCGGATTTAGCAAAATATGCCCAGGAACATAATCTTGCACCGGTGCATCAGAGTGGTCGCCAGGAGCAGTTAGAAAATCTGGTAAACCATTATCTGTTCGACAAATAACGGCTAACTGTGCAGTCCGTTGGCCCGGTTATCGGTAGCGATACCGGGCATTTTTTAAGGAACGATCGCTATGTATATCGGGATAGATCTTGGCACATCGGGCGTGAAAGTCATTCTGCTCAACAAACAGGGTGAGGTAATTGCTTCACAAACAGAAAAACTAACCGTTTCGCGCCCACATCCCCTCTGGTCGGAACAAGACCCGGAACAGTGGTGGCAGGCAACTGATCGTGCAGTGAGAACACTTGCGCGACAATGTTCTTTGCAAGAGGTTAAGGCGTTAGGTATTGCCGGACAGATGCACGGAGCAACGTTACTTGATGCTCGGCAGCAGGTATTACGTCCAGCGATTTTGTGGAATGACGGGCGCTGTGCGCAAGAGTGCGCTTTGCTTGAAGCACGAGTCCCGGATTCGCGCGCTATAACCGGCAACCTGATGATGCCCGGATTTACCGCGCCTAAGCTGCTGTGGGTGCAACGCCATGAGCCAGATATACTCCGTCAGGTAGACAAAGTTTTATTGCCAAAAGATTATTTGCGTCTGCGTATGACCGGAGAGTTTGCCAGTGATATGTCAGATGCGGCAGGCACCATGTGGCTGGATGTCGCGAAGCGTGACTGGAGTGATGTCATGCTGCAAGCTTGCCAGCTGTCCCGTGACCAGATGCCAGCATTATACGAAGGCAGTGAAGTTACTGGGACTTTGCTACCCGAGGTGGCAAAAGCATGGGGAATGGCGGCAGTGCCCGTTGTCGCGGGCGGCGGCGATAATGCGGCTGGCGCGGTTGGTGTGGGTATGGTTGATGCCAACCAGGCAATGCTGTCGCTGGGAACTTCTGGTGTTTATTTTGCGGTGAGTGAAGGGTTCTTAAGCAAGCCGGAAAGCGCTGTACACAGCTTTTGCCATGCATTACCACAGCGTTGGCATTTAATGTCGGTGATGTTGAGTGCGGCATCGTGTCTGGATTGGGCCGCGAAATTAACCGGCCTGAGCAATGTTCCAGCCTTAATTACAGCTGCGCAACAGGCAGATGAAAGTGCCGAGCCAATCTGGTTTTTGCCTTATCTTTCCGGCGAGCGTACCCCGCACAATAATCCACAGGCGAAGGGGGTTTTCTTTGGCCTGACCCATCAACACGGCCCTAATGAACTGGCGCGAGCAGTGCTGGAAGGCGTGGGTTATGCGCTGGCCGACGGCATGGATGTCGTGCACGCCTGCGGTATTAAACCGCAAAGTATTACCCTGATTGGTGGTGGAGCGCGTAGTGAGTACTGGCGTCAGATGCTGGCGGATATCAGCGGTCAGCAGTTGGATTACCGCACGGGTGGTGATGTAGGACCTGCTCTGGGCGCAGCAAGGTTGGCGCAGATTGCGGTGAATCCAGATAAATCACTCAGTGAATTGTTGCCGCAACTGCCGTTAGAGCAGTCGCATATGCCGAACGCGCAGCATCATGCCGCTTATCAGCCACGACGCGAAACATTCCGTCGTCTCTACCAGCAACTTCTGCCACTAATGGCGTAAACTTATCCCCTGCCTGACCGGGCAGGGATAATTCCTGTCTATATAAATTATCAATTCATTAGTATTCAATATGAATTTATTCTGAAAATCATTTGTTAATGGTATTTTTCAGTTTTGTCTTTCGTTGGTTAATCGTAATGTATCGCTGGTAGATACGGAGATCATTATGAAAACCTCAAAGACTGTGGCAAAACTATTATTCGTTGTCGGGGCGTTGGTTTATCTGGTTGGGCTATGGATCTCATGCCCATTGTTAAGCGGCAAAGGCTATTTTCTCGGCGTGTTAATGACGGGAACGTTTAGCAATTATGCTTATCTTCGTGCTGAAAAAATCGGGCAACTGGATGACATGTTTATTCGCATCTGCCAGTTAGTTGCGTTAATCACCATCGGTCTGTTGTTTATCGGTGTTTTAAATGCACCTATCAATGCTTATGAAATGGTGATCTACCCCATCGCCTTTTTTGTCTGCTTGTTTGGTCAAATGCGTTTGTTTCACTCGGCATGAGCAACATAAAGCTCTTACACATTCAGGAATGAAAGGAATACTGTGATGGAAAACAAAATATCAACCTATTCTCCAGCATTTAGCATTGTGTCATGGATAGCGCTTGGCGGCGGTATTGTTACCTATTTATTAGGGCTATGGAATGCGGAAATGCAGTTAAATGAAAAAGGATATTACTTTGCTGTTCTGGTGCTAGGACTATTTTCAGCCGCATCTTATCAAAAAACTGTGCGGGACAAATATGAAGGCATTCCCACTACATCCATTTATTATATGACCTGTCTGGTTGTCTTTATCATTTCTGTTGCATTACTGATAGTTGGTCTGTGGAATGCAACATTATTACTCAGCGAAAAAGGGTTTTATGGTCTGGCCTTCTTTTTAAGTTTGTTTGGTGCAGTAGCAGTGCAGAAGAATATTCGTGATGCTGGAGTTAATCCATCAAAAGAAACTGTGGTTGTTCAGGAAGAATATAGCGAATAATCCTTGTAAGCCCGGTCAGTGTGACCGGGCTTTTGCTCAACTTACTAATCTGTTGCGGTCGATTCGTTGCACCAGCACAGAAAGTAATAAGCTTGTGGCCAGCGTGGCGCAGAAGATCCAGATAATATCCAGTATTGGCCAGTTTTTAAGCTCAATCCCCCGGGTACGCAGCGCATGGATAATCAATGCGTGGAACCCGTATATACCTAAAGAATGGCGTGATATCAGCCCAAGCCCGGGAACAGTGCGTGTATCCAGCGTATTTTTTACCAGCGTCAGTAACGCGATTGCACAGATAAAAACCATCGGTCCGCAATAGAGATACCAGGTATCGGCAAAATTTCCTCGCCACTGTAATTCATATAATGTCCCGCGAGAGATAATAAATACCCCCGCAACAAACAGCGTGGCGCTCACCCACGACAGTGATTTATGTTGCGTATCCATCATGCCAATGGCGCGGCCCAACATGCCATACAGGATGTAGTAAAAAGTATCGCCATTGATATATAAGTTAATCGGTAGCCATTCGAAGCTGTCGATCTTCTGTGGCACTGTGTTTGGGTTAGCGATGATGCCAATCACCACCATGAGTACCAGCAACATTTTACCGCTAACGTTTTTCACCTGAACCAGCGGCGAAACCAGATAAATCACCGCAATCGCGAAGAAAAACCATAAGTGATAAAACACAGGCTTTTGTAGCAGGTTTTTCAGCGCTAACTCCACATTGATAACGGTAAAAAGCGCAATGTAGATCAACGCAATGGCACTATAAAACAGCAGGCATAAGCCAATGCGCAAGAAATGACGCGGCTGGGCACTACGTTCGCCAAAAAAGAGATAGCCGGAAATCATGAAAAATAGCGGCACGCTGACACGGGAGGCAGAATTTAGAACATTCGCGATATCCCAGGTTACGGGGTTAACGCTATGGGCGTTGGTTACATACCAGGTGGTGGTATGAATCATCACCACCATTAAACAGGCTATCCCTCGCAGGTTATCAATCCAATAAATTTTGGGCTGCATCTGTGTCTCTGTAACTGGTTAAAAAAAGGTCTGACCGATAAATCATTCAGCTGGTGCACTGGAATAATCCGAGTTTTATCTCTACAGCTTATAGAGGCTTGAGGAAATTCGTTAGATTCAGCCACTATACCGATATTAATAATAAGACTCACCTGCAAATAAGACGGTAATTTAATGATGATGAACTCTTTCTTTCCAGCAATGGTACTTATTGTGTTAGTGGGATGCTCGACACCGCCACCCGAGCAGAAAGCACAGCGGGTAAAGGTTGAGCCGCTGCGTTCATTGAATATGGAAGCATTGTGCAAGGGTCAGGCAGCAAAACGTTATAACACCGGTGAGCAAAAAATCGACGTCACTGCCTTTGAACAGTTCCAGGGAAGCTACGAAATGCGAGGTTATACCTTCCGGAAAGAGCAGTTTGTCTGTTCTTTTGACGCAGATGGCCATTTTTTGCATCTTTCCATGCGTTAAGCCCTGCTTTTTCCCGTTTCGTACTGTATATCTTCCATCCAGCGGGTATACTGATCCCTTCCTTTAAATCCACACGTATCCAGCACGAAATAATATGCAAAAGTTTGATACCAGGACCTTCCAGGGCTTGATCCTGACCTTACAGGATTACTGGGCTCGCCAGGGCTGCACCATTGTTCAACCATTGGACATGGAAGTCGGCGCGGGAACCTCTCACCCAATGACCTGTCTGCGCGCGCTGGGGCCAGAACCGATGGCGGCTGCTTATGTTCAGCCTTCTCGTCGCCCGACCGATGGTCGCTACGGCGAAAACCCCAACCGTTTACAGCACTACTATCAGTTCCAGGTGGTGATTAAGCCATCGCCGGACAATATTCAGGAGCTGTACCTCGGTTCTCTGAAAGAGCTGGGCATGGACCCGACTATCCACGATATCCGTTTCGTGGAAGATAACTGGGAAAACCCGACGCTGGGTGCCTGGGGGCTGGGCTGGGAAGTGTGGCTGAACGGCATGGAAGTGACACAGTTCACTTACTTCCAGCAGGTTGGTGGTCTGGAGTGTAAACCGGTTACCGGCGAGATCACCTACGGTCTGGAACGTCTGGCAATGTACATTCAGGGCGTAGACAGCGTTTACGACCTGGTCTGGAGCGACGGCCCGCTGGGTAAAACCACCTACGGCGACGTGTTCCATCAGAACGAAGTGGAGCAGTCCACTTACAACTTCGAATACGCGGATGTGGACTTCCTGTTCACCTGCTTCGAGCAGTACGAGAAAGAAGCCCAGCAGCTGCTGGCGCTGGAAAATCCGCTGCCGCTGCCAGCCTACGAACGTATTCTGAAAGCCGCCCACAGCTTCAACCTGCTGGATGCGCGTAAAGCCATCTCCGTCACCGAGCGTCAGCGCTACATTCTGCGCATTCGCACCCTGACCAAAGCAGTGGCAGAAGCATACTACGCTTCCCGTGAAGCCCTCGGCTTCCCGATGTGCAACAAAGATAAGTAAGAGGCGGCTATGTCTGAGAAAACTTTTCTGGTGGAAATCGGCACTGAAGAGCTGCCACCAAAAGCACTGCGCAGCCTGGCTGAGTCCTTTGCTGCGAACTTTACTGCGGAGCTGGATAACGCTGGCCTCGCACACGGCACCGTTCAATGGTTTGCTGCTCCGCGTCGTCTGGCGCTGAAAGTAGCTAACCTGGCAGAAGCACAGCCGGATCGCGAAATCGAAAAACGTGGCCCGGCAATTGCCCAGGCGTTCGACGCCGAAGGCAAGCCGAGCAAAGCGGCAGAAGGTTGGGCGCGTGGTTGCGGTATTACCGTTGACCAGGCAGAGCGCCTGACCACTGACAAAGGCGAATGGCTGCTTTATCGCGCCCACGTGAAAGGCGAAAGTACCGAAGCACTGCTGCCGAATATGGTTGCGACTTCGCTGGCGAAACTGCCGATCCCGAAACTGATGCGCTGGGGCGCGTCTGACGTACACTTCGTGCGTCCGGTTCACACCGTAACCCTGCTGCTGGGCGACAAAGTTATTCCGGCAACCATTCTGGGCATTCAGTCCGATCGCGTGATTCGCGGCCACCGCTTTATGGGCGAGCCGGAATTCACCATCGATAACGCCGATCAGTATCCGGAAATTCTGCGTGAGCGTGGGAAAGTCATCGCCGATTACGAAGAACGTAAGGCGAAGATTAAAGCCGATGCCGAAGAAGCAGCGCGTAAGATTGGCGGTAACGCTGACTTAAGCGAAAGCTTGCTGGAAGAAGTGGCTTCGCTGGTGGAGTGGCCGGTCGTTCTGACCGCGAAATTTGAAGAGAAATTCCTCGCTGTGCCGTCTGAAGCGCTGGTTTACACCATGAAAGGTGACCAGAAGTACTTCCCGGTGTATGCGAACGACGGCAAACTGCTGCCGAACTTTATCTTCGTTGCCAACATCGAATCGAAAGATCCACAGCAGATTATCTCCGGTAACGAGAAAGTCGTTCGTCCGCGTCTGGCTGATGCCGAGTTCTTCTTCAACACTGACCGTAAAAAACGTCTTGAAGATAACCTGCCGCGCCTGCAAACCGTGCTGTTCCAGCAACAGCTGGGTACGCTGCGTGACAAAACTGACCGCATCCAGGCACTGGCTGGTTGGATTGCTGAACAGATTGGCGCTGACGTTAACCACGCAACCCGTGCGGGCCTGCTGTCTAAGTGTGACCTGATGACCAACATGGTCTTCGAGTTCACCGACACCCAGGGCGTTATGGGGATGCACTACGCGCGTCACGATGGCGAAGCGGAAGATGTTGCTGTTGCGCTGAACGAGCAGTATCAGCCGCGCTTTGCCGGTGATGACCTGCCGTCTAACCCGGTGGCCTGTGCGCTGGCGATTGCTGACAAGATGGACACCCTGGCGGGTATCTTCGGTATTGGTCAGCATCCGAAAGGCGACAAAGACCCGTTTGCGCTGCGTCGCGCCGCACTTGGCGTGCTGCGTATTATCGTTGAGAAGAATCTCAATCTTGATCTGCAAACGCTGACCGAAGAAGCGGTGCGCTTGTACGGTGATAAGCTGACTAACGCTAATGTTGTTGATGACGTTATCGACTTTATGCTCGGTCGCTTCCGCGCCTGGTATCAGGACGAAGGTTACACCGTTGACACCATCCAGGCGGTACTGGCGCGTCGTCCGACTCGTCCGGCAGATTTCGATGCTCGTATGAAAGCAGTATCGCACTTCCGTACGCTGGATGCGGCGGCAGCACTGGCGGCGGCGAACAAACGTGTATCTAACATTCTGGCGAAATCTGACGAAGTGCTGAGCGATCGCGTGAATGCCTCTACCCTGAAAGAGCCGGAAGAAATTAAGCTGGCGATGCAGGTTGTGGTGCTGCGCGACAAACTGGAGCCGTACTTTGCTGAAGGTCGTTACCAGGATGCGCTGGTCGAACTGGCCGAGTTGCGTGAACCGGTAGATGCTTTCTTCGATAAAGTGATGGTCATGGTTGATGATAAAGATCTGCGTATCAACCGCCTGACCATGCTGGAAAAACTGCGCGAATTGTTCCTGCGCGTTGCGGATATTTCGCTGTTGCAGTAATAACGCTGTTATTAAATAGCCTGCCACCTGGCAGGCTTTTTTTATCGCTAAATAATACAGCTACCTTTAATAATCTTCTGCTGAATAAAAATTATCTCATATATTAATTTCATGAGATTTTTTTAGGATTTTATTAAGGAGAGGAAAAGAATTTATTACGCTAGAATAGCTGTGGGTGCTTGAGACTGTTTGTCTCAGGTATTCACCGAAAGGCAGATAGATAAAAGCCCCACCTGACTATAAATCAAAGTGAGGCCCCTATATGCTTCAACAACATAAGGTTAGCCTCTTACTCGTTGGAAATCAACACAGGAGGCTGGGAATGCCGCAAAAATACGGATTACTTTCTTTAATAGTGATTTGTTTCACGCTTTTATTTTTCACCTGGATGGTAAGAGATTCACTGTGTGAATTGCATATTAAACAGGGGAGTTATGAGCTGGCGGCATTTTTAGCCTGCAATTTGAAAGAGTAAGAGTCTTCGGCGGGAAGTTATTCCCGCCTTTCTTACGGTGTTGGGTATTCTCAATGCACCCTAATTTATTTCCCTGATGAATATTATTTAAAAAATACGAGTGGATTTAGCTATTAAATAGGTTTTTTATTGAGAACAGGAATGGTTCGGAGCCTTCATGAATAAACTGCTTTTACTGTTGATAATGCTTTATCAACGACATCTTTCTCCTCGCAAAGGATATCGCTGTGCTTACAGTGTGTTGTACCAAACGCAGGGATGTTCGGGGGCAGTCAAAGAGATTATTCAACAGAAAGGTGTTATTGCAGGTTGGGGCGAGATACGTCAGCGTTTTGCAGATTGCCGACTTGCGGCACAGACAATCAGGCAGAAGCAACACCTGAACGAGGTTATACGTAAAAAGAAGAATAATGATTGTAATGATTGTAATGATTGTGATTGTTCCGGGTGTGATGGTGCGGTCTGTCGTGATTGCCACATCCCGGTGCCGGATCTGGATTGTTCCTGGGACTGTTCTTCTTTACATTTAAAGCGGTTTTTCCAATAAAAAAATCCCCGCCAAATGGCAGGGATCTTAGATTCTGTGCTTTTAAGCAGAGATTACAGGCTGGTTACGTTACCAGCTGCCGGGCCTTTAGCGCCGCTTTCGATGGTGAAGGACACTTTCTGACCTTCGTCCAGAGATTTGTAACCATCGTTCTGGATAGCAGAGAAGTGTACGAACACGTCTTTAGAACCATCGTCAGGAGTGATGAAGCCGAAGCCTTTGTCAGCGTTGAACCATTTTACGATACCAGTCATTTTACCGGACATAGTGTATTACCTTTAATAATTAAGTGTGCCTTTCGGCGATATGGCGTGCTTTACAGATTTTGAAGCGTTAAAGGAAATGTGCACTACGAGGGGTATCAACGATAACTCTTGAAGGGACTTGCCTTACTACACTGCTTTAATGGTCTGTACGTCAAACCGTTGATGTGCATTAAGCCACGCATTGGAGGTGGATGCAACAATTATTTTTCAAATTTATGATTAATCGGTCGGAAAACGGCCCTGTCATCAGGACCGTAAACATCAAAAAAGTTAATAAAACTCTATTCCATCAACTGCTTACTTAATGCCGGATTGGCCTGAATCAGACGCATTAATTTTAGTTCAGCACTGGAAGGCTTCACTCGTCTGGATTCCCATTCCTTTACCATCGCAACGGATACGCCCAAAACACGGGCGAAATCATCAATTTTTAACCCCGTTCCTTTGCGTAATTGCTCAATCTCGGTACAGGGCGTAGGTCTGTGCGTCAGGGTAATCTTCTGTGTTTCATCTTTAAAAACAATTTGTTCCAGGCTGCTCAACAGCTCAAGCATTGGATCTTTATATTCCATTGAAAACTCCTCAAATCACACTGCGGGATCGTGAATTGCATTGAAGCTCATTAAGAATAGTCGGGAAACACTGACTCAGCGGGAAGCAGCCGGAGTGTGATTCGATTCAGCTTATCAATAACTGTGACTTATAGTTGCCTAACGATATGATTAATGCCGATATATTTCGCAGAATCCCGAATTGTAAAGATTCCGAAAATTTCACCTACCTAAGAGAAGTAAAGTCCTGGCTAAAAAACGCAATAGCAATGCCTGTTTTTAACAATGAAACAACAAATTAACCTTCCTTCATTTTCTACATCATTTTCCCAGGAAGATTATGCATAAAGGGTATCTTGCAAGCTTGTCCTGGACTATCCTTGTCACGTCAGACACGCGTGTGTCGTTGTGCGCTTTTTTTGGGTGAAAGGAGTAAGAAAATGGCGACAGGAAAGTCCTGCTCTCGCTGGTTTGCGCCTCTTGCGGCGTTATTAATGGTAGTTAGCCTGAGTGGGTGTTTTGATAAAGAAGGCGATCAGCGTAAAGCGTTTATCGACTTCCTGCAGAATACAGTGATGCGTAGCGGTGAACGTCTACCAACCCTGACTGCCGATCAGAAAAAACAATTTGGTCCTTTTGTCTCTGATTACGCGATTCTGTATGGCTATTCCCAACAGGTGAATCAGGCGATGGATTCCGGTCTGCGTCCGGTTGTAGACAGCGTTAACGCAATTCGTGTACCACAGGATTATGTCACGCAAAGTGGTCCACTGCGTGAAATGAACGGTTCGCTGGGTGTACTGGCGCAACAGCTACAAAATGCGAAGTTGCAGGCCGATGCTGCGCACTCTGCGCTGAAACAGACTGATGACCTGAAACCGGTCTTTGATCAGGCATTCACCAAAGTGGTGACGACACCCGCTGATGCGTTACAACCGTTGATTCCGGCGGCACAAACCTTTACACAACAACTGGTAATGGTTGGTGACTATATTTCCCAGCAGGGTACTCAGGTAAGCTTTGTGGCGAATGGCATTCAGTTCCCGACTTCGCAGCAGGCGAGTGAATATAACAAACTGATTGCGCCATTACCGGCACAGCATCAGGCGTTTAATCAGGCCTGGACCGCAGCAGTAACTGCAACCCAATAAAGAGTAAAAGCCCGAGAGATTTTCGGGCTTTTCTTCACGCAGTCGCGGTTATTCCGCGACTTGCGGATTCACACAGTTCTTCTCGACATTCCCTTGTAACGCATTAATCAAATTATCCACCGCACAGGCGGCCATGCCATAACGCGTCTCATGAGTAGCAGAACCAATATGTGGGACTGCGACGACATTTGCCATTGAGAGCAGCGGTGAATCTACTGACAGTGGCTCTTGTTCGAAGACATCCAGTCCGGCGGCGTGAATTTCCCCTTTCTGCAATGCCGCAATCAGTGCATTTTCATCAACCACCGGTCCACGTCCTGCATTAATGAAGATGGCGGAGGATTTCATTTTGGCAAATTGTTCAGCGCCAAACAGGTGATGCGTTTCTTCAGTTAGCGGCAGGATCAGGCAAACGAAATCCGATTCTTGTAACAGCGTATCCAGATCGCAATAACGGGCGTTAAAGCGTTCTTCCGCTTCTTTATGGTGGCGGCGAGCGTTATAGAGGATAGGCATGTTGAAGCCAAAGTGCGCCCGTTGTGCCAGTGCCATGCCGATCCGTCCCATCCCGACAATGCCAAGTGTTTTATGATGCACGTCGCTGCCGTACCAGTCCGGGCCAATGCTCGCGGTCCATTCGCCTGCTTTTACGCGTTCTGCTACCTCGACAACCCGACGCGCGGTACACAGCACCAATGCCATCAGTGTATCGGCCACCGTTTCCGTTAATACGGTTGGCGTATGCATTAGCAGGATTTTTCGGGCGGTAAGCGCATCGACATCGAAATTGTCGTAGCCTACAGAGATAGTTGATGTGGCACGCAGTTTCGGCATTTTGTCCAGCAACACGGCATCAACATTTTCATTTGAACCTAACAAGCCCTCGGCTTCGGCAAAAATTTCCGCGTTTTGCGCGACGGTCTGTGGGGTGAGATCTGTCACCTGGTGAACGGTGAAATGTGCTTGCAGGCGTTGCAGTAAATCATCAGGTAAGGCTTTGTAGAGGATAACGGGCGGCTTCATGCTTCTCTCCATTCACTGATAAGGCGATCACCTTAGCCTGAAAAAAGAAGCAGGAAAACCTAAGAATACCAGGTGATTGAATCACCACCTGGCATGAAAGTGATTACAGCGGGCTTAAGGTAATTTCTACGCGACGGTTTTGGGCTTTGCCTTCTGCGGTGCTGTTGCTGGCGATCGGGTTAGCCGGGCCAAGACCCTGGGTACGAATACGGCTGGCGTCAACGCCCTGGGTAATCAACGCACTGGCAACGGAATCTGCACGCTGCTGCGACAGACGCATGTTCAGGTCATGACCACCAGTGCTGTCGGTGTAGCCAATCACGTTAACCGCCGTTTTCGGGTACTCTTTCAGTACCATTGCAACACCGGTCAGAGTGTTAGCACCTGCTGGTTTCAGAGTGGCGCTGCTGCTGTCGAAGGTCACATTGTTCGGCATGTTGAGGATAATGTTGTCCCCACTGCGCGTTACGCTAACGCCTGTGCCGCGCATTTTGTCGCGCAGTTTCGCTTCCTGCACATCCATGTAATAGCCAACGCCGCCGCCCAGTGCCGCGCCTGCTGCTGCGCCAATCAGTGCGCCTTTACCACGATCTTTCTTCGAAGAAGAGAGTGCGCCAATGCCCGCGCCAACGAGAGAGCCCAGACCCGCGCCAATAGCAGATTTACCCGCTTCGCGTTCGCCGGTGTAAGGGTTAGTTGTACAGCCAGATACCGCCAGAGCGCCACTCACAACGGCGGCAATAAGATAAACACGTTTCTTCATTGTTAATCCTTAATAACCTTTTTATTCTTTGCCACGGGTTTCGTGGCGGAAGATTATGCCGTGTGAACATGAAGATTATTCCTGGGAATACTCGGAAATTTGTAAGTAATATTTAACTGCTCAATACATCTAACTTTTCAGGAGCCTTCGGTTTGGCCAACTCATCCTCACGTTATTCTGTTCTTACTGCCGCCCACTGGGGACCAATGCTGGTTGAAACCGACGGTAAAACAGTTTTCAGCTCGCGTGGTGCGTTAACCACAGGAATGGAAAACTCCTTGCAGAGTGCGGTTCGCGACCAGGTTCATAGCAATACGCGGGTGCGATTTCCGATGGTGCGTAAAGGCTTTCTTGCGTCACCAGAAAATCCACAAGGGATTCGCGGGCAGGACGAATTTGTTCGCGTGAGTTGGGATGAGGCACTGGATCTTATTCACCAACAACACAAACGCATTCGTGGAGCTTATGGTCCGGCGTCGATTTTTGCCGGTTCCTACGGCTGGCGTTCAAATGGCGTGCTGCATAAAGCGTCAACCTTGTTACAACGCTATATGGCGCTGGCAGGCGGCTATACCGGCCATCTGGGGGATTATTCGACCGGCGCAGCACAGGCGATCATGCCGTATGTTGTGGGCGGCAGCGAAGTTTATCAACAGCAGACCAGCTGGCCGTTGGTGCTGCAACACAGCGATGTGGTGGTGCTGTGGAGTGCTAACCCTCTAAATACGCTGAAAATTGCGTGGAATGCGTCTGATGAGCAGGGGCTTTCTTACTTTTGTGCACTGCGTGACAGTGGGAAAAAGCTGATCTGCATTGATCCAATGCGATCGGAAACCGTCGATTTCTTTGGCGACAAAATAGAGTGGGTAGCTCCACATATGGGCACCGACGTAGCACTGATGCTGGGGATCGCCCATACGCTGGTGGAAAATGGCTGGCACGACGAGGCATTTCTGGCACGTTGTACCACAGGTTATGACGTCTTCGCCGCTTATTTGCTGGGCGAGAGCGATGGCATTGCGAAAACTGCCGAATGGGCAGCAGATATTTGTGGTGTTGGCGCAGAGAAAATCCGCGAACTGGCGGCTATTTTCCATCAAAATACCACCATGCTGATGGCTGGTTGGGGAATGCAACGCCAACAGTTTGGTGAGCAGAAACACTGGATGCTCGTCACGCTGGCGGCAATGTTGGGGCAAATCGGTACACCAGGTGGCGGTTTTGGGCTTTCTTATCATTTTGCCAACGGTGGTAATCCCACGCGCCGCGCTGCGGTGCTTTCATCCATGCAGGGCAGTTTGCCGGAGGGCACCGATGCGGTAGATAAAATCCCTGTAGCTCGCATTGTTGAAGCTCTGGAAAATCCTGGCGGCGCGTATCAACACAACGGCATGAACCGACATTTTCCGGATATTCGTTTTATCTGGTGGGCGGGCGGTGCCAACTTTACCCACCACCAGGACACTAATCGCTTGATCCGCGCCTGGCAAAAACCGGAGCTGGTGGTGATATCGGAATGTTTCTGGACGGCGGCGGCGAAACACGCCGATATCGTCCTCCCCGCGACCACCTCGTTTGAGCGTAACGATCTCACTATGACTGGTGATTACAGCAATCAGCATCTGGTGCCGATGAAGCAAGTAGTGCCACCGCGCGATGAAGCGCGTAATGATTTTGATGTTTTTGCTGAGTTAAGTGAGCGCTGGGAGAAGGGCGGCTATACACGGTTTACGGAAGGGAAAAGTGAGCTGCAATGGCTGGAAACGTTCTATAACGTTGCGCGGCAACGTGGGGCAAGTCAGCAGGTACACTTGCCGCCGTTTGACGAGTTCTGGGAAGCCAACCAGTTAATTGAGATGCCAGAAAACCCAACCAGCGAACAGTTTATTCGGTTTGCTGATTTTCGCCGCGCCCCACAGGCGCATCCGTTAAAAACTGCCAGTGGTAAGATTGAAATCTTCTCGCAGCGTATCGCGGATTACGGTTACCCGGATTGTCCAGGGCATCCCATGTGGCTGGAGCCGGATGAGTGGCAGGGCAACGCCGAACCGGAACAGTTGCAGGTACTTTCTGCTCATCCGGCGCATCGTCTGCACAGTCAGTTGAATTACAGTTCCCTGCGCGAATTGTACGCGGTGGCAAATCGAGAACCTGTCACCATTCATCCTGTAGATGCACAGGCGCGCGGTATACAAGATGGCGATACTGTTCGGCTGTGGAACTCACGCGGGCAAATCCTTGCCGGAGCGGTGATTAGCGAAGGTATCAAACCCGGTGTGATGTGCATTCACGAAGGGGCATGGCCGGATCTGGATTTTACTGCTGGCGGGATTTGTAAGAACGGTGCGGTGAATGTGCTGACCAAAGACCTCCCAAGCTCGCGGCTGGGGAATGGCTGTGCAGGTAACACGGCTCTGGCGTGGCTGGAAAAATACACCGGCCCTGAACTTACGCTTACGGCGTTTGATCCGCCTGCCAGTCCATAATCCAGGTAGGGAGTTGAGTTTCCTCCTGCCATGCGCAGTCGACAATGCGAAAGCCTTGCGCATGATAAAAACTTATCGCTGGTTGGTTTTTCTGGTAAACCTCCAGCAATAAATGGGGATGGCGTTGTTGCATATGTTGCATTAACGCCTTGCCGATACCGCGCCTGACAGCCTTCGGTGCGACAAACATCGCTGCCAGAAATCGCCCTTCCATTACGCTGACAAAACCGAGAAATTCACCGCTTTCTTCCCACACCCAGTTTTGTGCGTTAGCAAGATATGCATCACGCACCAGTGGAATGCAGTCACGCCAGTAACTCTCTTCTATAAAGGGATGTCCCCAGGTTGTGCTTTCCAGCCACAGTTCAAGGATCGCGGGCAGCTCAGAACGTTGCGCTTGTCTAATCATGCCTTATTCCCCGGATGGCAACAGCAGCCAACCACATGATCGTTCACCAGCCCACACGCCTGCATAAAGGAGTAACAAATCGTCGAGCCTACAAATTTAAAGCCACGTTTTTTCAATGCCTTAGAGAGTGCGTCGGAGGCAGGTGTCGACGAGGGGATTTCGCTCAACGTTGTGGCTTGTGTTACCTGTGGCTGATGATTTACGAACGACCAGACAAAATCGGCAAACGGTTCGCCGTTCTCTTCCATTTGCAGGTATGCACGCGCATTGCCAATAATGGCCTGAATCTTCCCGCGATGGCGGATAATCCCGGCGTCCTGAACCAGTCTTTCGACATCCTCTTCCTGCATTGCCGCAACTTTTACTGGATCGAACTGATGAAAACAGGCGCGATAATTTTCTCGTTTTTTGAGGACGGTAATCCAGGACAGCCCCGCTTGTTGACCTTCAAGGCAGATCATTTCGAACAGTTTTTTACTGTCAGTTTCAGGCACGCCCCACTCTTCATCGTGGTAGGCAATATAAAGCGGGTCCTGACTCACCCAGCCGCAACGTTCCATACTTTCCCTCGCTATGTACCTGTTCGTAAAAATTTCACCGGCTTTTCTTGACGCACCGGTGAAAAAGTCAATATTTAATACAGGACTACTATGCCCGATATCTTTCATACAATGACAATAATAATGCCGAATTCGGCTCTTCCCTGGAGTCGTGTTAATGATCATAAAAAAATGTGGTGGTCGCCAGACGTTAAGTCTACTGGCGAGCGTGGTAATCAATTCCTTTTTTCTCAACACAGCTTACGCCTGGCAACAAGAATATATCGTTGATACGCAACCCGGACATACCACGGAGCGTTACACCTGGGATAGCGATCACCAACCGGATTACAACGATATTTTGTCGCAACGTATTCAAAGCAGCCAAAGAGTGCTGGGACTGGACGTTAATCTGGCGGAAGAAACGCCTGCGGATGTAACCAGCAGCATGAGTATGGGCTGGAATTTCCCTTTATATGAACACGTTACGACTGGCCCGGTTGCCGCATTGCATTACGACGGTACGACCACTTCGATGTATAACGAGTTTGGCGACAGCACGGCAATGCTGACCGATCCGTTATGGCATGCCAGCGTCAGTACGTTAGGCTGGCGTGTTGATTCCCGACTTGGCGATTTCCGCCCCTGGGCGCAAATCAGCTACAACCAGCAATTTGGTGAAAATATCTGGAAGGCTCAATCAGGCCTAAGTCGCATGACAGCGACAAATCAGAATGGTAACTGGCTCGATGTGACCGTAGGAGCCGATATGTTGCTTAACCAACATATTGCCGCCTATGCCGCGTTATCCCAGGCGGAGAATAGCGCCAATGATAGTGATTACTTGTATACCATGGGCGTTAGCGCCAGATTTTAACGAATTGGTCACAATCAAAGCCCGGCAATAACAATCATTGTAATGATAGTAGGTGCTAACTCACTCAAATAATAATTTTAATGAATGTTTGTCATGTCATTCATTCCTTAGTTAAAGCATTTCATTCCGTTCTGATGGCATTTCATGCCGTTTTTCCCCTGGCATAAAATGCACTTCGTTATGGTTGTCGGCAGAGAATCTTCCAATTTACTACTGCAGGACACTGCCATGACACCTTCAAACTATCAGCGTACCCGCTGGCTAACCCTTATCGGTACCATTATCACCCAGTTTGCGCTGGGGTCAGTTTATACCTGGAGCCTGTTTAATGGCGCGCTCTCTGCCAAACTGGATGCGCCGGTCAGTCAGGTTGCTTTCTCCTTCGGCCTGTTGAGTCTGGGACTGGCAATTTCTTCTTCTGTTGCTGGCAAGTTACAGGAACGTTTTGGTGTCAAGCGCGTCACAATGGCTTCCGGTATTCTGCTGGGATTGGGGTTCTTTCTTACCGCGCACTCCAACAGCCTGATGATGTTGTGGTTGAGCGCTGGTGTGCTGGTTGGTCTGGCAGATGGCGCAGGTTATCTGCTGACGCTCTCTAACTGTGTGAAGTGGTTCCCGGAGCGTAAAGGGCTCATCTCCGCGTTTGCCATTGGCTCCTATGGTTTGGGTAGCCTGGGATTCAAATTTATCGACTCGCATCTGCTGGAGACGGTGGGTCTGGAAAAAACCTTTGTGATTTGGGGCGCGATTGCGCTGGTGATGATTGTCTTTGGCGCGACGTTAATGAAAGATGCGCCGAAACAGGAAGTCAAAACCCATAATGGTGTGGTGGAAAATGATTTCACTCTGGCCGAGTCAATGCGTAAACCGCAATACTGGATGCTGGCGGTGATGTTCCTCACTGCCTGCATGAGCGGCCTGTATGTGATTGGTGTAGCGAAAGATATTGCTCAGAGTCTGGCGCATCTTGATGCAATTTCCGCGGCCAACGCTGTGACGGTTATTTCTATTGCTAACCTTTCTGGTCGTCTGGTGTTGGGCATTCTGTCTGACAAAATCGCCCGTATCCGCGTCATCACTATTGGACAGGTGATTTCGCTGGTGGGTATGGCAGCACTGCTGTTTGCACCATTGAATGCAGTGACGTTCTTTGCGGCGATTGCCTGTGTGGCGTTTAACTTCGGCGGCACGATTACTGTGTTTCCGTCACTGGTCAGTGAGTTCTTCGGTCTTAATAACCTGGCGAAAAATTACGGTGTGATTTACCTCGGTTTCGGTATCGGCAGCATTTGCGGCTCGCTTATCGCCTCACTGTTTGGCGGCTTCTATGTGACTTTCTACGTCATTTTTGCCCTGCTGATTTTGTCTCTGGCGCTTTCTACTACCATTCGCCAGCCAGAGCAGGAAGTATTGCGTGAAGCACATATTTAGAAATATGTGGCTACTGAAATAAATTCCACAGGGAGACGTCAGCGTCTCCCTTTTTTATAAATGAATATTAAATGAGCAATAATATTCATATGAAGAATATGTTTTGTTATTTAATATAAATCATAAATATAAATATATTCCTAAAAACACAGTGGCTATTTGATGTGTTATTTGTAATGCATTGAAGTTGAAGTAAATTTAACTTTGTTACCAAAATACACCTTCAGTAAAATAATTTTATTTTTTAGCACCATTTGTATAATCTGCCCCCCCGTTGTTATGAACAACATCAAGCATATTTATCTATATAAATGGAGTTATAAATGAAAAAGGTTCTGTTTGCCTTATCTGCGCTTGCGCTGACCTCTACTTCCGTATTCGCAGCTGATGCGGGCGACGGTACTGTTAAATTCACTGGTGAGATTGTTGACGCCGCTTGTGTTGTGTCTCCAGACACTCAAAAACAAGAAGTTGTTCTGGGCCAGGTGAATAAGTCTGTGTTTACTGCTACTGGTGATAAATCCACAGCAACTCCGTTCAAAATCAAACTGGAAAACTGCGATATCTCCACGTTCAAAAATGTGGATATCAGTTTTAACGGTGTTGGTGATGCAGACAACAGCAAACTGATTTCTGTGAGCACTGAACCAGGTGCGGCATCTGGCGTAGGTATTGGTATTTATGATAACACCAATACGCTGGTTGAACTGAATACTGGTAAATCCAAAACTACTCTGAAACAAGGCCAGACCGTTCTGTATTTCACCGCTAACTATGTCTCTACTAAAGATGCAGTAACCATCGGTTACGGTAACGCCGAAGTCGACTTCAACCTGACTTACAACTAATCGAGCCTGACGGAACGATCATCTCTCAATGGCAACAGATTATCTGTTGCCATTATTCGCACCAATGACTCAGGGACCGAATCATGAAACGTATTAGCCTTGCCGTGCTGGCACTTTTAATGACCGCACAACAGTGTTTTGCTGGTGGCATAGCCTTAAGCACGACGCGTGTTATTTATGATGGCGGCAAGAAAGAAGCGTCGCTGACCGTTGAAAATCACAATAAAAATGAAGAGTTTTTGATCCAGTCATGGATTGATGATGTGAATGGCAATAAAAAAACACCGTTTATTATTACACCGCCATTATTCAAACTTGATCCCGATAAAAATAACGTCTTACGTATCGTCAATATTGAAGATACTTTACCTAAAGATCGTGAATCTGTTTACTTGATTAATGTAAAAGCGATTCCTGCGAAAAGCGCTGAAAATGAAAATAAAAACGTCTTACAGATAGCCGTTCGCACCCGTCTGAAGTTGTTCTACCGTCCGAAAGGCTTACCGGGAAGTAATCTTGAGGCAATGAAGCAGTTACGTTTTCAACGTCAAAATAACCAAATTGTGGTTAATAACGACTCCGCTTATAACCTGACCTTTAATCAGTTTTCCGTTAATGGACAAAAGATTGAACGGGCGGGAATGGTTCTCGCGAAAGGAAAGTTAAACATTAACCTTCCAGCCGGTACAGGCAATGCGAACGAAGTGAAATACAGCATTATTAATGATTTCGGTGTTGCTGGCGAAATGCTGACGAAGCCGATTAACTGATCCTTTTACAAGGCGCTTTTACTATGCATTGGATGCATTTACCTCTCTATCACTACAGAGCGCATTTTTCTTTCTCACTGCTGGCATTAACGATTGCCAGCTCGTTACCTGCGTATGGCGGAAAATTTAACCCTAAATTTCTCGAAAACGTTCAGGGTATCGATCAACACGTCGACTTGTCGGTATACGACTCACCTGTCGGCCAGCAAATACCCGGTAAATACCGGGTTTCGGTGTTTGTAAACGAAGAAAAAATGGCTTCCCGGACGCTGGATTTTAGTACCGCCAGCGAAGCGAAACGCAAAGCCAGCGGTGAGTCGCTTATGCCTTGCCTTAGCCGGGTGCAACTGGAAGAAATGGGCGTGCGTGTTGACAGCTTTCCGGCGCTGAAGATGTCACCACCGGAAGCCTGTGTGGCGTTTGATGAAATCATTCCCCAGGCCACCAGCCGCTTTGATTTTAATACTCAGACGCTGCATCTTTCCTTCCCGCAGGCGGCAATGATGATGACCGCTCGTGGCACGGTTGATCCTTCTCGCTGGGACGAAGGAATACCCGCGCTGTTGCTGGATTACAGCTTTAGTGGCAGCAATGGGCGCAATGAAGGAACAGGTTCATCTTCAGACTCTACCAGTGACAGTTATTACCTGAACCTGCGCAGCGGTTTGAACGTCGGTCCGTGGCGTTTACGTAATAACAGTATCTGGAACCGTACCGATGGCAAAAACCAATGGGATAACGTTGGTACATCGTTAAACCGGGCGATTATTCCACTCAAGTCACAGATAACACTGGGTGATACCGCCACGCCTGGCGAGATTTTTGACAGCGTACAAATGCGCGGGGCGTTACTGGCATCTGACGATGAGATGTTGCCGGACAGCCAGCGTGGCTTTGCTCCGGTGGTGCGCGGCATCGCCAAAAGCAACGCTGAAGTCAGTATCGAACAGAACGGCTATGTCATTTATCGCACTTTTGTTCAGCCGGGCGCATTTGAGATTAACGATCTCTACGCAACCTCCGGCAGCGGCGACCTGACGGTGATCATTAAAGAAGCCGACGGAAGTGAACAACGTTTCATCCAGCCGTTTTCGGCGGTGGCGATTTTTCAGCGTGAAGGGTATCTGAAATATAGCCTGGCTGCCGGTGAGTATCGTGCGGGTAATTACGACAGCGATAAACCACATTTCGGGCAGTTTACCGCCATGTACGGCTTGCCGTGGGGAATGACCGCCTACGGTGGCGCATTGTTATCGGCGGACTACAACGCTTTAGCGCTGGGACTGGGGAAAAACTTCGGCACCATTGGCGCGGTATCGGTGGATGTCACCCAGGCGAAAAGTCAGTTACGCAACAATGAAAAAGAGGAAGGCCAGTCTTATCGTTTCCTTTATTCGAAAAGTTTTGACGGCGGCACTGACCTGCGTCTGCTGGGCTACAAGTACTCAACCAGCGGCTACTACACCTTCCAGGAAGCGACCGATGTTCGCAGTGACGCCGACAGTGATTACCGTCGTTATCACAAGCGTAGCCAGATACAGGGCAACATTACCCAGCAACTGGGAGACTACGGCTCTGTTTATTTCAATATGACCCAGCAGGATTACTGGAACGTTGACGGTAAGGAGAACTCCTTAAGCGCTGGTTATCACGGTCATATTGGTCGGGTGAATTACAGTGTGGCCTATACCTGGACGAGAAGTCCGGAATGGGAAGAAGACGATCGCTTGTGGTCATTCAGTGTTTCGATCCCTCTGGGGGGCGCGTGGAGCAGTTATCGCATGACCACCGACCAGCATGGCAAGACGTCGCAACAGGCCTCTGTTAGTGGCACGTTACTGGAAGATCGTAACCTGAGCTATAACGTTCAGCAGGGTTACACCAGTAATGGCGTAGGCTACAGTGGCAGCGTCAACATGGGGTATATGGGTGGCTCTGGTAACATTGACGTAGGCTATAACTATTCTAAAGATAATCAACAGGTTAACTATGGCGTGCGCGGCGGTGTCATCGTTCACAGTGAAGGTATAACGCTTTCGCAGCCTTTAGGCGAAAGTCTGGCGATTGTTTCTGCACCGGGTGCGCGCGGCGGACATGTGGTTAATAGCAGCGGCGTAGAAGTTGATTGGATGGGCAACGCCGTGGTGCCGTATCTCACGCCATATCGTGAAACTATTGTGGAACTGCGCAGCGACACGCTGGGGCAAAACGTTGAACTACAGGAAGCGTTCCAGAAAGTTGTACCAACGCGTGGCGCAGTTGTGCGTTCCCGCTTTGATACCCGCGTCGGTTACCGAGTTCTGATGACCTTAAAACAGGCGAATGGCAACGCAGTACCGTTTGGTGCAACCGCAGCGTTAATTGATGAGCGCAAACCTGCCAGCAGCATTGTGGGGGAAGAAGGACAGCTTTATATCAGCGGGATGCCAGAAGAGGGCGAATTGCAGGTGAGCTGGGGGAATGAACAGGCGCAACGTTGCCGCGTGCCATTCCGCTTGCCAGAGAACAAGGACAATGCGGCTATCGTGATGGTTAATGCGGTATGCGAGAAATAAGGATATTCAGATGAAAATTAAAAATTTGTTGGCAGGTATGGTGCTGTTAGGGACGAGCACATTTGCAGGAAATATATGGGCTGCTGATTGGGGGCCATGTCAGACGGAAAATGGACAGCCCTATGAATATTCATTTGATTTTATTCAAACGATTTCAGTACCTTCAGAGAATAAAGCGGGTACAAATTTAACATCAGGATACGCTCTTACGGGAACCTATCAGGCAGGGTGTGAATGCCCTGATCCTATTCCAAATAGTATTATGACATATTTCAAAGGTGTTTCGCTGCTCCCAGAGCCAGGAGCCACTAAAGGATATTTTAAATTTAATAATAATATTGATGTTCTCCCTGCAATTTACGTCTTAAGTCATGCTGATTTATCTGTCCCTTTTACCGACAAGGGGAACAGGGCTCCTGGTAAAGAATGTCTTTCAAATATAGAGTCTACAACCTGGACTACAGGGAGTAAGGGGAATATTAAAATAGCTATTTCTCATCCATTTGTTGGGCAATTAAGTATTCCACGAACCCCGGTTGCGGCTCTTTATGCGACAAAAAAAATGGGGGTATATAATAACTTACCCTTAGTTGTTTTGAATGTTTCTGCTGATATAACAGTAACGCAAGGCTGTGAACTTGCTGCTGGCACCGTGCTGGATATTCCATTCGGAGAATATCAGGCCCATGATTTTAAAGGGCGTGCCGGACAACCACCACAAAATGTTCAGAAGATACAAAAAGAACTGAGCTTTGACTGCAATAATATTTCAGATGGCGTTAAAATTTATCTCAGTATTGATGCAACACCGAATAATGCTTACCCCAGCGCAATTGATTTAGGTAACGCCGATGTCGGTGCAGTCATTGAGGACGGTAAAGGTAATATCCTCAAGCCGAATGACAGTAATAGTTTATTAGAAATGAATCCCGGTTCGTTGTACGAAGATGTCAAACGCAAAGCGACAACCACGATTACCGCTTATCCCGTTAGCACGACCGGAAAATTACCCGCTGCCGGTGATTATAGCGGCATTGCTACCATGCATGTCGAACTGGAGTAACAGCCATGAAGCGAACAATACTTGCGTTATGTCTGCTGCCTCTTTCCTTTTCGTCACTGGCGGCAAGCACGGACTTAGGGCCGAAAGGAACGTTGAAATTCACCCTTAAAATTAGCCAGGGTGCCTGCGAACTGGTAAAAGACAGTGTTGAAGTCGACATGGGATTAGCGGTTCTCAAAAAACCGGTAAGAATCGGAACAGAACTTAATCCCACAACTTTTTCCATCGGTCTGAAAAACTGTAGCGAAGTGGTCAGAGCCTACGTCACTATGGATGGTACGCCCAATGCGGACGACCCGAATCTTTTTGCGCTGGATGCGGGGGGCGCTACGGGCGTTGGGCTGAAAATCAAAACCGCCGCGGGAGTACAACAGTTCCCGGAAAATACGACGCCGACACCGGTTGAGTTTGCAATTAACGGTGATGGCGCACATCAACTGAACTATATCGCCAGCTATGTGCCAATTCGCGCTGATGCAACCATTGGTCGCGCGGATGCAACGGTCGATTTTACCGTTCAGTACGAATAATTTCGCATCTTCGGGGCCAGGAAACTGGCCCTTTTTACTGCTTTTTGTAACGCTAAAGTCTTTTTTCATACTTGTATTTTTGTAAATTTGTGCTTCAAGTACACTCTTTCCCCACACTTTTTCCCTTTGCTGTGGTCTACTTATCAGCGTGTGCAGATTTTCCTTATCTGACGACCTTCGCACTTTTCCCTTGCCTGGCTTGAAAGGCCATAATGCAGGGTGTTATCACCTGTTTTTCCAGGGTTTGTTTGCATGAGATATATCAAAACGATAACGCAGCAAAAGCTAAGCTTTTTGCTCGCTGTCTATATCGGTCTGTTTATGAATTGCGCAGTCTATTTCCGTCGGTTTGACGGTTACGCGCATAACTTCACTTTTCTTAATGGCGTCTCGGCGGTTATCGAACTGGCAGGGACGGTTCTGGCAACCTTCTTCTTTTTACGCTTAATTTCACTCTTTGGCAGAACGGCCTGGAAAGTGCTGGCTTCATTGCTGGTGCTGATTTCTGCCGGGGCCAGCTACTACATGACATTTATGAATGTCATGATTGGCTACGGGATTGTTGCTTCGGTGATGACCACCGACATTGATCTGTCGAAAGAAGTGGTTGGCTGGACGCTTATCGCATGGGTTGTACTGGTGAGTATTATCCCGTTGCTATTTATCTGGATGAACCGTTCACAAGACACTTTCTGGCGCCAACTTTGTACCCCGAAAACTCGCTGGCGTAGTGCGCTTACCGTGCTTTTGGCGGGCTTGTTGGTATGGGGCCCAATTCGTCTGATGGATGTAGTGCAAAAGCGTGCAGACCGTTTGGCCGGAGTGGATATGCCAAGCTACGGCGGCGTGCTGGCGAACTCTTATCTGCCTTCGAACTGGCTTTCTGCGTTGGGACTGTATGCCTGGGCGCAAGTGGATGAATCGTCAGACAATCGGTCGCTGATGAATCCGGCAAAAAAATTCACCTATACCCCGACGCAAAATCTCGACGACACCTATGTGGTTTTCATTATTGGCGAAACTACGCGTTGGGATCATATGGGGATGCTGGGCTACGAGCGCGATACCACGCCGAAGCTGGCCAAAGAGAAAAACCTGGTGATGTACCGTGGTTATTCTTGTGATACCGCGACTAAATTATCACTACGCTGTATGTTTGTACGTGAAGGTGGAACGGAAGATAACCCACAACGTACGCTTAAAGAGCAGAACGTATTTGCGGTTCTCAAACAGCTGGGCTTTAGCTCTGATTTGTACGCCATGCAGAGTGAGATGTGGTTCTACAGCAACACCATGGCTGACAACATTGCCTATCGCGAGCAAATTGCAGCAGAGCCGCGTAACCGTGGGAAAGCGGTGGACGACATGTTACTGGTCAATGAAATCGAGCGTTCGCTGGAGAAAAAACCAGAAGGTAAGCATCTGATTGTCCTGCATACCAAAGGTTCGCACTACAACTATACTCAACGTTATCCCCGTGAGTTTGCCCAGTGGAAGCCAGAGTGCTATGCCATTGACCGCAAATGCCCACGAGCGCCGATGATTAACTCATACGATAACTCAATCACCTACGTTGATCATTTTATCGACACGGTTATCGACAAATTCCGCGATAAGAAAGCCATTATTTTCTATGCAGCGGACCACGGTGAGTCAATTAACGAACGTGAGCACTTGCATGGCACACCACGTGAATATGCGCCACCGGAGCAGTTCCGCGTACCGATGATGGTCTGGATGTCGGATAAATATCTGGAGAATCCGGCCAACGCGCAGGCATTCGCGCAGCTGAAAAAAGAGGCGGATATAAAAGTGCCACGCCGTCATGTAGAACTGTACGACACCATTTTAGGTTGCCTTGGTTATACTTCACCGGACGGTGGTATCAACGAAAACAACAACTGGTGTCGAATCCCTCAGGCGAAGAAAGCAGAAGCTAACTAAATGCACTGCTGAGTTTCTCGCCGATCAAAAGGCATTTTGCTATTAAGGGATTGACGAGGGCGTATCTGCGCAGTAAGATGCGCCCCGCATTCGGTGATTGGCGCAGCCTGGTAGCGCACTTCGTTCGGGACGAAGGGGTCGGAGGTTCGAATCCTCTATCACCGACCAAATTCGAAAAGCCTGCTCAGTGAGCAGGCTTTTTTGCATTTGTAGCCTCATGAGGATGAGAACCTCCGGGGGCAGGGAGGTTCGACTCGACGTAGGCCTGATAAGACGCGCCAGCGTCGCATCAGGCAAATGTGCCGGCCCATTGTCGGATGCGGCGCGACCGCCTTATCGACCTACACACCACACATTTCCCTGCCAAATTTGCGCCCCATATCTCACTATCCATTAACGGATTTGTGACAGAAACCATTGTCTTTTTTTATATTTGCTTAAATCTTTTTTTGCGTTACTTATGGCTGGCGCTGGCATTTTCCGCTGTGCGTTTTAGCGTTCATGGTATTAATCGCTCAGATATCCACCTTTCCCTCAGATTTTTTTCATTAAATGCATAAAACTTAATCACCAATTGTTGCTAAATATTAAGCTGATTGTTCTGGTTATGTTGGCGTAGCACAAATTTCTCTGCTGCAAATAGTTGTTTGAAGTTTTTTTAATCTTTGTTTGTGGATTCTCACCGTTGGTGTAAATCCCGGTGGGCTGTATTGACGTTTTCACATTCTGTTGACAGATTGTAGGTCACGAGGGGCATTTTATGGAGGATCCGCACTGTAACACTGATGTTAATTAGTACGGCATCCCCACCTCATAACGTTGACCCGACCGGGCAAAAAACAAAAAAGGTCAGGCAGCGACAACCCACTGCAAAGGGTTAAAACAACAAACATCACAATTGGAGCAGAATAATGCGTATTTCCTTGAAAAAGTCAGGGATGCTGAAGCTTGGTCTCAGCCTGGTGGCTATGACCGTCGCAGCAAGTGTTCAGGCTAAAACTCTGGTTTATTGCTCAGAAGGATCTCCGGAAGGGTTTAACCCGCAGCTGTTTACTTCCGGCACCACCTATGACGCCTCTTCCGTACCGCTTTATAACCGTCTGGTTGAATTTAAAATTGGCACCACTGAAGTGATCCCGGGCCTCGCTGAAAAGTGGGAAGTCAGCGATGACGGTAAAACCTATACCTTCCACTTGCGTAAAGGTGTGAAGTGGCACGACAACAAAGAATTCAAACCGACGCGCGAACTGAACGCCGATGACGTGGTGTTCTCGTTCGATCGTCAGAAAAACGCGCAAAACCCGTACCATAAAGTTTCTGGCGGTAGCTACGAATACTTCGAAGGCATGGGCTTGCCGGAGCTGATCAGCGAAGTGAAAAAGGTGGACGACAACACCGTTCAGTTTGTGCTGACTCGCCCTGAAGCACCGTTCCTGGCTGACCTGGCAATGGACTTCGCTTCTATTCTGTCAAAAGAATATGCTGACGCGATGATGAAAGCCGGTACGCCGGAAAAACTGGACCTCAACCCTATCGGCACTGGTCCGTTCCAGTTACAGCAGTATCAAAAAGATTCCCGTATTCGCTACAAAGCGTTTGATGGCTACTGGGGCACCAAACCGCAGATCGATACGCTGGTCTTCTCTATTACCCCTGACGCTTCCGTGCGTTACGCTAAATTGCAGAAAAATGAATGCCAGGTAATGCCGTACCCGAACCCGGCAGATATCGCTCGCATGAAGCAGGATAAATCCATCAACCTGATGGAAATGCCGGGGCTGAACGTCGGTTATCTCTCGTATAACGTGCAGAAAAAACCACTCGATGACGTGAAAGTTCGCCAGGCTCTGACCTACGCGGTGAACAAAGACGCGATCATCAAAGCGGTTTATCAGGGCGCGGGCGTGGCAGCGAAAAACCTGATCCCGCCAACCATGTGGGGCTATAACGATGACGTTCAGGACTACACCTACGATCCTGAAAAAGCGAAAGCCTTGCTGAAAGAAGCGGGTCTGGAAAAAGGTTTCACCATCGACCTGTGGGCTATGCCAGTACAACGTCCGTATAACCCGAACGCTCGCCGCATGGCAGAGATGATTCAGGCTGACTGGGCGAAAGTCGGCGTGCAGGCCAAAATCGTCACCTACGAATGGGGTGAGTATCTCAAGCGTGCGAAAGATGGCGAGCACCAGACGGTAATGATGGGCTGGACTGGCGATAACGGGGATCCGGATAACTTCTTCGCCACCCTGTTCAGCTGCGCCGCTTCTGAACAAGGCTCCAACTACTCAAAATGGTGCTACAAACCGTTTGAAGATCTGATTCAACCGGCGCGTGCTACCGACGACCACAACAAACGCGTTGAACTGTACAAACAAGCACAGGTGGTGATGCACGATCAGGCTCCGGCACTGATCATCGCTCACTCCACCGTGTTTGAACCGGTACGCAAAGAAGTTAAAGGCTATGTGGTTGATCCATTAGGCAAACATCACTTCGAAAACGTCTCTATCGAATAATTAAAAGCCATACAAGACTGATGGCAAAGGCAAAACTGCCTGATGCGCTCCGCTTATCTGGCCTACGAAAATTCTGCAATGTATTGAGTTTGCACGATTTTGTAGGCCGGATAAGGCGTTAACGCCGCATCCGGCATAAACAAAGCGCACTTTGTCAACAATCTGCATACCCGGTGGTGCTGTGCCTCTGCGCGCAGCGCCATCCGGCAGCAATACTTCATTCCCTGTCCGGCACGGGCGGGAATTGATTTGTGAGCAATACAGACACGCAGTTCCAGGCTGCGGGTCACTACAGAGAATCCGGGTTATGTTGCAGTTTATTCTCCGACGTTTGGGACTCGTCATCCCCACGTTTATCGGTATTACCCTTCTCACATTTGCCTTTGTCCACATGATCCCGGGCGATCCGGTGATGATCATGGCGGGCGAACGTGGGATCTCCCCAGAGCGTCACGCGCAATTGCTGGCAGAACTCGGCTTGGATAAACCGATGTGGCAGCAGTATCTCCATTACATTTGGGGCGTAATGCACGGCGATTTAGGCATTTCGATGAAAAGCCGCATCCCGGTTTGGGAAGAGTTCGTGCCGCGCTTCCAGGCCACGCTGGAACTTGGTGTCTGCGCGATGATTTTTGCTACGGCAGTCGGTATTCCGGTTGGTGTGCTGGCTGCGGTTAAACGCGGTTCCATTTTCGATCACACTGCGGTTGGCTTGGCGCTGACCGGCTACTCGATGCCGATCTTCTGGTGGGGCATGATGCTGATCATGCTGGTTTCGGTGCACTGGAACCTGACGCCTGTCTCCGGTCGCGTGAGCGACATGGTGTTCCTCGATGATTCCAATCCGTTAACCGGTTTTATGCTGATCGACACCGCTATCTGGGGTGAAGACGGTAACTTTATCGATGCCGTCGCCCATATGATCTTACCGGCGATGGTGCTGGGCACAATTCCGCTGGCGGTTATCGTTCGTATGACGCGCTCCTCAATGCTGGAAGTGCTGGGCGAGGATTACATCCGCACCGCGCGCGCTAAAGGGCTAACCCGGATGCGGGTGATTATCGTCCATGCGCTGCGTAACGCGATGCTGCCGGTGGTGACTGTTATCGGCCTGCAGGTGGGAACATTGCTGGCGGGGGCGATTCTGACCGAAACCATCTTCTCGTGGCCCGGTCTTGGGCGCTGGTTGATTGACGCACTGCAACGCCGCGACTATCCGGTAGTGCAGGGCGGCGTATTGCTGGTGGCGACGATGATTATCCTCGTCAACCTGCTGGTCGATCTGCTGTACGGCGTGGTGAACCCGCGTATTCGTCATAAGAAGTAAGGGGATATCATGTCACAGGTTACTGAAAATAAAGTGATTATCGCACCGGTGCCGATGACCCCGTTACAGGAGTTCTGGCACTATTTTAAACGCAACAAAGGCGCGGTTGTCGGGCTGGTTTACGTCGTCATCGTGCTGTTTATCGCGATCTTTGCCAACTGGATTGCGCCGTATAACCCGGCGGAACAGTTCCGCGATGCGCTACTCGCCCCGCCAGCCTGGCAGGAAGGCGGCAGCATGGCGCACTTGCTCGGTACAGATGACGTCGGTCGTGACGTTATGTCGCGCCTGATGTACGGCGCGCGCTTGTCGCTGCTGGTTGGCTGTCTGGTGGTGGTGTTATCGCTGATTATGGGCGTTATTCTCGGCCTGGTCGCCGGTTACTTCGGCGGCCTGGTCGATAACATCATCATGCGCGTCGTCGATATCATGCTGGCACTGCCAAGTCTGCTGCTGGCGTTGGTGCTGGTGGCGATTTTCGGCCCGTCGATTGGTAACGCCGCGCTGGCGCTAACCTTCGTTGCCTTGCCGCACTATGTGCGCTTAACCCGCGCCGCCGTGCTGGTGGAGGTGAATCGCGATTACGTCACCGCGTCTCGCGTGGCAGGTGCCGGGGCGCTGCGCCAGATGTTTATCAATATTCTTCCCAACTGCCTTGCACCGTTGATTGTTCAGGCGTCTCTCGGTTTCTCTAACGCTATTCTCGATATGGCTGCTCTTGGTTTCCTCGGCATGGGGGCGCAGCCGCCAACACCGGAGTGGGGCACCATGCTCTCCGATGTGTTGCAGTTCGCGCAAAGCGCCTGGTGGGTCGTGACCTTCCCGGGTCTGGCGATCCTGCTGACGGTGCTGGCATTTAACCTGATGGGTGACGGTCTGCGTGACGCGCTCGATCCCAAACTGAAGCAGTAAGAGGTTCGAGATGGCGTTATTAAATATAGATAAATTATCGGTGCATTTCGGCGACGAAAGCGCACCGTTCCGCGCCGTAGACCGCATCAGCTACAGCGTAAAACAGGGCGAAGTGGTCGGGATTGTGGGTGAGTCTGGCTCTGGTAAGTCGGTCAGTTCACTGGCGATTATGGGGCTGATTGATTATCCGGGCCGCGTGATGGCAGAAAAGCTGGAGTTTAACGGCCAGGATTTGCAGCGTATCTCAGAAAAAGAGCGCCGCAATCTGGTGGGCGCCGAAGTGGCAATGATCTTCCAGGACCCGATGACCAGCCTTAACCCGTGTTACACCGTGGGTTTCCAGATCATGGAAGCGATTAAGGTGCATCAGGGCGGTAACAAAAGTACCCGCCGTCAGCGGGCGATTGACCTGCTGAATCAGGTCGGCATTCCTGACCCGGCCTCGCGTTTAGACGTTTATCCGCATCAGCTTTCCGGCGGCATGAGCCAGCGCGTGATGATCGCTATGGCAATTGCCTGTCGGCCAAAACTGCTGATTGCCGATGAACCGACTACCGCGCTGGACGTGACCATTCAGGCGCAAATCATCGAACTGCTGCTGGAGTTGCAGCAGAAAGAGAACATGGCGCTGGTGTTGATCACTCATGACCTGGCGCTGGTGGCGGAGGCGGCGCATAAAATCATCGTGATGTATGCAGGCCAGGTGGTGGAAACGGGTGATGCCCACGCCATCTTCCGTGCGCCGCGTCACCCGTATACTCAGGCATTGCTGCGTGCATTGCCGGAATTTGCTCAGGACAAAGAACGTCTGGCATCGTTGCCTGGCGTCGTTCCAGGCAAATACGACCGCCCGAACGGCTGCCTGCTTAACCCGCGTTGCCCCTATGCGACAGACAAATGCCGCGCTGAAGAACCGGCGCTGAATATGCTCGCTGACGGGCGTCAGTCCAAATGCCATTACCCACTTGATGATGCCGGGAGGCCGACACTATGAGTACGCAAGAGGCCACCTCGCAACAACCGCTGTTGCAGGCTATCGACCTGAAAAAACATTATCCGGTGAAGAAAGGCATGTTCGCGCCGGAACGTCTGGTGAAGGCGCTGGATGGCGTTTCGTTTAACCTTGAACGTGGCAAAACGCTGGCGGTAGTAGGTGAATCCGGCTGCGGTAAATCGACCCTCGGTCGGTTGCTGACGATGATTGAAACACCTACCGGCGGTGAACTGTATTACCAGGGGCAGGATTTGCTCAAGCACGATCCGCAGGCGCAGAAGCTGCGTCGACAGAAAATCCAGATCGTCTTCCAGAACCCTTACGGTTCGCTGAATCCGCGTAAAAAAGTTGGGCAAATTCTCGAAGAGCCGCTGCTTATTAACACCAGCTTAAGCAAAGAACAGCGTCGGGAAAAAGCCCTGTCGATGATGGCGAAAGTCGGCCTGAAAACCGAGCATTACGACCGCTATCCGCACATGTTTTCCGGCGGTCAGCGTCAGCGTATCGCCATTGCCCGTGGCCTGATGCTCGACCCGGATGTGGTGATTGCCGATGAGCCAGTTTCCGCGCTGGACGTCTCGGTGCGTGCACAGGTGCTGAATCTGATGATGGATTTGCAGCAGGAACTGGGGCTTTCTTATGTCTTTATCTCGCATGACCTGTCGGTGGTGGAGCACATTGCTGATGAAGTGATGGTAATGTACCTGGGCCGCTGCGTGGAGAAGGGAACGAAGGACCAAATCTTCAATAACCCGCGTCATCCGTACACCCAGGCGCTACTCTCCGCGACGCCGCGCCTGAACCCGGACGATCGCCGCGAGCGCATCAAGCTCACCGGTGAACTGCCAAGCCCGCTGAATCCACCGCCGGGCTGCGCCTTCAACGCCCGCTGTCGTCGACGCTTCGGCCCCTGCACCCAGTTGCAGCCGCAGCTAAAAGACTACGGCGGTCAACTGGTAGCTTGTTTTGCTGTTGATCAGGATGAAAATCCGCAGAAGCCTGCTGTATAACCCACCCGATGAGACCGGCTTTCATGCTGGTCTCATGTCAAATATGACCTTCTTGTGCGTTAACTATCACTTATAGATCTTTTTTGACCATTGTTGTTGCGAATGGATTATATATGAGCTAAATTATAATAATTAATAAAAAATGGTTCATTTGTGATGCTTAACGAACTTCTTTAACCATAAATGATCTTTTTTTGTCTTTTATCAATTGAAAGGTTCTTTAATGATCTACACGGGGTCACAGAATCTGGCTCAAGAGTTGAAAGCGATCGGCGACCAGCTCCAGGAGTTGCAGAAGAAACTTATCCAGGGGCCGAATATTAGTCAACCACGCCCCCTCCGGACCATTGAGACTCCCCGCCATTTGGGGGAACAACTGAACGCACGTCGCAAAGAATTGGGCATTGATTTATACACCCTTGAACTACAAACGGGGATCTCAACGTCCACGTTAAAGCGACTTTTTAAGGATCCTGAACAGGTTAAATTCGGCAGTGTGTTTGCGGTGGCGAACGTTCTTGGAGTGAAACTATGCATCGACGAGTGAAAGTGTTGCTCTATGGTCAGGTAGTGGGTGAACTCTCTCAGAACGACAGTGGCTTTTTGTTCCAGTACGCCGCGGATTACCACGGACCGGCAATCTCAATCAGTCTGCCCGTCGCACAGCGTCAGTTTCCCAGTGAGACGTTGCATCCTTATTTTGCCTCACTGGCGCCAGAAGGATGGCTGCGTCAACGCTACAGCCAGATACAGCATCGTGACGAAAACGATCCGCTAGGAATGCTTATTGATAACGGCAAGAATCTGCTGGGGGCAATCCAGATTTTACCTTGGGAGGAATAATGGCGAATTGTCGCATTCTGTTAACGCCGCTGAATGAACGTGACGAACAGCGCGGATATTCGACACAGGGGTTGAAGCGCCTGAGCGGCACTGCAAAATTGAAACCCCGGCTGGGGTTTACGCGAACTCAGTTTGTGCAGGAACTTCCGCGTCAACAAAAAGGGATGAGTATTTCCGGTTACCAGCCCAAATTGCAATTAGTGCTGGATGAAGGAGAGTTCCGCGTCGTAGATCATCAGGGAAATTTTATCCTTAAGCCCTCTCCAGCCGACTTTCCCGGTTTGGCCGAAAATGAACACGCAACAATGACATTGATGTCTCGTTTGGGATTTGACGTACCTGTGCATGGCCTGCTGAGTTTTGCACCACAATCAGAGGAGGAGCTTGAATACGCGTTTGTTATCCGGCGCTATGACCGGGATGACAAGGGGCAGCCAGTGCATCAGGAGCAACTTGATGGCGCGATGCAGATTACAGATAAATATGGCAAAACGGGAAATGATAACGAGCAATACGTCAGCTATGAAACGCTGGCCCGATTTTTAATTGCCCATGTTAACGACAACATCGCATTTAAAATCGATCTCTTTCGTCGCATTGTTTACGCCTGGTTGCTGGGTAATAACGACATGCATTTACGAAACTTTGGCTTAGTGTACTCCGATGGTTTGACGCCAGCGTTAGCGCCGGTGTATGACTTTGTTTCTGCCGCTCCCTATCCGGAATATTTTCACTCAAACTATCTGGC
Source organism: Escherichia sp. E4385 (assembly GCF_963883145.1). Taxonomy (NCBI): domain Bacteria; kingdom Pseudomonadati; phylum Pseudomonadota; class Gammaproteobacteria; order Enterobacterales; family Enterobacteriaceae; genus Escherichia; species Escherichia sp. E4385. The sequence goes on from NZ_CAWOOJ010000007.1 coordinate 97,702, forward strand.
GCTGCCGTTATTGATGCGAGAAGAAGGCGGTCGGGAACTGGCTCCTGGATTTGACAGTGGTTATGGCGAGTATATCGGGCAGGACTTTTTGCTGTTGGGTGAATCAATGGGGTTAGCGCCCCGATTGCTGGAAAAACTCTTTCAGGATATACGTAAAGAAAATGCCATTGTTATGGAAACGTATGAACAGTCCTTTATGACTCAGGAGCATATCCAGGCTGTACTGAAATGCTATCGACATCGTCTGGGGCTGCTGTGAGCAGCCCCCGTTACTTTTACTCAATCAGCTTCAACAGCGGCGAAAAGCACAGCAAAATGCCATAAAACAGGATAAGCCATGTTTTTAGCCCGCGTAGTTTTTTCAGTTGTGAAACTTTAGAGATCAGGAAAAACGGAATCAGGCACGACACAATGCCATATAACGGGCTTCCTAACTGAAAGAACACCAGCACCGATACACGAAACGAAACCCAAATCGTCAACGTAATGACGATAAAAGCGCAAATTGCCAGAGTCAGCATACGCGAGTTAATTTTCTGGGTATCAATAATTCGGCTTAACAGATTGAGAATAATGCCTTTAATGGCCTCGTGGAAACCGAGGTAAATGCCAAAGAATGCGGTCAGTACGGCAAAGATATTCAGCACCGTAGAGGTGATATGAATGATATGCCCGGGGATCACCTGCGCGGCTAATGCCAGTGCCGAGATATTTTGTTCAAAGGCAGAAACGGCTTCTTCGTGGCTAATTGAGAAGGTAAACGAAAAGGCAAAAAACAGGATCACCGCGATGAGCGTGATATAGCTAATCCGGTGGGTACGCAGCGCGAGCCGAGTTGCCAGTACTTTATCTGTTTCCCGTTTACGATAGGCAATATTCATCGGGTTAAGCACCTGAATAAATACCGCAGAGAAGAAACAAAATGGAATGGTGAGCAGGACGTCGCGGAAAAATACGGAGGCTTGTGGGAAGGCGGTTATATTGGCGAAATTCCAGTGCGGGATCATCGCAAAACCGAACACGACAATAATGCCGACTTTGACCACCACCATTGGCCCGGAGATCTTAAATAGCAACCTTTCACCACCAGACGCAATTGCCACCAGTACGGCGAAAATAGCGACTTTATAAAGTAGAGATTGTGAAAGATCGGCATCGGTTAAACCGAAGGTTTTCAGGTATGAGGCGCTGTCGAAAACCACGGAGAGAGAGTAGATAAAAATCCCGTGGATAATCATCAAAAAGTAGATAACCCCGAGGAAAATTCCCCAGTTTTTGCCCAGGTAATGACTGATAATATCTGTATAGTCATTACAGGAATCACTTTCTGAAAGTGTCTTTAAATAAATGTCCTGCACTATCCAGGTTGCCGGATAAGCAATGATTGCAGCGGTAATAAATACCCAAATCCCCTTCAGGCCAATTTGTACCGGCATCAGCACGGTTCCGGCACCAATCGCCATTCCTATACATAATAAAACCCAGCCGAAGTCATAGCGCGTAAACGGCAATTTGTGATCGTGTAATGGTTGTGTGTTGTGCTGCATAAAGTCCTGTCCAGAAAGAAGTCAGCCTCGTAAAAATGAATAACCCCAGCTTCTCTTGCGCAACTGGTAGAGAAGTTGAATATGCAGTGTGTAACGAATGAGACAGCAGATTCACTGGGGAGATCGCGAGGAGGCGCAATTCTACAAAATTGCGCATTTCACTACCAGTCTGGAGTCAGCTCGGATATGAACTGCAACTATTGTAAACAAAGAAATTAAGTTGGAAGGCATCACGCAATGAGGAAAATTGCCGAATGCTGACGATAAAAAGCAATCGTAAAATCAGCGGCAAGCCGGAAGGATTCCGGTGAGGCGCAATGTTGCGGGGGCTTTATCCCCGGCGGCATTGGTTGCTGGAGAGAGAAAACCCCCGCACGTTGCAGGTGTTCACCTGACAACATCACGGGGGCCATTCTTGAACCCAAACAACTCAAGGATAGCCGCGAAACGTTGTCATTACAACAGAGGCGGCTATATGACGCTCGCAGAGTTGAGCATGGCCTTCTGGCATGATTTAGCGGCTCCGGTCATTGCTGGCATTCTCGCCAGTCTGATCGTGAGCTGGCTGAATAAGCGGAAGTAATATGCAACGTGGGCGTCAGGCTGCCGTAATGACAATTTGCGCCCGGACCAGGCCGCAGGGGTGAAACTCTGCGGCCTTTTTCGTAAGAAAAATGCAACGGTTGCAAGCGGATAATATTCTGCGGAATGCGCAGCACAGAGTGAAGAAGTGACGGATTTCGAAGCAGAAAAACAGCTGTAGAATCAGCCGCAAGCCGGAAGGATTCCGGTGAGGCGCAATGTTGCGGGGGCTTTATCCCTGGTGGCATTGGTTGCTGGAGAGAGAAAACCCCCGCACGTTGCAGGTATGCACCTGACAACATCACGGGGGCCATTCTTGCATCTAGACCATTCAAGAATAGCCGCGAAACGTTGTCATTACAACAGAGGCGGCTATATGACGCTCGCAGAGTTGGGCATGGCCTTCTGGCACGATTTAGCGGCTCCGGTCATTGCTGGCATTCTTGCCAGCCTGATCGTGAGCTGGCTGAATAAGCGGAAGTAATATGTCATGCGGGCGTCAGGCTGCCGTAATGGCAATTTGCGCCCGGACCAGGCCGCAGGGGGGAAACTCTGCGGCCTTTTTCGTAAGAAAAATGCAACGGTTGCAAGTGGATAATATTCTGCGGAATGCGCAGCACAGAGTGAAGAAGTGATGGATTTCGAAGCACAAAAATGGTCGTAGAATCAGCGGCAAGCCGGAAGGTTCCGGTGAGGCGCAATGTTGCGGGGGCTTTATCCCTGGTGGCATTGGTTGCTGGAGAGAGAAAACCCCCGCACGCTGCAGGTATGCACCTGACAACATCACGGGGGCCATTCTTGAAACTAGACGACTCAAGGATAGCCGCGAAACGTTGTCATTACAACAGAGGCGGCTATATGACGCTCACAGAGTTGAGCATGGCCTTCTGGCATGATTTAGCGGCTCCGGTCATTGCTGGCATTCTCGCCAGTCTGATCGTGAGCTGGCTGAATAAGCGGAAGTAACGTGTCATGCGGGTGTCAGGCTGCCGTAATGGCAAGTTGCGCCCGGATCAGGCCGCAGGGGGGAACTCTGCGGCCTTTTTCGTAAGAAAAATGCAACGGTTGCAAGCGGATAATATTCTGCGGAATGCGCAGCACAGAGTGAAGAAGTGATGGATTTCGAAGCACAAAAACGGTCGTAGAATCAGCGGCAAGCCGGAAGGGCTCCGGTGAGGCGCAATGTTGCGGGGGCTGTATCCCCGGTGGCATTGGTTGCTGGAGAGAGAAAACCCCCGCACATTGCAGGTATGCACCTGACAACATCACGGGGGCTAATCTTGAACCTAGACCACTCAAGGATAGCCGTGAAACGTTGTCATTACAACAGAGGCGGCTATATGACGCTCGCAGAGTTGGGCATGGCCTTTTGGCACGATTTAGCGGCTCCGGTCATTGCTGGCATTCTCGCCAGCCTGATCGTGAGCTGGCTGAATAAGCGGAAGTAACGTGTCATGCGGGCGTCAGGCTGCCGTAATGGCAATTTGCGCCCGGACCAGGCCGCAGGGGGAAACTCTGCGGCCTTTTTCGTAATTACTGCGGATAAGGCACCCAGTCGCCACCGTTCAGGCGAACATACGGTTTATTTTGATATTGAATGACCACCGCATTCGAGTTCTCGGAAACAGGCGCAGTCTGTGGTAATCCACTAGTGAGTTTTTTCCAGTCAACATTGTCTTCGGTGAAAATCTTGCCATCGAGAACGCGAACCACCAAATCAGAGATTGCCAGGAAGCTGCTTGGTTGGTCGATGACAATTGGCGCGCCCTGATGTGGTGTTTTCATGCCGAAGAATTTCACACCAACCGGTACATTAGTGATTGCCGGGCTGGGGATATCACGCAAACCAGAAACTTGCATTCTGTCACCTTTCAACGCGCCACCGTGTTCCGGTACTACGACGACCATCACTTTACGACCCGATTTCTCCAGCTCAGTAAAGAAGGCGTCCAGTTCATCAAAGAACTTCTGCGCTCGCGCTTTGTAATCCGCTGTTTTGCTGACGCCCGGATAATGGTTGCCGTCATGCAGTGGAAGCGTGTTGTAGAACGTGGCGCTACGGCTGTTTTTATCTTTTTCGGTAACGTCCAGCCAGCGGTTAAGCACGGCAGTATCGTCATAAACCGGCGAACCATCAAAGCCCAGTAAAATAACCGGCAGATTTGTTTGATCCATCAATTCGGTCTGCATACCGCCGTTTTCGCGAACTTCTTTCAGGAAGCCGCCAAACTGGCCGTTATGTCCCATCATCAGGTGCTGGGTAAAGCCCAGTTTTGACAAGTTATCGAACAGATAGCAGTCATTATTTGCTGGTTGATACAGATTGGTGTGCGATGGCTGACCGCAACTGGCGCGCAGCAGACGAATCGCCGCCGGACCGCTGTATGAGGTTGCAGAGTTGAAATTCTTGAACTCAATATCAAAATGCGACCACAACGGATGTGACATTAATCCGGCAGCTTCAATATCCGACCATGAAAGCGAACAGATATTAATCACCAGAAGCTCAAATGGCTGCGCATCCGCTGGCAGCGCGGATGGGAAGGTCGATTTACGTTTCGCCTCGGCGTTATAGAAATTATTCAGCCAGGCATTGAGGTTTGCGGTTGTCGGTGGTGCAGTTTGCGCTGGCATATCTCCAACTACTGGCGTGCCGCCGGTTGCCGCGACTGTTGCCGCAGCGTTACCGCCCGTCGTTGTTACCGTGGTGGTCGGTTGACCGGCTGGCCACAGGGAGAAACTTGGACCAGCCAGCGTAAGTACGTTCAGCCATACCAGAATGGCGACCACAAAAACGGTGATGCGAATCCATTGCGACAAGAATAACCAGGCCACTAACAAAACAAAGACAGCACCAATCATCTGCCAGTTAATAAAGCGCGTGACCAGATCGATTAAATAATCGGGACTAAAGCCTGCCACTTGTGACCCCTGGCTCATAATACTTTCCGGGCCAGGTAGCCAGGTATCATGCCAGAAGAGGGCAAAGCCGATTGGCAGGGCGATCCAGTGGCGCAGGCGATGCAGGCTGTAGCGCGGAATCGGCATCAGCAGGAACGCGGCAAATACCAGATTGAGTAGCGGATGGAAGTTAAGGTAGCCCGCCCACAACAGGCCGAACTTAACCAGAAAATAAAAGTTCCAGCCAGAAAGGCCGCGCCAGTATTGCCAGAGGGAAGAAGGCATAGCGGTATTTTGGGTAAATTGAGTCATTTTTTGGTAGCCCTGGCTTTTTCTGCACGGCGTAACGTACCGGCCGGTTTTACATAACGAGGTTTCGCAAATAACAAACGCAGGGTGTCACGAATGCGCCGTAGGGAATGGCGCGCCAGATAGCCCAGCGGGAAAAAAACAAGCGCACAAACGACAATGATTTCAATGATATCGCTGATGGTCATCATGATGAATGCTCCACAGGATCACTCAACAGTCGCAGCGGTTCCGGTATTCGTCGCCAGTTACGCCCATCATGCTCGGCATTGATTACCGGCATGGAGGCCTGAGTTAAAGGCAGTGGCACCCCCCATTGTTCCGGGGCCAGCAGACGCATTTGCACCAGCTCGGCGCTGATTTGGTCATCTTCAAACCAGACCATGCGGTTAGAGAAAATATCGCCGGTAGGTAACGGGAAAATGTGATTCAACGCAGTATCCAGATCGTTGATCCTGCAGAATGAGAGGAACAGGACCAGTCGATTTCCACCAACGGTCATAATGTCGCCAGTGCGATTTGGACGGCACAGCGTCAGGGCTTGCTCAACGCGGATGCCCGGTACTGGGCGTAAAGCGACCAGCACGCCTTTACCATGAGCAGGCAACAACGTGTTATTCATCATGTTATTGACCGCCTCACAGAACACATCCCACTTTTGAAAACCGCGCAGTTTCAGCGGTTGGGTCATGGATAGCAGGGTAGTGATATCTTCCGGAACATAGCGGCTGAACTTCTGCCCTTGCACGCTTTCAATCATCGTCAGACAACGGGAGAGCGGAGCATTCCACGGAATCACCATATTCGCACCGCAGGCCAACAACAAACGTTCATCCGTGGCACGCAGGCTGGCAGTATTTTCCCGCACGAGGATCTTCATCGCACTACCACGCTGGCGACGCAGAGTATGAATGCTGCGGGCCAGTGGTTCAATTTGCCCATTTTGCTGTAAAGAGAAAACGACGGTTGCAGCCTGTGCAGTCCGGGCTTCATTGAACAGAGTTTCGTTGTTGTCGAACAGTTGCCAGTGTTCTGATAAAGGGGGGGCGCCTTCCAGCACAGCAATATTGCTAAGAATGCGTTTTTCATCGCTGCGTGGTTGGATCTCCGCTTCTTCACGCTGAACTAACGTCCAGATACCCTCTTGCTGCTGAACGATGAGTTGCTGACGGGCGCTAACCCCTTTTTCGTTGCACCAGAAGGCGATATCCAGCAGATGTTGATCGCCCTGAAAACGCAAACTGGCAAGCCCAAAAAGTGAGCGGTATTCCTCCAGCAACAATGAAAATTGTTTATCGTTATTATTTCCTGGATTAATTACCAGCAGTGAGCAATGGTATAATCTGCTCCACTTGTTCATTTTATCCAGCCATGAACGAAGCCGCTCAGTTGGAATGTTTTGCCATGCATTATTGGCACAAACAAGAATGAAAAGATAATTTTCGGGATCAATAGAACATTGTAAATCACGGGGCAAATAGTATAGCCCCTTTTCATGATTTAGCATTGAAAATAATTTTATTTTTTCCGGTCCGTGAGAATCATCTAATTTGAAGGTTTTTTCGGGATCGTTATCCATGCTAATGACCGCGACTTTCGCGGTTTCAGCTTGAGAAGCCATCGTTTGATTCACAAGGCTGATAGCATCTTCTTGACGATCGACGTTAAACCACCAGACGCCGCCTGCTGGCATATGCCGCAACTCATCCCACAAAGATGAGATACCGATAGAGAATACAGGGTCCACAACGTCCCTCAAGTCACCATTTTGTCTGATTATTAGTTTACTAGCGAAAGCTAAGAAATAAACCTACCATTGAAATTAAAACTTATCAGATTTAGCATGTGAATCAATTTAGCAGGCTGGAAGCCTTATGATATCAGTCTTTTCGTTTTTTACTTTCGTTAGTTGCGTACATGAAAGTTAAAAAATGAACGGATTACGTATTGCCGTCTGGCATTATACGGGCAAAATTCTGTCGATTAGAATTGACTGATGCGTGGCGGGTATATTTTTTCGAGATTAAGCATAATGAATAACAACGAACAGGATACTCTGCCTGATCCCGCGATAGGCTATATCTTTCAGAATGATATTTTGGCGTTAAAGCAGGCGTTTTCACTGCCTGATATCGATTATGCCGATATTTCTCAGCGTGAGCAGTTAGCAGCGGCGTTAAAACGCTGGCCATTGTTGGCTGAGTTTGCGCAACAGAAGTAGGGGAGTAGTGAATGGCCGTACTGGGATTACAGGGGGTGCGGGGAGGTGTGGGTACAACAACCATCACCGCCGCGTTGGCCTGGGCATTGCAAATGTTGGGAGAAAATGTCCTGGTGGTTGATGCCTGCCCGGACAATTTGTTGCGCTTGTCGTTCAACGTTGATTTTACCCATCGTCAGGGCTGGGCCAGAGCCATACTGGATGGTCAGGACTGGCGAGATGCCGGGATGCGCTATACCTCGCAGCTCGATCTACTGCCTTTTGGTCAGTTAACCATTGAAGAGCAAGAGAATCCCCAGCACTGGCAAACTCAGTTGGGTGCAATTTGCGAAGGCTTGCAGCTGCTGCAGGCCAGTGGGCGTTATCAATGGATTTTGATCGACTTACCGCGCGACGCCTCGCAGATAACGCATCAAATCCTGAGCCTGTGCGATCACTCGCTGGCAATCGTTAAAGTGGATGCTAACTGCCATATTCGGCTGCATCAGCAAGCACTGCCTGCTGGCGCGCATATATTGATTAATGATTTCCGCATTGGCAGCCAGGTTCAGGAAGATATTTACCAGTTGTGGTTGCAAAGCCAGCGCCGGCTACTGCCAATGTTGATTCATCGCGATGAAGCGATGGCTGAATGCCTGGCGGCGAAACAACCGTTAGGTGAATACCGTAGTGATGCGCTGGCGGCGGAGGAAGTTCTGACGTTGGCAAACTGGTGCCTGTTGAACTATTCCGGGCTGAAAAAGCCAGTCGGGAGCGCGTCATGAGTATCTTGACCCGGTGGTTGCTTATCCCGCCGGTCAACGCGCGTCTTATCGGGCGTTATCGGGATTATCGTCGTCACGGCGCCTCGGCTTTCAGCGCGACGCTTGGCTGTTTTTGGCTGATCCTGGCCTGGGTGTTCATTCCGCTTGAACACCCGCGCTGGCAGCGTATTCGCGCAGAACATAAAAATCTTTACCCACATATCAACGCTTCGCGTCCGCGCCCGTTGGATCCGGTCCGCTATGTCATTCAGACTTGCTGGTTGTTGATCGGCGCTTCACGCAGAGAGACGCCAAAACCACGCTGGCGGGCATTTTCTGGCCTGCAGAATATCCGTGGGCGTTACCATCAATGGATGGACAAACTGCCAGAGCGTGTCAGCCAGAACACGCAACATCTTGATGAGAAAAAAGAACTGGGCCATCTGAGCACCGGAGCACGGCGTTTTATTCTTGGCGTCATTGTGACTTTCTCGCTGATTCTGGCGTTAATTTGCGTCACTCAGCCTTTTAACCCGTTGTCGCAATTTATCTTCCTGATGTTGCTGTGGGGCGTGGCGCTAATGGTGCGGCGTCTGCCAGGGCGCTTCTCGGCATTGATGTTGATTGTACTGTCGCTGACTGTCTCGTGTCGCTATATCTGGTGGCGATATACCTCGACGTTGAACTGGGATGATCCGGTCAGCCTGGTATGTGGCTTAATCCTGCTATTTGCGGAAACTTATGCGTGGATTGTGCTGGTGCTTGGCTACTTCCAGGTGGTATGGCCACTGAATCGTCAGCCAGTACCGCTGCCGAAAGACATGTCGCAATGGCCGTCGGTGGATATCTTTGTACCGACCTACAACGAAGATCTCAGCGTGGTGAAAAACACCATTTATGCTTCGCTGGGTATCGACTGGCCGAAAGACAAACTCAACATCTGGATCCTCGATGACGGCGGCAGGGAAGAGTTTCGCCAGTTTGCGCAAAACGTGGGGGTGAAATATATCGCCCGAACGACGCATGAACATGCGAAAGCAGGCAACATCAACAATGCACTGAAATATGCCAAAGGCGAGTTCGTGTCGATTTTCGACTGCGACCACGTTCCCACACGCTCGTTCCTGCAAATGACCATGGGCTGGTTCCTGAAAGAAAAGCAGTTGGCGATGATGCAGACGCCTCACCACTTCTTCTCACCAGATCCGTTCGAACGCAACCTGGGGCGTTTTCGTAAAACGCCGAACGAAGGCACGCTGTTCTACGGTCTGGTGCAGGACGGTAATGACATGTGGGATGCCACTTTCTTCTGCGGTTCCTGTGCGGTGATTCGTCGTAAGCCGTTGGACGAGATTGGCGGCATCGCGGTCGAAACCGTGACTGAAGATGCGCATACTTCTCTGCGTTTACACCGTCGTGGCTACACTTCCGCTTATATGCGTATTCCCCAGGCGGCTGGGCTGGCGACTGAAAGCCTTTCGGCGCACATTGGGCAACGTATCCGTTGGGCGCGTGGAATGGTGCAAATCTTCCGTCTTGATAACCCGCTTACTGGTAAAGGACTGAAGTTCGCTCAGCGGCTGTGCTACGTCAACGCTATGTTCCACTTCTTGTCGGGGATTCCACGGCTGATCTTCCTGACCGCACCGCTGGCGTTCCTGCTGCTGCACGCCTACATCATTTACGCGCCTGCGTTGATGATTGCCCTGTTTGTGCTGCCGCATATGATTCACGCCAGCCTGACCAACTCGAAGATTCAGGGTAAATATCGCCACTCCTTCTGGAGTGAAATCTACGAGACGGTGCTCGCCTGGTATATCGCCCCGCCGACGCTGGTGGCGCTGATTAACCCGCACAAAGGCAAATTTAACGTCACCGCCAAAGGTGGTCTGGTGGAGGAAGAGTACGTCGACTGGGTGATCTCGCGACCGTACATCTTCCTCGTATTACTCAACCTTGTCGGTGTTGCTGTCGGCATCTGGCGTTACTTCTATGGCCCGCCGACTGAAATGCTCACAGTGGTCGTTAGTATGGTTTGGGTGTTCTACAACCTGATTATTCTCGGCGGTGCAGTAGCGGTATCGGTAGAAAGCAAGCAGGTACGTCGTTCACACCGTGTTGAGATGACCATGCCAGCGGCGATTGCCCGGGAAGATGGGCATCTTTTCTCCTGCACCGTTCAGGACTTCTCTGACGGCGGCCTGGGGATCAAGATCAACGGTCAGGCGCAGATTCTGGAAGGACAGAAAGTGAATCTGCTGCTCAAACGCGGTCAGCAAGAGTATGCCTTCCCGACTCAGGTTGCGCGCGTGATGGGTAACGAAGTGGGGCTGCAATTGATGCCGCTCACTACCCAGCAACATATCGATTTTGTGCAGTGTACGTTTGCCCGTGCGGATACATGGGCGCTCTGGCAGGACAGCTACCCGGAAGATAAGCCGCTGGAAAGTCTGCTGGATATTCTGAAGCTCGGCTTCCGTGGCTACCGCCATCTGGCGGAGTTTGCGCCTTCTTCGGTGAAGGGCATTTTCCGTGTGCTGACTTCTCTGGTTTCCTGGGTTGTTTCGTTCATTCCGCGTCGCCCGGAGCGGAGCGAAACGGTACAACCATCGGATCAGGCTTTGGCTCAACAATGATGATAACGCGATGAAAAGAAAACTATTCTGGATTTGTGCAGTGGCTATGGGGATGAGTGCGTTCCCCTCTTTCATGACGCAGGCGACACCGACGACGCAACCACTGATCAATGCTGAGCCAACTGTGCCTGCCCAGGCGGAGCAAAATCCGCGGGTCGGACAGGTGATGCCAGGCGTGCAGGGCGCGGACGCGCCCATCGTGGCGCAGAATGGCCCTTCGCGCGATGTGAAGCTGACCTTTGCGCAAATCGCGCCGCCGCCGGGTAGCATGGTACTGCGTGGCATTAACCCAAACGGCAGCATAGAGTTTGGTATGCGCAGTGATGAAGTAGTGACGAAGGCGATGCTTAACCTTGAATATACGCCGTCGCCATCACTGCTGCCGATACAGTCGCAGTTGAAAGTCTATCTGAACGATGAGTTGATGGGCGTGCTGCCAGTGACCAAAGAGCAGTTGGGTAAAAAGACGTTGGCGCAAATGCCGATTAATCCGCTGTTTATCACCGACTTCAACCGCGTGCGGCTGGAGTTTGTTGGTCATTATCAGGATGTCTGTGAAAACCCGGCCAGCACAACGCTCTGGCTGGATGTTGGACGCAGTAGCGGACTGGATCTGACATATCAATCACTGAATGTGAAAAATGATCTGTCGCACTTCCCGATTCCGTTTTTCGACCCGAGGGATAACCGAGCCAATACGTTGCCGATAGTTTTTGCTGGTGCGCCGGATGTTGGTCTGCAACAGGCTTCGGCGATTGTTGCGTCGTGGTTTGGTTCTCGATCTGGCTGGCGCGGACAGAACTTCCCGGTACTCTATAATCAGCTTCCGGACCGCAATGCGATTGTCTTTGCGACCAATGACAAGCGACCGGACTTCCTGCGCGATCATCCGGCAGTAAAAGCCCCGGTGATTGAGATGATCAACCATCCGGAGAATCCTTACGTCAAATTGTTGGTGGTCTTTGGGCGTGATGACAAAGATCTATTGCAGGCGGCGAAAGGCATTGCTCAGGGCAATATTTTGTTCCGTGGTGACAGCGTAGTGGTGAACGATGTTAAACCGCTATTGCCACGTAAACCGTACGATGCGCCAAACTGGGTGCGAACCGATCGTCCGGTCACCTTTGGTGAGCTGAAAACCTATGAAGAACAGTTACAGTCCAGCGGGCTGGAGCCGGCAGCGATTAATATCTCGCTGAACTTGCCGCCAGATCTCTACCTGATGCGCAGCACCGGTATCGATATGGATATCAACTATCGCTACACCATGCCGCCGGTGAAAGATAGCTCGCGGATGGATATCAGCCTGAACAACCAGTTCCTGCAATCTTTCAACCTGAGCAGTAAACAGGAGGCGAACCGCCTGCTGCTGCGGATCCCGGTGTTGCAAGGTTTGCTGGATGGTAAAACCGATGTCTCCATTCCGGCGCTGAAACTGGGGGCGACCAACCAGTTGCGTTTCGATTTTGAGTATATGAACCCAATGCCGGGTGGTTCGGTGGATAACTGTATTACCTTCCAGCCGGTGCAGAATCACGTCGTGATTGGTGACGACTCTACCATCGACTTCTCGAAGTATTACCACTTCATCCCGATGCCGGATCTGCGCGCGTTTGCTAATGCGGGCTTCCCGTTCAGCCGGATGGCGGATTTGTCGCAAACCATTACCGTGATGCCAAAAACACCAAACGAAGCGCAGATGGAAACACTGCTTAATACGGTGGGCTTTATTGGTGCACAGACGGGCTTCCCGGCGATCAACCTGACGGTGACCGATGATGGCAGCACCATTCAGGGGAAAGACGCCGATATCATGATAATTGGCGGTATCCCGGACAAGTTAAAAGATGACAAGCAGATCGATCTGCTGGTGCAGGCTACCGAAAGTTGGGTGAAAACGCCGATGCGCCAGACTCCGTTCCCCGGCATTGTACCTGACGAAAACGACCGCGCAGCAGAAACTCAGTCCACGCTGACCTCTTCTGGTGCGATGGCGGCGGTGATTGGCTTCCAGTCACCGTATAACGACCAGCGCAGCGTAATTGCGTTACTGGCGGATAGTCCACGTGGTTACGAGATGCTCAACGATGCGGTGAACGACAGCGGTAAACGCGCCACTATGTTTGGTTCCGTAGCGGTGATTCGCGAGTCCGGTGTTAACAGCCTGCGCGTTGGCGACGTCTATTACGTCGGTCATCTGCCGTGGTTTGAACGTTTATGGTACGCACTGGCGAACCATCCGATTCTGCTGGCGATACTGGCGGCAATCAGCGTGGTGCTGCTGGCATGGGTACTGTGGCGTCTGCTGCGCATCATCAGCCGTCGTCGTCTTAATCCGGATAATGAGTAATCGATGATGAAAGTTTTGCGTAGTGGGATCGTGACGATGCTGCTGTTGGCTGCCTTCAGTGTTCAGGCAGCCTGCAACTGGCCTGCCTGGGAGCAGTTCAAAAAGGATTACATCAGTCAGGAAGGGCGCGTCATTGACCCCAGTGATGCACGCAAAATTACCACCTCTGAAGGGCAAAGCTACGGCATGTTCTTTGCCCTGGCGGCTAATGATCGTGCGACATTTGACAACCTACTTGACTGGACCCAGAACAATCTTGCTCAGGGGGCCTTAAACGAACATTTGCCTGCCTGGCTGTGGGGCAAAAAAGAGAACAGTAAGTGGGAAGTGCTGGACAGCAATTCGGCCTCTGATGGTGATATCTGGATGGCCTGGTCGTTGCTTGAGGCGGGGCGATTGTGGAAAGAGCAGCGTTATACCGACATCGGCAGCGCATTGTTAAAACGCATTGCGCAAGAGGAAGTGGTGACGGTGCCGGGGCTGGGGTCCATGCTGTTACCGGGAAAAGTCGGCTTTGCCGAGAATAACAGCTGGCGTTTGAACCCGAGTTATCTACCACCGACGCTGGCGCAGTATTTCACCCGCTTTGGCGCGCCCTGGACTACGCTGCACGAAACGAATCAACGTTTGCTGCTGGAAACTGCCCCGAAAGGTTTTTCGCCTGACTGGGTGCGTTATGAAAAAGATAAAGGCTGGCAGCTGAAAGCTGAAAAAACGCTGATCAGCAGCTATGACGCCATTCGCGTTTATATGTGGGTCGGCATGATGCCAGATACTGATCCGCAAAAAGCACGGCTGTTAGCGCGTTTTAAACCGATGGCGACATTTACTGAGAAGAACGGCTATCCGCCGGAGAAAGTTGATGTCGCTACGGGTAAAGCGCAGGGGCAAGGGCCGGTAGGTTTTTCTGCGGCTATGTTGCCGTTTCTTCAGGACCGTGACGCGCAGGCTGTACAGCGCCAGCGTGTGGCAGATAACTTTCCTGGCAGCGATGCCTATTACAATTATGTGCTGACCCTGTTCGGACAAGGCTGGGATCAACACCGTTTCCGCTTCTCGACAAAAGGTGAGTTATTACCGGACTGGGGCCAGGAATGCGCAAATTCACACTAAACATCCTCACACTTTCCCTCGGTCTGGCTGTGATGCCGATGGTCGAGGCGGCGCCAACCGCCCAGCAACAGTTACTGGAGCAGGTACGAGTTGGCGAAGCGACTCATCGCGAAGACCTGGTGCAGCAGTCGCTGTATCGTCTGGAACTTATTGATCCGAATAACCCGGACGTCGTTGCTGCCCGCTTTCGCTCTCTGTTACGGCAGGGTGATGTTGATGGGGCGCAAAAACAACTCGACCGATTGTCGCAATTAGCGCCGAGTTCAAACGCTTACAAATCGTCGCGGACGACGATGTTGCTTTCCACGCCGGATGGTCGCCAGGCACTGCAACAGGCACGATTGCAGGCCACCACCGGGCATGCGGAAGAAGCCGTGGCGGGTTACAACAAACTGTTCAACGGGGCGCCGCCGGAAGGTGACATTGCCGTAGAGTACTGGAGTACCGTGGCGAAAATTCCGGCTCGCCGTGGCGAAGCGATTAATCAGCTAAAACGCATCAATGCGGATACGCCGGGCAACACGGGCCTGCAAAACAATCTGGCGCTATTGCTGTTTAGCAGCGATCGCCGTGACGAAGGTTTTGCGGTGCTGGAGCAGATGGCGAAATCTAACGCCGGTCGTGATGGTGCTTCTAAAATCTGGTACGGGCAGATTAAAGACATGCCTGTCAGCGATGCCAGCGTGCAGGCGCTGAAAAAATATCTCTCAATATTTAGCGATGGCGACAACGTGGCTGCTGCACAATCGCAACTGGCAGAACAACAAAAACAACTGGCCGATCCTGCTTTCCGCGCTCGTGCGCAAGGTTTAGCGGCGGTGGATTCAGGCATGGCGGGTAAAGCTATCCCTGAGTTGCAACTGGCGGTGCGTGCTAACCCGAAAGACAGTGAAGCGCTGGGGGCGCTGGGCCAGGCGTATTCCCAGAAAGGCGATCGTGCCAATGCGGTGGTGAATCTGGAGAAAGCCCTCGCGCTGGACCCGCACAGCAGCAACAACGACAAATGGAACAGCCTGCTGAAAGTAAACCGCTACTGGCTGGCGATCCAACAAGGCGATGCCGCGCTTAAAGCGAACAATCCTGATCAAGCGGAACGTTTATTCCAGCAGGCGCGCAATGTAGATAATACTGACAGCTATGCGGTGCTGGGGCTGGGTGATGTGGCGATGGCGCGCAAAGATTACCCTGCAGCCGAACGTTATTATCAGCAGACGCTACGGATGGACAGCGGCAACACCAACGCCGTGCGCGGTCTGGCGAATCTTTATCGCCAGCAATCGCCGGAAAAGGCTGAAGCATTTATTGCCTCGCTCTCTGCCAGCCAGCGGCGCAGCGTTGACGATATTGAACGTAGTCTGCAAAACGACCGTTTGTCACAGCAGGCCGAAGCGCTGGAAAAACAGGGCAAATGGGCGCAGGCAGCAGCACTTCAGCGCCAGCGACTGGCGCTGGACCCCGGCAGTGTGTGGATTACTTACCGACTTTCGCAGGATCTCTGGCAGGCCGGACAACGCAGCCAGGCAGATACTCTGATGCGCAATCTGGCGCAGCAGAAGCCGAACGACCCGGAGCAGGTTTACGCCTACGGGCTGTATCTCTCCGGTCATGATCAGGACCGGGCGGCACTGGCGCATATCAACAGCCTGCCGCGCGCGCAGTGGAACAGCAATATTCATGAACTGGTGAACCGGCTGCAAAGCGATCAGGTGCTGGAAACAGCCAATCGCCTGCGTGAAAGCGGCAAAGAAGCCGAAGCGGAAGCGATGCTGCGTCAGCAGCCACCTTCCACACGCATTGATCTCACCCTGGCCGACTGGGCGCAGCAACGGCGCGATTACACCGCCGCCCGTGCGGCTTATCAGAACGTTTTGACGCGCGAGCCAACTAACGCCGATGCCATTCTTGGTCTGACGGAAGTGGATATCGCTGCTGGTGACAACGCGGCGGCACGCAGCCAGCTGGCGAAACTGCCCGCCACCGATAACGCCTCTCTGAACACTCAGCGGCGCGTGGCGCTGGCGCAGGCGCAGCTTGGCGATACCGCAGCGGCGCAGCAGACATTTAACAAGCTGATCCCGCAGGCAAAATCTCAGCCGCCGTCGATGGAAAGCGCGATGGTACTGCGCGATGGTGCGAAGTTTGAAGCACAGGCGGGCGAGCCAAAGCAGGCGCTGGAAACCTACAAAGACGCGATGGTCGCATCCGGTGTGACCACGACGCGTCCGCAGGATAACGACACCTTTACCCGACTGACCCGCAACGACGAGAAAGATGACTGGCTGAAACGCGGCGTACGTAGCGATGCGGCGGACCTCTATCGTCAGCAGGATCTTAACGTCACCCTGGAGCACGACTACTGGGGATCGAGCGGCACTGGCGGATACTCCGATCTGAAAGCGCACACCACCATGTTGCAGGTAGATGCGCCATATGCGGACGGACGAATGTTCTTCCGCAGCGATTTCGTCAATATGAATGTCGGCAGTTTCTCCACCAACGACGACGGCACGTGGGACAACAACTGGGGGACCTGTACGTTACAAGATTGTAGCGGCAATCGCAGTCAGTCGGATTCTGGCGCCAGCGTGGCGGTCGGCTGGCGAAATGACGTCTGGAGTTGGGATATTGGCACCACGCCGATGGGCTTCAATGTCGTGGACGTGGTCGGTGGCGTTAGTTACAGCGATGATATCGGGCCGCTTGGCTACACCGTTAACGCCCATCGCCGACCTATTTCCAGTTCATTACTTGCCTTCGGCGGACAGAAAGACTCTCCGAGCAATACCGGGAAAAAATGGGGCGGCGTACGTGCCGATGGTGTGGGGTTAAGTCTGAGCTATGATAAAGGCGAGGCAAACGGCGTCTGGGCATCACTTAGCGGTGATCAGTTAACCGGCAAAAATGTCGAAGATAACTGGCGCGTGCGCTGGATGACGGGCTATTACTATAAAGTCATCAACCAGAATAATCGCCGCGTCACTATCGGCCTGAACAACATGATCTGGCATTACGACAAAGACCTGAGTGGGTACTCACTTGGGCAGGGCGGCTATTACAGCCCGCAGGAATATCTGTCGTTTGCCGTACCGGTGATGTGGCGTGAGCGCACGGAAAACTGGTCATGGGAGCTGGGCGCGTCTGGCTCATGGTCGCACTCGCGCACTAAAACCATGCCGCGTTATCCGCTGATGAACCTGATTCCGAATGACTGGAAAGACGACGCCGCTGACCAGACCAACGGTGGCGGCAGCAGCCAGGGTTTTGGCTACACGGCGCGGGCGTTACTTGAACGACGCGTCACATCCAACTGGTTTGTCGGCACGGCGATTGATATCCAACAGGCGAAAGATTATGCGCCAAGCCATTTCCTGCTCTACGTACGGTATTCTGCCGCCGGATGGCAGGGCGATATGGATTTACCGCCACAGCCGCTGATACCTTACGCCGACTGGTAAGTTTTCAGATAGCGCCTCTCTTAATGCCGCTGCGATCGGGTATACTCGGGCGGCAGTCTGGGATTTCCGGGGGAGAGATAATTTGCGCGTTAGTCGTTCGTTAACAATCAAGCAGATGGCAATGGTGGCGGCCGTTGTTCTGGTGTTTGTCTTTGTTTTTTGCACCGTTTTGCTGTTCCACCTGGTACAGCAGAATCGCTATAACACGGCTACGCAACTGGAAAGCATTGCTCGTTCTGTCCGCGAACCCTTGTCCTCAGCCATCCTCAAAGGGGATATTCCCCAGGCGGAGGCCATTCTCTCCAGCATCAAACCTGCGGGCGTGGTCAGCCGCGCAGATGTGGTGCTGCCTAACCAGTTCCAGGCGCTGCGTAAAAGTTTTATTCCTGAACGCCCGGTGCCGGTAATGGTTACCCGACTGCTCGAACTACCGGTGCAAATCTCGCTGGGCGTTTACTCGCTAGAGCGCCCGGCAAACCCACAACCGATTGCCTATCTGGTGTTACAGGCGGATTCCTTCCGCATGTATAAGTTCGTGATGAGTACGCTCTCCACGTTAGTGACCATTTACTTACTTTTGTCGCTCATCCTGACAGTGGCGATTAGCTGGTGTATTAACCGACTGATATTACATCCTTTACGCAATATTGCTCGTGAGCTGAACGCCATTCCACCGCAAGAGATTATCGGCCATCAGCTGGCGCTGCCGCGTCTGCATCAGGACGATGAAATAGGTATGCTGGTGCGCAGTTATAACCTTAACCAGCAACTGTTGCAGCGTCATTATGAAGAGCAGATCGAAAACGCGATGCGCTTCCCGGTGTCGGACTTGCCAAACAAAGCCCTGCTGATGGAGATGCTGGAACAGGTGGTGACGCGTAAACAGACTACTGCGCTGATGATTATCACCTGCGAAACCCTGCGCGACACCGCCGGTGTGCTGAAAGAGGCGCAGCGGGAAATCCTGCTACTTACGCTGGTGGAAAAACTCAAGTCGGTGCTGTCGCCGCGCATGGTTCTCGCGCAGGTCAGTGGCTATGACTTCGCTGTTATCGCCAACGGTGTGCAGGAGCCGTGGCACGCTATTACGTTAGGTCAGCAAGTACTCACTATCATGCGCGAGCCTTTGCCGATTGATCGCATTCAACTGCGCCCACACTGTAACATCGGCGTGGCGATGTTCTATGGCGATATCACCGCCGAACAACTTTATGGTCGTGCTATTTCTGCGGCGTTTACTGCTCGTCATAAAGGGAAGAATCAGATTCAGTTCTATGATCCGCAGCAGATGGAAGCCGCTCAACAGCGGCTGACGGAAGAGAGCGATATCCTTAATGCTCTTGAAAATCATCAGTTTGCGATTTGGCTACAACCACAAGTTGAGATGACCAGCGGCAAATTAGTCAGCGCGGAAGTGTTATTGCGTATCCAGCAACCGGATGGGAGTTGGGACCTACCGGATGGGTTAATTGATCGTATTGAGTCTTGTGGACTGATGGTTACCGTCGGTCACTGGGTGCTGGAAGAGTCATGCCGACTGCTTGCCGCCTGGCAGGAGCGCGGCATTATGCTGCCATTATCGGTGAACATCTCAGCTCTGCAACTGATGCACCCGAATATGGTGGCGGATATGCTGGAACTGCTAACGCGCTATCGTGTTCAGCCAGGAACGCTGATTCTGGAAGTGACAGAAAGCCGACGCATTGATGACCCTCACGCGGCGGTGGCAATCCTTCGTCCGCTGCGCAACGCCGGAGTACAGGTGGCGCTGGATGATTTCGGTATGGGCTATTCAGGGTTGCGTCAGTTGCAGCATATGAAATCTCTCCCGGTGGACGTTTTAAAAATCGACAAAATGTTCATTGATGGTTTGCCGGAAGATAGCAGCATGATTGCCGCGATTATCATGTTGGCGAAAAGCCTGAATCTGCAAATCATTGCTGAAGGCGTAGAAACAGAAGCGCAACGTGACTGGTTGGCAAAGGCGGGCGTTGGAATTGCCCAGGGCTTCCTTTTTGCACGTCCACTTCCCATTGAAATCTTCGAAGAAAGTTACCTGGAAGAAAAATAGCTACCCCAAACTGATTACAAAACTTTAAAAAGTGCTGGTTTGTGCGAGCCAGCTCAAACTTTTTAACCTTTTTGTTTCAATTATGATCCAGGTACATTTCTGTGATGTTGTCTGGGTGTTATTTTAAGGCCGCAGGTACCCCATAACCTTACAAGACCTGTGGTTTTACTAAAGGACACCCTATGAAAACCTCTCTGTTTAAAAGCCTTTACTTTCAGGTCCTGACAGCGATAGCCATTGGTATTCTCCTTGGCCATTTCTACCCTGAAATAGGCGAGCAAATGAAACCGCTTGGCGACGGATTCGTTAAGCTCATTAAGATGATCATCGCTCCCGTCATCTTTTGTACTGTCGTCACTGGCATTGCGGGCATGGAAAGCATGAAGGCGGTCGGTCGTACCGGCGCAGTCGCACTGCTTTACTTTGAGATAGTCAGTACCATCGCGCTGATTATTGGTCTTATTATCGTTAACGTTGTACAGCCAGGTGCTGGAATGAACGTCGATCCGGCGAGTCTGGATGCGAAAGCGGTAGCCGTTTACGCCGCGCAGGCGAAAGACCAGGGCATTGTCGCCTTCATTATGGATGTCATCCCGGCGAGCGTCATTGGCGCGTTTGCCAGCGGTAACATTCTGCAGGTGCTGCTGTTTGCCGTACTGTTTGGTTTTGCGTTGCACCGTCTGGGCAGCAAAGGCCAGCTGATTTTTAACGTTATCGAAAGTTTCTCGCAGGTCATCTTCGGCATCATCAATATGATCATGCGCCTGGCACCGATTGGGGCGTTTGGGGCGATGGCATTTACCATCGGTAAATACGGCGTCGGAACACTGGTGCAGCTGGGGCAGCTGATTATCTGCTTCTACATCACCTGTATCCTGTTTGTGGTGCTGGTACTGGGTTCAATCGCTAAAGCGACCGGTTTCAGTATCTTCAAATTTATCCGCTACATTCGTGAAGAACTGCTGATTGTGTTGGGAACATCGTCTTCCGAATCGGCGCTGCCACGTATGCTCGACAAGATGGAAAAACTCGGCTGCCGGAAATCGGTGGTGGGGTTGGTCATCCCGACAGGCTACTCGTTTAACCTTGATGGCACATCGATATACCTGACGATGGCGGCGGTATTTATCGCCCAGGCTACCAACAGTCAGATGGATATCGTCCACCAAATCACGCTATTAATCGTGTTGCTGCTTTCTTCTAAAGGGGCGGCAGGGGTTACGGGCAGTGGCTTTATCGTGCTGGCGGCGACACTTTCAGCCGTAGGCCATTTACCGGTGGCGGGGCTAGCGCTGATCCTCGGTATCGATCGCTTCATGTCGGAAGCTCGTGCGCTGACTAACCTGGTCGGTAACGGTGTAGCAACCATCGTGGTCGCTAAGTGGGTTAAAGAACTGGACCACAAAAAACTGGACGATGTGCTGAATAATCGTGCGCCAGAAGGCAAAACGCACGAATTATCCTCTTAATCTCACCTCTTATGCCCGCACTCCCTTCCCCGAGTGCGGGTGTTTGCGCATAATTGCCCCCTGTGCCTGAACTTACCACCTGGGTGAGTTCAGGTTTATTTCACTTCTTCCGTGACATTTCCATGTTCTTGCGGTCTAACACGAAGTGTTTTTAACGTTATTCAGACTGACCGATAACGGGCAGTCTTTTATTACCAGGATAGTTGATCAGGGGTTCACATGCAGGGCACAAAAATTCGACTTTTAGCGGGCGGTTTGCTGGTGATGGCCACTGCTGGCTATGTGCAGGCAGATGCGCTCCAGCCTGATCCAGCATGGCAACAGGGGACGCTCTCCAACGGTTTACAGTGGCAAGTGTTGACCACGCCCCAGCGTCCCAGCGATCGTGTTGAAATTCGCCTGCTGGTTAATACTGGTTCGCTCGCCGAAAGTACCCAACAGAGCGGTTATAGTCATGCTATTCCCCGCATCGCGCTGACGCAAAGCGGTGGCCTTGAAGCGGCACAGGCACGTTCATTGTGGCAACAGGGGATCGACCCTAAGCGCCCGATGCCACCGGTGATCGTTTCTTACGACACCACGCTGTTTAATCTTAGTCTGCCAAATAACCGCAACGACTTGCTGAAAGAGGCGCTCTCTTATCTGGCAAATGCCAGTGGCAAACTGACCATTACACCAGAAACCATCAACCACGCGCTGCAAAGTCAGGACATGGTGGCAACCTGGCCTGCCGACACCAAAGAAGGCTGGTGGCGTTATCGCCTGAAGGGATCGACTTTATTAGGTCACGATCCTGCCGATCCGCTGAAACAACCCGTTGAAGCGGAAAAGATTAAAGATTTCTACCAGAAATGGTACACCCCGGATGCAATGACGCTGCTGGTGGTGGGGAACGTTGATGCGCGCTCGGTTGTAGACCAAATCAACAAAACGTTTGGCGAACTGAAAGGCAAACGTGAAACACCGGCTCCGGTGCCGACGCTTTCTCCTCTGCGTGCGGAAGCGGTGAGCATTATGACCGACGCAGTGCGTCAGGATCGGTTATCCATCATGTGGGATACGCCGTGGCAGCCGATTCGTGAATCAGCCGCACTGCTGCGCTACTGGCGTGCGGACCTGGCCCGTGAGGCGCTGTTCTGGCACGTTCAGCAAGCATTAAGCGCCAGTAACAGTAAAGACATTGGTCTTGGATTTGACTGCCGTGTGCTGTATCTGCGTGCGCAGTGTGCCATCAACATCGAGTCACCAAATGACAAGCTGAACAGCAACCTTAATCTGGTGGCGCGTGAGCTGGCGAAAGTTCGTGATAAAGGTCTGCCGGAAGAAGAGTTCAACGCTCTGGTTGCGCAAAAGAAACTGGAGCTGCAGAAATTGTTTGCTGCTTATGCGCGAGCTGATACCGATATTCTGATGGGCCAGCGGATGCGTTCGTTGCAAAATCAGGTTGTCGATATCGCGCCGGAGCAATATCAGAAACTGCGTCAGGATTTCCTCAACAGCCTGACGGTAGAAATGTTAAATCAGGATTTGCGTCAGCAACTGTCGAACGACATGGCGTTAATTCTGTTGCAGCCGAAAGGTGAGCCGGAATTTAACATGAAAGAGTTGCAGGCCGCATGGGATCAAATCATGGCCCCATCGACTGCGGCTGTGACTACATCCGTAGCCACGGATGACGTCCATCCTGAAGTTTCGGATATTCCACCCGCGCAGTAATAAATAACCCGGCAGCGTTTCTTCTACGCTGCCGGGATTAACGGTAATGAATAACGTAGTCTGAATGATATGCGTCAGCAGTTTTCGCCAGTCCGTAAGGAGAGCCTTTCTCATCCCTGTAAGGTTATTTCTTCAGATCCTTCTTAAACACTGGTTCTGGACAATCACGACCAAAATGTGCAGCCCAGTCAAAAGGTTTACCGTTTTTCACGTAGCGTTGATAAATTAATGCACCGGTTTCTGGATCAAGGTATCTGACCCAACTTGCAGCATGGCATAACACGGCGGCCCATGTCTGGGTTTTGGGGTGAAGTAAATCGGCAGATTGTCCGGCCCATTCCGCAGCCTGCCAGCGGTAATGCAAAAAGTGATTATTTTTGTCAGGTACTGCATTAGCAAAACGACGGTTTTCTTTCTCACTTATCCAGCCGCTATCATTAGTGTAGGAATAAGGTGTGGAATATGCTCCGCTGGTAATAGCATAGTCTGGATACATTTCATAGGCGACGAGTTCGATGCCATTATATCGTAATAATCTTGCCGCCTCGTATTGCGCCTGCGCGCGCTCCTGATTATTGATATTATTATTTTGGCTTTTTTCCATTAAATCTGCCAGTTGCTGCGCCATTTTACGGTAATTTGGAATATCAAAGTAGCTGACGGCTTGCTGATATTGACCATTGCGAATAAACCTTCTGGCCAGTAATGCACGTAATTTTACGTCAGTTGGAATGAGCGTTGGGGGAACGAAGTAACCGCTATATTCTCTGTCATAATCATTTTCAGATGACTGCAAATTAAAGGGTTTTAGCTGTTGGCTGGGCGGTGGTACATTTTTATCAACAAACGTTTTTAACTCCTGTAACGTTAATACACTTTCCCCCACATCAGCTAAATCTGCCCAATAAGTATCTTTGCCTTTATAAAACAGCGTCATTGCTTGCAAGTAATCATCGCGCTTCAACGCCAGAATTGCTTGCTCGCCAGCAATACGACATGATGGCATAATGATCTCATTACCGTGGTAGTAATCACTTTCTGTCATCGGGTTGCCCCACGTTTCATTTTCCGGGAAGAATTTTGCCGCACTGGCATAATAGCGGGTCGCTAAAGGAATATTACCTTCACGCAGCGCCATTTTTGCGTTTAACCATTCGCGGAGGCCGCTTTCTGGCGCATCCTCTAATAAGACTTTCGTTAACGAGTAATCACCATTACGATAAGCTAATGCGGCCAGTCGATCGCTATAAGAAAATCCTTTTATCCGATGGCTCACCAACAAGTTGATCAATTTTTCACGTTGTGTTGTGCAGAAATATTCACTGTTTTCGGTAATGCACCCATCCTGGCTATACTCTCTGTCGTGACGAATAAAAAGCTCTGCGATGACCAGTTTCTGAACTATGGGATCATCAATAATATTTTCTAAAAGGGCGAAATTTTTTTCATTTGTCAGATACAGTGCAATTCTACGTAATGAGATTTTACCTACGGGGGAACCTTGTGCAGCCTGTTGCGCATAATATGTGATGGCTCCATTCATATCTGCTTTATTCAGCCGGTAAAAACCTAACTGCCCCAAGCTGGCGAGAGAGAGTTGTTCGGGGTCTGGCTCACCATTGCGAACTTCTTCTATAATTTGTTGATAAAGTTTAATCCCCTTTATGGATTCCTCACTATGATACGCGCCAGTATTATAAGCTAACTCGTCATTTTCACCTGAATCGAATATTTTACGGGCCTGGGTATACATTGCCTTCAGCCGCCATTCACCTTGTTCGCTTTTGGGTAAGGCTAATAATTTATCGAACCAGGGGCTGTCATAGATGAAGTGATAAAAGTCTATGGCTCCCAGATAATAGAGTCGTTCTGCTGTAGGTAGTTTTGTCTTCAGTTTCTCTGCTATCTCTTGTAGACGTTTTTCGCGAGTGTAATGCTGA
Source organism: Escherichia sp. E4385 (assembly GCF_963883145.1). Taxonomy (NCBI): domain Bacteria; kingdom Pseudomonadati; phylum Pseudomonadota; class Gammaproteobacteria; order Enterobacterales; family Enterobacteriaceae; genus Escherichia; species Escherichia sp. E4385. The sequence continues at coordinate 122,755 of NZ_CAWOOJ010000007.1, forward strand.
TAATCGGTATCCTTTTGCGTTTCTCTGTACTGATAATAGTCCTCTAAATCGTTTGGTTCGATCTCTGGCTGCCATAAAGGTAAACGTGGATCGCGTTCGACTAAATGGCGAGCTTCATATATGAAACTGCCATTAGGCATTTCTGTTAATGTGTGTTGTCGATCATGCAAAAGTGAGTTCGGCGCATAAGGCCCGCAAGCATAAGCGTTCTCGCAAATGAGCGTGAATAACACAACGCTGGCAATCCGCGATATCTCATGGCGTAACATTAAACTCTCCTTGTAGTTTTTGATTGCAGCGCGCCCATCCCAGCGGACTGCTTTCTCCGGCGCGCAGTTGCCTGGCGCTTCCTCTCACAAAATTCAGGCTGGATGGCCCGGGTTGCACCTGATAGTGGCTGGCTCCATCAGCGAATAGACAATCTGCATTGGGCAGAATTATTTTTTTTGGCAACGGCGCATCAATTTCGCCGCTGTTTTTAATAGCCAGATCAAAAAGCTGTTCGTCTGCATGTTGAGCAATAATTAACGACCAGCGTGGGGCCAGCGGTTGATGCTGAATCACGGCTTCCAGCGTCGTCAGTGACCAGGCGCGGCGATCGCCTGCTAACGGTAGCCGAAACCATACCAGCCCCTGTAATCCACGCGGTGGTTGCTGTTCTAAATATTGAATGAAATCGGCAATGGTTTGCGGTGGCACACTTAATTCACGCATCTCTTCGGCAACGTATAACGGAGCTTCACTCTCGACGCGATTATCACTGGTGAGCGCAGAACCGTAAGCGGGCAATGCGACGAAAAAAGGATGCGAGGTTTGTCTGGCATATTGCTTTACCCAACGCTGCGCCAGACTGGCATCTAACAGGCCTTTTTCGGGCGAAAGCACGTTATGTACCTGTAAAACCGAAGAGTCCGCAATGCGCAATAATCGGGCGAGATGTGGTGATTCAAGCCAGGTCGGCAGGGCGGTAACGCTAAGTTTTATATTTGCAGGAAGCGTCTGATGTAACGCACTAAGAAGTGTCATATATTCCGGCAATTTTGCTGTTGGCGCGTCATAATCAATTTCCACACCTGCCAGCGTAACCCCTGCCTTTTGCCACTCACGTAGGGTCTGTTGAATATGCTGGATAACTTGCTGGTTATTAAACCGTGTAAGCTGGCCATCGAGTCGCGCGACCAGCCAGACCGGGCGCCCATCTTGCTTAATAAGTGAAGTATTAACCGTAAAGTGTCGGATGCCTTCTTGCGGGTGAAATTGCATCCCAAGTATGCGTAGCGTAGAGAAAAGTTGGCGGCTTCGTTTTAGTGCCTCGTTATGTTCTGCTGTCCAGACGCGTTGCCAGATATAGACTTGCTGATCAAAGCGAAGCGGTTGTGAAGGGGTAAATAAAATATGCAGCCCGTAGCCCAGGCCGATCAGAAGAAGTAAAGCTGCAAAAATCCTTTTGCAAGATGGCATATTGTTACGGCATTGCGATTATCAACAGGCTGATAGTGTACCGCTGTAACTATTAACGGAGAACGAATATCTATCCGTTCTCCGTCAAAAACCATTATTCCGGCATTGCTTCACGCGGGATAATCGCGCCGCGATACTGAATAACGGTACTTGCAGTCAAATGCCCACGTTTCGCGGCATCTTCCGCACTACCGCCTGTCAGACGTACCGCCAGATAACCGGCGCTGAAAGAGTCGCCAGCTGCGGTGGTATCGATCACTTTTTCTTTCGGCAGTTTCACCGCCGGAACATCCACTAACCCTTCACCTGCAATGGACACCAGGCAAGAATCAGCCCCGCGTTTCACCACCACTTCTTTCACGCCTGCTTTATGGGTGCGCGCAATGACGTCTTCCACCGGTTGTTGACCCCACAGCGCGTCTTCGTCGTCCAGCGTCAGGAAGGCGATATCCGTGCATTCCAGCATTTGCTGATACACCTGCTGCGTCTCTTCTTTGCTGGCCCACAGGCGCGGACGGTAGTTATTGTCGAAAATCACTTTTCCGCCATTGGCGCGGCATTCGCGCAGCAGGGAAAGCAGTTTTTCGCGGCTGGTTGGGCTTAAAATCGCCAGGCTAATCCCGCTAAGGTAGAGATAATCGAATTTCGCCAGCTCTGCGCAAATCGCCGCTGACTGCTCGCTTTCCAGCCAGAATTTGGCCGCGGCTTCGTTACGCCAGTAGTAGAACGTACGTTCGCCAGTGTCATCGGTTTCAATGTAGTAAAGGCCCGGCAGGCGGTTTTCCATCCGTTGGGTCAGGGAAGTATCAACGTTCTCGCCGTGCCAGGCGTCCAACATCTGCTGACTAAAACTGTCCGTTCCAAGCGCCGTCACGTAATGAACGGTTAATGCCGCAGGATCGACCTGACGGGCGATATAGACGGAGGTGTTCAGGGTATCGCCGCCGAAACCGCGCTTAACGTCTGCGCCTTTCTCGGAAAGCTCAATCATGCATTCGCCAATCACGGCAATCTTTTTGGACATAGTCGTGAACCTGATCTGTAAAAAAATTAGCGTTAGTTTGCGCTGTGGTGGTTTGTTGGTCAACTATATTAAAACACTGTTCCATTATTTTTTTGAGCCAGAACGTATTCCTGGACGATTTCGCCGCAGGACGGGCAAATTTAGCCGCTTAGGGCGGTAAAGTTCTGGCGTTGCGCGCCGATAACATTTGTCGAGTCCGGGCAGCATCACTTTTAAACACAGGACATCTTCGATGATAAGGCAGGTTATTCAGCGAATAAGCCATCCTGAAGCAAGTATCGAAAGCTTGCAGGAACGACGCTTTTGGTTGCAGTGTGAACGTGCTTACACCTGGCAACCGATTTACCAGACATCCGGTCGGTTGATGGCCGTAGAGCTATTAACGGTCGTTACTCATCCCGAGGATCCTTCGCAACGACTGCCGCCGGATCGTTATTTTGCTGAAATCACCATCAGACATCGTATGGATGTGGTGAAAGAACAGATTGATTTGCTGGCGCAAAAAGCCGTGTTCTTTGTTGAGCATGGCCTGCTGGCATCGGTTAATATCGATGGTCCGACACTTCTCGCCCTACGTCAGCAGCCGGAAATTTTGCGTCAGATTGACCGCCTTCCCTGGCTGCGTTTTGAACTGGTAGAACATATCCGCCTGCCAAAAGATTCAACCTTTGCCTCGATGTGCGAATTTGGTCCGCTATGGCTTGATGATTTTGGCACTGGGATGGCAAATTTCTCCGCGCTCAGTGAAGTCCGTTATGACTACATTAAAATCGCTCGCGAACTGTTTGTGATGCTGCGCCAGTCGCCGGAAGGCCGCACTCTCTTTTCGCAGCTTTTACATCTAATGAATCGCTATTGTCGCGGGGTGATTGTCGAGGGCGTGGAAACGCCGGAAGAGTGGCGCGATGTACAGAACTCGCCCGCATTCGCCGCACAAGGCTGGTTTCTTTCGCGTCCGGCACCGATAGAAACGCTGGATACGGTGGCTCTGGTGGTGTAGCCGCCTCATTTTCCGCCTGGCTGGACTATCTTTAGGACTGGCCCAGGAAGAATATGAGGAAGCGAACTATGAGCAAGGCAGGCAAAATAACCGCCGCGATTTCAGGGGCTTTCTTGTTGTTGCTCGTCGTGGCGATCATTTTGATTGCGACTTTTGACTGGAATCGACTCAAACCGACCATCAACCAGAAAGTCTCTGCGGAGCTGAATCGCCCGTTCGCTATTCGTGGCGATCTGGGCGTGGTATGGGAGCGGCAAAAACAGGAAACCGGCTGGCGCAGCTGGGTGCCGTGGCCCCATGTACACGCGGAAGACATCATTCTCGGCAACCCGCCAGACATTCCCGAAGTCACAATGGTGCATCTGCCACGGGTAGAAGCAACGCTGGCCCCTCTGGCGCTGCTGACCAAAACGGTCTGGCTACCGTGGATCAAACTGGAAAAGCCCGACGCACGCCTGATTCGCCTCTCAGAAAAGAATAACAACTGGACGTTTAATCTCGCCAGCGATGACAACAAAGACGCGAATGCAAAGCCGTCGGCGTGGTCGTTTCGGCTGGATAATATTCTGTTCGATCAAGGGCGGATCGCCATTGATGACAAAATCAGCAAAGCGGATCTGGAAATTTTTGTCGATCCATTAGGCAAGCCGTTACCGTTCAGTGAAGTCAGCGGATCGAAAGGTAAGAACGAGAAAGAAAAGGTGGGCGATTACGTTTTTGGCCTGAAGGCGCAGGGACGTTATAACGGCGAACCGCTCACGGGCACGGGAAAAATTGGCGGCATGCTGGCGCTGCGTGGCGAAGGGACGCCGTTTCCGGTACAGGCTGATTTCCGCTCTGGTAACACCCGTGTTGCTTTTGATGGCGTCGTGAATGACCCAATGAAAATGGGCGGCGTCGATTTACGGCTTAAATTTTCCGGCGATTCGCTGGGCGATCTCTATGAACTGACGGGCGTTCTGCTGCCTGATACCCCACCGTTTGAAACCGATGGTCGGCTGGTAGCGAAAATCGATACGGAAAAATCGTCGGTCTTTGATTATCGTGGCTTTAACGGGCGTATTGGCGATAGCGATATTCACGGTTCTCTGGTCTACACCACCGGTAAGCCACGGCCAAAACTGGAAGGTGACGTCGAGTCGCGCCAATTGCGGCTGGCAGATTTAGGGCCGTTAATTGGCGTTGATTCCGGTAAAGGAGCGGAAAAGTCGAAACGGTCTGAACAGAAGAAGGGCGAAAAAAGCGTTCAGCCTGCGGGCAAAGTGCTGCCGTATGACCGCTTCGAAACCGATAAATGGGACGTCATGGATGCCGATGTTCGATTCAAAGGCCGTCGTATTGAGCATGGCAGCAGCCTGCCGATTAGCGATCTTTCTACCCATATCATCCTCAAAAACGCTGACCTACGCCTGCAACCGCTGAAATTTGGCATGGCGGGCGGCAGCATTGCGGCGAATATTCATCTGGAAGGCGATAAAAAGCCGATGCAAGGGCGGGCAGATATTCAGGCTCGTCGACTGAAACTGAAAGAACTGATGCCGGATGTGGAATTGATGCAGAAGACGCTGGGGGAAATGAACGGTGATGCGGAACTACGCGGTAGCGGTAACTCAGTGGCGGCGCTTTTGGGGAACAGTAACGGTAACCTGAAACTGTTGATGAATGACGGGCTGGTGAGCCGCAACCTGATGGAGATTGTTGGGCTGAATGTCGGCAACTACATTGTCGGTGCGATTTTCGGTGATGATGAGGTGCGGGTGAACTGCGCGGCAGCAAATCTGAATATTGCCAATGGCGTGGCGCGTCCGCAGATTTTTGCTTTTGATACTGAGAACGCGTTGATTAATGTTACCGGCACGGCAAGTTTTGCTTCGGAACAGCTGGATTTGACTATTGATCCGGAGAGTAAAGGGATTCGGATTATCACACTGCGTTCGCCGCTGTATGTGCGTGGGACGTTTAAAAATCCGCAGGCTGGGGTGAAAGCCGGGCCGCTGATTGCCCGAGGTGCCGTTGCGGCGGCACTGGCAACGCTGGTGACGCCAGCTGCGGCCTTGCTGGCGCTGATCTCGCCTTCCGAAGGGGAGGCTAATCAGTGCCGGACAATTTTGTCACAGATGAAGAAGTGATGGAAATTGCCGGATATCTGGCATCCGGCAATTAAACAGATTTAGATTGTTGGCAAAGTGCGCTTTGTTCATGCCCGATAAGCGTAGCGCATCAGGCTTTTCACTCTTATTACAACGACTGATGTCGCGTCTCATGCGTCAGCAGCAGGGCGATTAACGTCAAGCCAGCCATTGCCGCCAGATATAACCCCACCGCACCTAACCCGTAGTTAGTTTGCAACCAGGCCGCGATATACGGCGCAACGGAAGCCCCGAGAATCGACGATACGTTGTAAGAGAATGATGCTCCGGTGTAACGCACTTCTGTCGGGAACAGCTCTGGTAACAGCGCGCCCATCGGCCCGAAGGTCAGCCCCATCAGGCTTAACCCCAGCAGCAGGAAAGCAAAAACCAGAATAGGATTGCCAGAACCGAGCAGTGGATTAAAGGCGAACAGCGCGAACAGGATGATTAGCGTCGTGATGATCACCATGCTTTTACGCCGCCCAAAGGCATCGGCCAGCAATCCGGCTACTGGTACCATCACGCCAAAACCAATAACTGCCATCATCAGCATCCACAGCACTTCATTGCGCGGCAGGCCAAGCCCAATTGGCGCGGCGGCGGTACTGAAGGTCATTGAGTAGACGGTCATGATATAAAACAACGTGTAGGTTGCCAGCATGATAAAGGTGCCGAGTACCGTGACGCGCACGTGTTTGGTCAGCAGTGTACCCAGCGGGATCTTCACCTGCTTTTTCGCTTTAGCGACTTTTTCAAACACCGGCGACTCATGCAGCGACACGCGAACATACAGGCCGATAATGACCAGCACCGCCGAGAAGATAAACGGCACGCGCCAGCCCCAGCTCATAAACTGCTCATCAGTCAGCAGCCAGGAAAGCAGCAGAAAAGTGCCGTTAGCAAAGAAGAAGCCAATCGGTGCGCCCAGCTGTGGGAAGGAGCCGTACAGCGCACGTTTACGCGGTGGTGCGTTCTCGGTTGCCAACAGCGCTGCGCCACCCCATTCACCGCCTAATCCCAGACCTTGACCAAATCGAGCCAGTGCCAGCAGCAGCGGGGCGAAAATACCAATCGTGGCGTAGCCCGGCAGCAGACCAATCACCACTGTTGAAATCCCCATCGTTAGCAACGAGGCGACCAGCGTCGCTTTACGCCCAACGCGATCGCCGAAATGACCAAATACGGCAGAACCGATTGGGCGTGCGACGAAAGCGATGGCGAAGGTGGCGAGCGATTGTAGCGTCGCTGCCGCCGGATCGCCCTGCGGGAAGAAGATATGCGGGAACACAATAACGGCCGCAGTGGCGTAAATGTAGAAGTCGAAGAACTCAATGGCCGTGCCAATGAGGGAGGCGACAAGGACTTTATTACGTGAGTTTATCGGCTTGTATTCTTGCTCGTTGTCGAGTGTTGTGGCTGTTGCTTGCATAATCTTTTCTTATTTTTTGGCGAACGAATAGCCATATTACGCACAGCAAAAGTGATATTTCAATGTGTAACAAATCGTGGAAAAGGTTAAAAACCAGGCAAAAAGCGGATAATGTTTAGACTAGTGATTTTTCTTCTATGAAATGCTTCACACAATTTCATAAATGGTGGATAAAACTGGTTTCAGGTTAAATAAAAGTTACCAACTGGATTTATATGCTGGGTTTATGAGTTGATGTGAAATTGTTGGCTCCCGAAGAGATGGCTGAAGAGGTCCAGGGGAAGAGTTTCAGGTGGTTATGTGCGCATTATAGCCGGATGCGATGCTGGTGCATCTTATCCGGCCTACGGCGAGCCAGGTTGAATAAATTCGTAGGCCGAATAAGGCGTTTACGCCGCATCCGACCTATTTTAATGCTGCGTTTTCCCCGGCATTCGCGGGTCGTCTTTGTATTCGGCGGTGGCAATCCACGCCGCGCAAAACAACGTCAGACGGGCAAAGAAGTAAAAAAACGCCATCAGCCCCAGCACGGAACCAAATGCCGCGCCAGACGGGGATTTCATCAACGACGGCAGGGTATACGTCATCACGATTTTAATGACTTCAAAACCAATAGCCGCGATGAATGTTCCACGAATCAGCGCCTTTTTACGCGGGCGATGACGCGGAAGACGCCAGAAGATCCAGAAGAAAAGCAGATAGTTAGCGAAGATAGAAATCGCCATGCCAATCAACCGCCACGTCGGTTTCAGCCACTCAATACTGTTAAGGTGCAGGGCGCTAATAATCATTTGCTGCGCCGAACCGGCAACCGAGGTTATTGAAAGCGTGACAATCAGCGCAATCAATAAACCAATTAGCGAAATAAAATCACGCAGATACTTAACCCAAAACTTCTCCTGATCTTGCGGTGAACGTTCCCAAACATCACGCGATTGAGCGCGAATTGCTTCACGCAAATTTCCCATCCAGTTGATCCCGGAATAGAGCGCCACCGCCAGGCCGACAAGCCCTACGGTCGTTCGCTGCTGAACGGCGGTGTTGATGGTATTTTTCAATGTGGCCGCCAGCGTCGGATCGCTGATGTTTTGCAGAATTTTGTCGAAGATATCCTGCAGCAGCATCGGGTGGGAGGCCAGCACAAAGCCCCCTGCGGCAAACGACACCATCAAAATCGGGATCATCGATAAAAACGAGAAATAAGTGATTGCCGCGCCAAACTGGTTACCCAGCCGATCATTGAAGCGTTCTGTCGCGCGTATCAGGTGCGCGATGATTGGTTGACGTTGGACTTTCCCGGCAGTGGTGGTAACGGTTTCCAACGCCTGACTGACTTTGCTGCCTTTATCGCTATTATCCAGATGTTTAATTTGCTCGTGCTCCAGATCCTGGGTGGGACGTTTGATCTCGTTTTCCTGCGTCATCCGCTCTTTAGTCCTTCTGTCGTTGTCTGTCTTAAAAAGTATAGTCGGTCAGTCCAGGTGCTCTTTTATTACGCCAGCCAGCCACTGCATAAACAGATTTACACGGCGGGAAAGCTCCCGACGCTGGGGATAAACCAGAGAAATGGATAGCGGCTCGGCGCGGTAGTTGGGCAACACTTCAATAAGCCGCCCGGCGCGTAGGGCTTCGCGTACGGCGACGCGGGGGATTTGAATGATACCCAGACCCGCCAGGCCGGCGGCGAGATAGGTTTCGCTACTGTTTACCGTCAACATGCCGCCGGACTTAAACCACTGGACGCCATTACTGGTGGCAACCTCAAAACCTAATGGATGCGCGCCCAAATGCGGCGTGTAATGCACCACTGCGTGCGAAGTCAGATCGTCCACACTTTGTGGATAACCAAAACGCGTCAGATAGTGCGGGCTGGCACAGTTGACCATTGTCAGTCTGCCGAGGGGGCGGGTAATAATACCCTCGTCGGGCAACGAGCCCGTGCGCATCACGCAATCATAGCCATCACGAAGAATATCAATCGCCCGGTCACTGCTACTTAATTCCAGTTCAATCCCTGGGTACTGATGAAGAAATTCTGGCAGGCGCGGCAGCAACAGGTTTTTCGCAATTCCGAGCGGGATATCGACGCGTAATTTGCCGCTGATGCTGGTGGTATCCTGCTGAAACAGGCCGTCCAGTTCGTTGAGATTACTCAACACATCTTTCGCTCGTTGGTAATAGGTCATGCCGTCGGGGGTAAGTTTGACCCGCCGCGTAGTGCGATGCAGCAACTGGGTGCCAAGCTGATGTTCCAGTGCCTGTATCTGGCGCGAAACACTTCCCTTTGGCAAAGCAAAGAAATCCGCTGCACGGGAAAAACTTTCCAGCTCTGCGACCTTAATGAACAACTGCATTGCGTGAATTTTATCCATTTCTTTGACCGATTGTTGTTCACAGCGAAACAGTAACGCGCATAGCGCATTATTTATTGTTTTTTCTAGCATCTAATGCAAGGTTTCACAATGTAGTAATGATTAATACCGGTATTTTTTAGAAGGAAATGGCTGATAAGCTTCACTGGAAAGGAAAAATAACGCTTGAAGGACTGTCTTTTCAGCAAATTCCTGCAAAATAGTAAATGCAGTATTGGCTTTTCGTGCGCAATTTAATCGTTTTGCGGTCAGGTATTTAGTCAGCTCTCGCGAAAATCACGGTTTATTTGAATGCCTGTCAGATGGAGATATAAGGATTTCCTCAAAAATGTTTTAAATAATGCCCTCGACATGTAATTTCAGGCTGTCAGCTGTAACTATTTATATCGATAACTATTTTCCACATTGCATATCTGTAGAATGGCCACCGCCAAATGGCGAATTCTTATTTTGCCTCTCGGGTAATACCCTTCCCCTACTTAAGAGTTTTAACGTATCCAGGTGGAGATTCAGTAATGCATATAATCATGTTTGACAGGCAGTCAATATTTATTCACGGAATGAAAATCAGCTTACAGCAGCGTATTCCAGGAGTGAGTATTCAGGGCGTCGATCAGGCAGATGAACTGTGGCAAAAACTGGAAAGTTCCCCTGAAGCCTTAGTCATGCTTGATGGCGATCAGGATGGTGAGTTTTGCTACTGGTTACTGCAAAAAACCGTAGTGCAATTTCCTGATGTTAAAGTGTTGATAACGGCGACAGATTGCAGCAAACGATGGTTACAGGAAGTTATCCATTTGAACGTGATGGCAATTGTACTGCGTGATTCAGCCGTCGAGACGTTTGCATTGGCGGTAAATAGCGCGGCAATGGGAATGATGTTTCTGCCCGGAGACTGGCGAACGACACCGGAAAAAGACACAAAAGACCTCAAATCGCTAAGCGCCCGCCAACGGGAAATTTTAACTATGCTGGCGGCAGGTGAATCAAATAAAGAGATCGGCAGGGCGTTAAATATCAGTACCGGAACGGTTAAAGCGCATCTGGAATCGCTTTATCGCCGTCTGGAAGTGAAAAACCGCACTCAGGCGGCGATGATGTTAAATATCGCCTCCTGAAGAGGATAGTTTTATAGCCAGCAGGTTGTTAGTGGCTGGCTGTTAAAATATTACGGTTCGCCGTACAAACCTATCAGGCGCCGTACCACACCGTTGGTCCAGCCAAATCCATCCTGCAACGGATATTCGCCCCCGCCGCCCTCACGGGGAATGCCATCGGCAATATGGTATTTCTCGATCAGTTTGTGATGTTCCAGGTAAAACTGGTTCACTGTCTTCAGCCAGCTACGCGCGATTTCATCACCCAGATAGTCATCGCCGTACATTTTAAATCCCTGAATCGCCATCCACTGCAATGGCGCCCAGCCGTTGGGTTTATCCCACTGTTCTCCGGTTTCATACTCGCTCGCCAGAATCCCTCCCGGCGTTAGTAAACGGCTACGTACGGCGTTTGCCAGGCGGTCTGCCTGTTCGTGATTCGCCATGCCCACGTATAACGGCACAATAGCGGCAGCGGAAAAGAGGGCTAACTGCTCGCGCCGCCAGTCGTAATCGCGGTAGATGCCGTTTTCATCATCCCAGAGATAACGGTTAACTGCATCGCGGCGGGCGCTGGCTTTCTGGCGGAACAGCGTTTCTGTCTCTTTCTCACCTTTCAGCGCCGAGATGTTGGCAATGGCGCTCTCCAGTTTAAACAGGAAAGCATTAAGGTCGATGGGGATGAATTGGGTAGTGCGAATGCTTGCCAGACGGCCCGCGTCACGTAGCCAGCGTGATGAGTAATCCCAGCCAGAAGCGGCACCTGCGCGTAAATCGCGATACACCTCGTTAGGCGGGCGACCGGAGTGTTTCGCGGTTTCCACATCTTCCAGCCAGGATTCATCGCGCGGCGTGTCGCGGTCATCCCAATAACGGTTGAGCAGGGCGCCGTCCGGCATCCGCACCACATGGCGATAGGCCTGATTCGGAATCAGTGATTCTGCGCCGTCCATCCAGAAGGCATATTCCATTTTTAGATGATCAAGGTAGCGGCGTGCACCGCGCACACCATCTTCTTCAAATAGCTCCACCATCAACGCAAAAACCGGTGGCTGCGAGCGGCTCAAATAATAGGTGCGGTTGCCGTTGGGGATGTGGCCATAGTTTTCTATCATCCAGGCGAAGTTGTCGGCCATGCATTTCAGTAAATCCTCACGCCCGCTCTCTGCCAGCCCCAGCATGGTGAAATAGGAATCCCAGTAGTAGGTTTCGCTAAAACGGCCCCCCGGGACAATGTACGATTGCGGTAGCGCCAGCAGGGAAGACCAGGGAATATGATCCTGGGGTTCGCGGGTTAACACCGGCCATAGTTGGTCGATATGCTCTTTCAGTGAGTTTTGCGGGTCCGATACATACTCGCTGGAGTAGACTTCCGGCTGCCAGAAGTGCTTTTCAACAAACTGGCGTAAGTCGAAATCGCGATGACGGCGCACTTTACGATAGCGGATTAAGATATCCAGCGGGTCCATTTTGGGGGCGCAGTCAGGGAAGGTTTTGCTGTCAGGGAAAATTTTCGCCGACTGGACATGCTCGAACAGTTCGAGATAACGATCGGCAGGGGTCAGCGCATCAGAGGCGGGTAGCCCCTCAATCATCTCGGGTTCTGGCTCTGCCTCCATCATCTCATCCAGTTTTAATTCATACGGATCCAGCTCATAGCAGAGATCGACTTCGATTATCCGTTCATCTGGATTAAGGTTTTGAATTTTCTGATTGAGCATAAGGATCCGACCTCCGAAATTCGTCTCTAATTATCGGGCTTTCCTTTAAGAGTAGTCATTCGCTACGGTCGATGGGGGATGAAGTGTGCGGAAGATCACGTTTATTAATGTGTCAAAAAATATAACCCATTAATATACAAAGAAAATGAGTGATAAACGTTTTTTTGCAAAATTTCATTTTCGGAACATTCACGCTACTCCATGATAAAAGCAGGTGTATCGCTGTTATTACAAATAAGAGTAGCGGTAATCTGTGTAAGAATGCAGAAGGAAGTAAACTCTTTTTGGTTATTAAAATAAATAACAGGAATTCCTTAAATATATATTTAAAATTAATCTGGTGTTTTCTGGTGTAAATATTATTGGTGTTAGTTTGTTATATAGATAAATCAATTTCATGCTTAGGATTTTGTTATTTAAATTATACCTGTAACCCCTTGCGTCCATTCCAGATAAATCCTACTTTTTTATTGCCTTCAAATAAATTTAAGGAGTTCGAAATGGACCAGAAGCTGTTAACGGATTTCCGCTCAGAACTACTCGACTCGCGTTTTGGCGCGAAGGCAATTTCTACTATCGCGGAATCAAAACGTTTTCCGCTGCATGAAATGC